>CAZLFE010000062.1:0-13617 GCA_964558725.1 uncultured Nitrospiraceae bacterium | reverse complement strand
GTGCAATAGTCGGCGTTGGAATTTTTGTCTTAACAGGGACAGCCTCAGCACGCTTTGCCGGTCCAGGAATTGTCCTTTCCTTTGTTATATCGGGTTTCGCCTGTGCTTTTGCCGCATTATGCTATGCAGAGTTTGCTTCCTTAATTCCGGTAGCAGGAAGTGCTTATAATTATGCCTATGCAACCTTAGGGGAGCTAATCGCCTGGATCATTGGCTGGGATCTCATTCTTGAATATATCGTGGCATCAATAGCGGTTGCCATAGGTTGGTCAGGGTATTTTACAAATATCTTGCATGCAACGGGAATTTCTCTGCCTGCCTGGTGTTCTGCGACCCCGGGAACAGCACCAGGGGCATTAGTAAATCTTCCCGCAATCATTATTGTGCTATTACTCACCACCATTCTGATCATAGGAATCAAGGAAAGTGCCAGATTTGCAAGCGCAATGGTCTTTGTCAAACTGGCAGCCCTGATCGTCTTTATCATGGTAGGGATTTTTAACATAAAACCTTCAAACTGGATTCCTTTCCTACCCTTCGGTTTCAAGGGAGTAATGACGGGTGCTGCCATTGTCTTTTTTGCATACATAGGATTTGATGCAGTGTCGACTGCCGCTGAGGAAACGAAGGATCCCCAGCGGAATCTGCCAAAAGGGATTATCTTTTCTTTAGGTATCTGTACCGTCTTATATATTGTTGTTTCTGCAATTCTTACCGGAATAGTGTCCTATGGTAAATTGAACGACCCAGCCCCTGTTGCACTTGCCTTGAACCATTTAGGCTTTCAGTGGGGATCAGCTTTGGTTTCTGCAGGTGCGGTTGCTGGTATTACGAGTGTTCTTCTGGTAATGCTCATGGGCCAGCCAAGGATCTTTTTTTCCATGTCCCGCGATGGTCTCTTATGGCCGTGGATTTCAAAAGTTCATCACCGCTTACGCACTCCATATGTCTCCCAGTGTATTACAGGAGCAGTTGTAGCAGGTTTTGCCGGGTTTATCGATATTGGAACTGCTGCAGAATTATGCAACATAGGGACATTGTTTGCATTTACTATTGTTTGCGGCGGTATTATAGTGCTGCGGATTATTCATCCTCAAATTCACCGCCCTTTTCGTTGTCCTTTGGTGCCGTTGATTCCACTTTTAGGAATCGGTTTCTGTGTTAGTTTGATGCTCTCCCTACCTAAGATTACCTGGATTCGATTTGGCGTATGGCTCTTAATAGGGCTGTTCATTTATTTCTTTTATGGAATTAAACACAGTCGCATAGCCGATCAGGCTACATCTCGACCCTCGTAACCACCCCGTGGAGTTTGTGGGATGGTAGCTTGTAAAATTGAACAAACGCAGGGGTCAGCCTCTTAATTATTGAAAATGTTTTCCATAGTGGACTTCTTGTGATTATGTCCTCAAGTCCATAAAATATAGCAATTTCATGTATTCCCGCCTCCCTCAATATCTCCTCGACATCGATAACTTCCATGTATCCCTTATATATCTCAAATGTTCTCAAACCAGGTGCAAGCTCGTCCATAAACTGTCCCATAATTCCAAACGGCTCATCACTCCTGACAATGGAAACAATAATATTGTCCTCATAGAGGATATGGTTTATGAACATTGTACGGACAATATAAGGAGGAATTTTTACTTTTTCCTTTAAAAAGAAGAGCGCGGTTCCCTTAATTTTGCTCATGCTTTTGTATGCAAGATTGTACCTTTCAAGAAAGACATCTAAATCCATAGGCTTAAACGACCTGTAAAGTTTCTTTTGTCCAGAGGTATATAGCAAGATTATGCACAAAGGAATAGAAGCTATTATGAGTGACCAGTAGCCGCCATATGGTATTTTATAAGTATTTGACAAAAGGAATACGATATCAACAAAGGTCACAAGCAAAGAGATAATGGCCAGTAGTATTTTACCCCTTAAATAAAATATCCACGTCATCATGATGCCGGTAAGGGTCATCGTCCCTGTAACCGCCAGGCCATAGGCGGCAGCAAGGCGATGGGATTCCTTGAATTCAAACATGATAAATAAAACAGAAATAAGCAGAAACCAGTTAATAAAGCCTATGTATATCTGAGACCTCAGTTCAGCAGATGTATAGTCAACTTTGAACATTGGCATAACATGTGTTGTTATTCCCTGATAGACTATGGAGAACATACCGCTAATCAGGGCCTGAGATGCTATAACAGTAGCAATAATGCTGAGAATGAGAAATGGTATATAAAAAATCTGTGCATGGTAAAACACCATACCGAAAAGTACATTTTTTGCTTCTGGATGTTGGATAACAAAGGCACCCTGACCAAGGTAATTGAGCAACAGGGCTACAAATACAAAATACCACGCATTGACAATAGGCTTTCGTCCTAAGTGTCCCATATCAGCATACAATGCCTCACCACCAGTAGCGCAGAGTATAACCTCAGAAAGCACAAAAAATCCTGCGATGCCATTCTCGACGAGAAACTTAAAAGCTTGGTATGGATTTATCGCTTTAATGACAGATGGAAGTTGAACTATTGATATAATTCCAAAAATCGATAGTGATAAAAACCACAAAAGCATCAAAGGTCCGAATGCCCCTGCAACCTTTTCAGTACCCTTTCTCTGAAAGACAAAAAGAAATATTGCAACGATACTTGCAATGATAATGAGGGTCGCCTGACCTGTATTCTGGAATCCAGGGATCAGAAGTGAACCTTCAACAGCACTGAGTATACTTATTGCCGGGGTAATCACACCGTCACCAACAAGAAGGGATACGCCAATGAAGGAAAGGAACATGACATATGCTGCCTGTTTGCGTGACCTTAACAAAGAGGAAAGTAACTCCTTGAGAACAATAGTACCTCCTTCCCCTTTCTCTCCAAGACTCATGGCAAGCCATGCATATTCCACGGTAACAAGTATTATGAGAGTCCAGACAATAAGCGAGAGGACTCCTATTACGTTATCTTCAGTAGGTTTTGTAAGGAGAAAAATAACGGTAAGGGTATATATAGGGCTCGTTCCTATGTCACCGAAAACAATGCCGAAGGATTTTATTATTTCCCGGGTGGGTTTTACGACCCCCCGTATAAAGGGTTGGTTCTTAAACATTGTCTTTATGTTGTTCTTGTGGCACCCATATAGACGCTTCTAACTGTAGCTTTGAAGTGTAAGAGTTTTGGTCTTTTCTTTTCAAGCAGAAAATAAACGCAAATAATATAAGGGTAATTATAGAACCCTTGGATAATTCGGAATTATTTTTTAGCAAGAGAATTGAAAAAGCTTCTTATTGGAGAATGAAGAGGAAGTCCTTCACTTTAAACCCTGTTAGAAGTTTGAGGTTAAAGTCCACTATGCTATATGTTTTTCACTAGCCCAAAGGTCAGAGCTTTCCTTCTAACGGGGTAAACGTTCGATGGCTTTTATAATATCTTCTGCACCCGTGAAGCTATTCTTCTCCCCGTTAGATATAACGCAGGTAGGCGTTGCATTGACCTTATCTTCCTGGAAATATTTGTTAAATAAACCGAATGTAGGTTTAACATCTAAAGGTTTGAATCCGATGCCTCTCTTTTTCAGAAACTCTTCTAACTTCTCCTTTTCAGTCACCTTATTCTTTGCAGCTTCAAACAGGATTGCTCTTGCATGAAGAACATGGTTGAAATCTTTCTTCTCATTGAGAATATACAGAAAATAAGTTGCATAGAGACTTGAATATTTGTGGATCGGGGTATCAATAAAGGTAAGGGAAATAGTTCCTTTTTTAACTAAATCGGGGATTATTTTTTCTAATCTCGGTTCAAGAGCACTGCAGGGGACGCAAAAATAATCGGTATAGAGCCTTACCTTTGTCTTGCCAGTTCCAAAAGATGTAATGAAGTCAGCCTCAAGCATGTCCCCGGCATAGAGTGGGGTTACAGTTCCCTCGAAGAAAAGTGCGAAAAGAATAAAACCAAGAACCAGACAAACTGTAACGAAGATCTTCCTGGATGCGTCGAAGTTTAACAAGAAAAGGATAACAATGACAGCGCCAAAAGCAAGACAAAAGTAACAGGCAATAAGATGCTTTATCTGGAAGGCAGCAAGTTGAATTTCTGCACCAAGACCAAGAGACAGAAGAAGCAGGACGATTGTATTTCTCCTCAGGAGACTAAAAAGTAATAACAGTCCCATATAAAAGATTCCAATATATTTCAAGTCTACTGAGAAAATGCTGCCCATCAGGTACGAACATGATCCTCCGCACAAGCCGTAAAGAAGAGGAATTCCGATGCCAATGAGCGAGAAAATAACGTTCATCCAATGTTTTACGGTAATAGTTTTTCTTAAAGTGGCTTCTATATGCATGTAACTATTATATCAAGTTCCTTACCGTAAGATGTAATCCAGTAATGTGAAAACAAAGACCGTAATGCTGATATATCCGTTCATATTGAAAAATGCTATGTCAAGTTTGCTGAGATCATTTTCCTTAACAAGGGAGTGTTCATATATAAACATTCCTGCAACAACCATCATCCCGAGCCAGTAAAAATTGCCGAGCTTGAATAAAATACCAGAAAAAAGGAGCAGAGAAAGCGCTATGAGATGGAATATTCGTGCTAATAGTAATGACTTTCTTATTCCAAACCTCCTGGGAATAGAAAAAAGTCCATGGGATTTATCAAACTCGATATCCTGCAAGGCATAGAATATATCAAAGCCTGCAAGCCAGAATATAATAGCAACTGTTATCGGAAGTATCTCCACATCGAATGTGCCTCTTACGGCTATCCATGCTCCGAGTGGTGCAGCAGAGAGTGCTAATCCTAAGACAAAATGAGTAGTCCAGGTAAACCTTTTTGTATAGGAATAAATAAAAAGTACGGCTATGGCTATCGGGGAAAGTTTTAGACACAGGGGATTTAACATGTAAGCAGCAAAGATAAACACTAAAAAGGATACCACCGAAAATAAGACTGCTTCGGATACCATTATAGCTCCTTGTGGAAGTTCTCTATTTCTGGTCCTCGGGTTTGCTCGATCGATATTCCTGTCAATTATCCTGTTAAGTCCCATAGCGCCTGACCTCGCTCCTACCATTGCAAGGGTTATCCAGAAGATTTTACCGAGAGGAGGGATTCCTTCTGCAGCCATGAGTGCCCCGGTAAATGCAAAGGGAAGGGCGAAGATGGAATGAGGAAATTTGATCATCCTCAGATAGAGAACTATTTTTTCGGCAGCGGAATTCATGGTGTTATATATCCTTAATCCAAAGAATTCCTCGAAACTCTGCTTTGGGGTATGATCATATTATCCTTTGTTGTTGTCATTCCCGCTTGTCGGGAATCCCTCCTCGGAAAGATTCTGGACAAGCCAGAATGACGTGATGGCATAGTAAAAACCATTTTTATTCATGTACATAGCTGTGAGGTAGTTCATTTATCATTAAACTTCAAGTCACGATATATCTCTATATCTTAATATAATTATAATTATAACTGGATTCTATATTCTGTTGATCGGATTAGGAGTTCAGAAATCCTCAAAAATGCTTCGGGGAGGGTGCTTTTCCTGATAATTCCATTTCTGAAATGAGCTCACTAAAATCAAGGATAGTCGTAAACTCTGAAGATGGCAATGGCTTAAGCTTTGAATTTGCCATTGCCTTATAGACCAGATACTTTATACCGAATTTTTGTGCTGTCTTTAATACATCTAAAGTATCATCTATAAGTAATGTTTTTTCTTTACTGAAGCCAAGTGTCTGCTCAGCCCTTTGCCAGAATTCCATTTTCTCTTTAGGGAATCCGATTTCAAAAGAGGTTATCGCACCTGTCAGATACTTGCCAAGGTCAGTCTTTTTCAGCTTCATGTCAAGCACCTTGTAATGTGCGTTTGTAACGATGGAGGTCTTGATTTTCCGGGCTTTCAGCATCTTAAGAAAATCCTCGACGTGGGGATGGACTTCTATGAGATGCCTTATCTGTTCCTTTAATGCCATAATGTCAAGATCGAGCTCCTTTGACCAGAAGTCAATATCTGTCCAGTTAAGGGTCCCTTCATGTGCCTTATATTTTATCAATAATTCTTCTTTTGCCTTTCCAAAGGTAATTTTGTGCTTTTCAGCATATCTTTCTGGTACTAAATGTTCCCAGAAGTAGTCATCAAAATACCTATCCAGGAGTGTACCATCCATATCGAGGAGGACATGGGTTATTTCTATGAGAGGAATGAAAGGCATAAAAACCTCACAATTGACCTTTTGTTGTCGGGATACCCTTTATCCTTGGATCAATGGATACGGCATTTCTCAGTGCCCTTCCAATGGCCTTGAATACTGCCTCGATGATGTGATGAGTGTTTCTCCCATAGGGTGACTCGACATGAAGAGTTATACCACTATTGCTCACAAAGGCCTGAAGGAAGTCTTCGATAAGGTCAGGGTCAAAATTCTTGATCTTGCTTTTCTTTGGAAATACAACCTTATAGACGAAATAGGGCCTTCCGCTGATATCGAGATTTACAGAAGCAATGGCCTCATCCATCGGCACTGTTGCCTGGCCAAAGCGTGATATCCCTTTCATATCGCCAAGGGCTTGTTTAACAGCCTTTCCAAGAACGATACCAACGTCCTCTACTGTGTGGTGGTAGTCTATATCAATATCTCCTTTAGCCTTCAGCTTTATATCAAAAAGACCGTGTTTGCACATTAAAGACAGCATGTGGTCGAGAAACGGGATGGATGTATTTATCGAGTATTGCCCCTTTCCATCAAGATTGATGCTCAGCTTTATGTCCGTCTCCTTTGTCTTTCTCTCTATCTGGGTTTTTCTCATCTATGCCTCCCTATTGTTTATGACCAAGGGTCCTATACCATGTATTTCCTGAAATACTTTATAATGTGCGTTATCTCTTTATGGTGCCGATAACCTCTTTCAGGGCTTTAAGAAAAAACTTATTTTCCTCAGGTGTCCCGACAGTTACCCTCAGACAACTATCTACAACACCCCTCATATTTCTCACAAGGACACCTTCTTTGAGAAGTTCTTTATATATCCTGTCCGGGTCTTTTATTTTAAATAAAATAAAGTTCGCCTCTGATGGATAGGGACTTACACCCTTCATCTTTACCATTACATTAAAAAGATTTTCCCTTTCAGAGATAATTGACTTTATATGAGACTGAAGTGTCTTCCTGTCCTTTAGTACTTCTATTGCTATTGCCTGAGAAAGGGAGTTGAGATTAAAGGGAAGCCTGACCTTATTCACTTCTTTGACTATTTCTTTGTCTGCTATGAGAAACCCAACTCTCAAGCCCGCAAGTCCAATCTTACTCAGTGTTCTCATTATGACAAGGTTTTTGTAGTCCTTCAGCAAAGGCAGAAATCCCATTTTACTCGAAAAAGGCTGGTATGCCTCATCAACCACTACGATAGAGAGCGATGAGGTTGACTCGATAATCTTTAAAATCTTTTCTGAAGAAAAGCAGTTTCCCGTAGGGTTGTTTGGAGAACTCAGAAATATAAGCTTAGGCTTCTTTCTTTTAATTGACTTAAGAATCTTTTCAAGATCGAGGTCAAACTCTCCGTCGAGGGGTATTTCGATTCTCTTTTCACCAATAGCCTGTGCAATAATTCCGTACATTGAAAATGTAGGTGTTGGATATAACACAGGTCCACCAAAGGTTGTAATGAGATAATAAATCAGCTCATCCGAGCCGTTTCCATGGAGTATGCTCTCTGGACTTACGCCAAGGTACTTTGAAATGAGTTTCTTTAGGGATTTTGCCTCTGGATCTGGATATCTGTTCGTTTCTATAGGTTTTAATACCCTTAATACTTTCTTAAATCCATACGGACTTTCATTAGCATCGAGCTTTACTTTGCAGGGAATCTCCTTTGCCTCATAGGCTGATAAGGAACGAATATTTGGTCTCACAAATTTCTCAAAATCCATTTGGAATGAATTATAACACAACCCTTTGAAGCTTCTTGAACAGATTGGTAAAGAATTGGAATTTTGTCAATCAAAATATTTAACTTCCTGAGGCAAAATGCCTCAGCTATTTTCTTAATATAAAATGTCTATTTGTATCACTCTATGAAAATAGGTCAGGCATCCTGCCTGACTAATCAGTCTTCTGGGAGATGCTTTTCTTTAATATAACAAGGATTATTAGGCTCAAAGTACAATTTTTGAGGGAATTCTTTAAAAGTGTTTCAATGATTTTTTCAGACTTCTTTGATAAACTTATCATAGAACTAGGAAAGAGTGAAATAGATGAGTGAGAAATGGGTTGTTGTTTACGTTACATTAGACCCTCTTGAAGTCGAGATAATTAAAGACCTGCTGGAAAGCGGAGGTATTCAAGTAGTTGCACGATCATCAAAAGTAAGTCCCTATCCCGTGAGTGTTGGCAAAATGGGTGAAATAAAGATACTGGTCAGAGAAACGGATAAAGAGGCTGCTGAAAAAGTCATAAAAGGAGAAGAGGATCAGGGCTGACCTGTTCCGTGACTACGGGATAACCTTGTTGAGCTGATACTCCACTATTCCCGATGCACCAGCCATCTTGAGTTTCGGAATAATGTCCCGAACAATCTTCTCATCAATCATAACTTCAAGGGCATACCATCCTTTATCAGAAAGAGGTGACAAAGTTGGTGAGTGCATGGCAGAAAGAAGGCTCATTACCCTTTTAAGGGAGCCATCAGGCACATTCATCTTGAGTCCGACTTTCTCCTCTGCTGTGAGGGCACCCTTGAGGAGCATCAGGAGATTCTCCATCTTCCGTCTCTTCCATCTGTCACCCCATGACTTTTTGTTTGCAATAAACCTGGTGCTTGACTCAAGGATAGTCTCAATAACCCTCAGATTATTCGCCTTTAGGGATGAACCTGTCTCAGTAAGTTCGACAATCGCATCAGCAAGGTGCGGTGGTTTTACCTCTGTTGCTCCCCATGAAAAATCCACCTCTGCTTTTATACCTTTGGATTTAAGATACTTCTTTGTAAATCCCACAAGCTCTGTTGCGATGCGTTTTCCATTCAGGTCCTTCAGAGTTTTTATTTTGGAATCATTGGGAACGGCTATTACCCACTTTACAGGCCTGAGACCTTCCTTTGCATAAATAAGCTCAGCGACCTCATGGACATCGGCGTTCTGCTCCAATATCCAATCTTTACCTGTGAGGCCGCAGTCAAGTACCCCATTTTCCACATATCCTGCCATCTCCTGTGCCCTGATGAGCATAGCCTCGATTTCAGGGTCATCAAGGGATGGATAGTAAGAACGCGCAGATAAGGTTATATGATATCCAGCTTTTCTAAAGAGCTTTAATGTTGATTCCTGGAGACTTCCCTTCGGAAGACCGAGCTTTAATATTTTATTCATAGCTTCACCTTTCAAGTATTAAGATAAGAAATGATCCAAGATATAATCTATCATATTGCTCATATTGTTACAACCACGGTGTATCGGATTCTAAAAATGGGATTGCCACGCCGGTCGTCCGCCTAAGGCTGACCTCCTCGCAATGAGGGTAGAGTGAAGGTATTGTTATCTGTCATTGCGAGGTCATTTTGACCGAAGCAATCTCTTCGTTTTTCTGCTCAGGTAAACTCCGCGAAGCAATCTCATGGTTTTATGCAGACTCAGTGATTTTCTTTGTAAAATAAATAATGTCTCTATTTCATGTAAACAATTGAAGGATCATTAATTATCAATGCCAATGGATTTTACACCTTTATTAAATATTATTGAGGAAGGCTTTAGGGATTCCCGCCTTTACAATCTTACGGGCTCATCTTCGGCGCTTCTCCTTGCCCTTTATGATAAACCCTATCTCGCTGTTGAGGGAACAGAAGAACGAGCAGAAGAGTTAGGTAAAGATATTAATTTCTTTAGAGAGGTTTTAAAGAAAAACTTTATTACTTTCCTTCCGGAACCTGATGGTTTTGCTGGAGAAAGGGCAAAGAAAATCTACTCATTGAAAAAAGGGGACTCCCTTGTCTGTTCTTTCAAAACCCTTAATGCACCTGTATGGTCTCAGAGAGAAATAGAGGAAATGGTTCTGCATCTTAAGAAAGGAATGGAGATCGAGAGAACAGAAGCAGAAAAAAGATTGAAAGAGATGGGATACAGAACGGTTTCTCTTGTTTCTGAAAAAGGAGAATACAGCCAGCGTGGATGGCTTTTTGACATCTTTCCCTCGACTTTGGAAAATCCCCTGAGGGTCGAGTTTTTCGGTAATGAGATAGATTCCATAAAGACCTTTGATGTCGAATCACAGTTATCAAAGGAAGAAGTCTCTGAGTGTTCAATTTTCCCGGCTGAGGAACCTTCTACAGGCGAAACAGTTTTGGAGATCCTGGGTAATGTGAAATACTTTTTTTCTGATTCTGTTCAGGAAAGAGAAGTACTTCCTGAAGGCGTCACTTTCCTTTCAAGATATTCCCTCAAAGGTCCTGGTTATGAAGTTGGAATGCTCTCTCTGAGGGGCTTTGGGATATTGTCTGAAGAGAGGAAGCATATTGAGGAGCTGTCACAGACGATTAAGCTGCTTCTGAAAGAAAACAGGGTAGCCTTTATCTCTTCGTCGAGGGGCCAGGCGGAAAGACTGAAAGAGATATTGAGAGAAGGGGATATTGTTGCGCCCCTTGTTGATAAAACAGACCTTCTTGATTATGAAGGCAATGTCTCGATTACCATTGGTGACCTTTCATCAGGTCTTTTCTTTCAAGGTCTTTTAATTTTGACAGAAAAAGAGATTTTCGGTGGGAGACCTGCTTATAGACCTATCAAAAAGTCGAAGGTATCAAGGCTCCTCACATCTCTCGATGACCTCATGCCTGGAGACTTTGTTGTCCACAGAGACCATGGCATAGGAAAATTTCACGGGCTTGTGCGCCAGAGTGTTGAGGGCATAGAAGAAGATCTTATGATGCTCGATTATGAAGGTGGAAGGCTGTACTTACCTCTTCAGGGTATTAACAGCATCCAGAAATATCATTCCGAAGAAGGAGTAAAACCCAAAATCGACAGGCTTGGAGGAAAAACCTGGCAGAGAACAAAGGAAAGGGTAAGGAGAAAGGTACACGAGATGGCAGAGAAGCTTGTCGCCCTTTATGCAGAGAGAGAAGTCTATAAGGGTTTCTCCTTCAGCCCTGATACAGAGCTCCATAAGGAATTTGACAGCTTTTTCCCTTATGAAGAGACGCCTGACCAGACAGTGGCTATCAGTGATATCAAAAGAGATATGGAATCAGAAAGACCGATGGAGAGGCTCATCTGCGGAGATGTCGGATATGGAAAGACAGAGGTCGCAATGAGGGCTGCCTTCAAAGCTGTTTATGACGGAATGCAGGTAGCTGTGCTTGTGCCTACAACAATACTCTGTGAACAGCACTACAGGACTTTTAAGATGAGGTTCTCTGCCTTTCCTGTAAGGATCGACTATCTGAGCAGATTCAAGTCAAGGAAAGATCAACAGGAGACAATCAGAGCTCTATCGAATGGAGATGTAGATATAATCATAGGCACACAGAGCCTTCTCAGGGAAGATATACGTTTTCATAAAGTCGGTCTCCTCATCATTGATGAGGAACACAGGTTTGGAGTGATGCAGAAAGAGAGGATAAAAGAACTGAAAAGAGGTGTTGAAGTTCTTATCCTTACTGCAACGCCTATACCAAGAACACTGTATATGGCACTTTCGGATGTCAGAGATATGAGCACAATTGAAACACCCCCGGAGGAAAGACTCGCTGTCAGAAGTACTGTCTCTGTTTTTGATGAGGAACTCATTAAAGATGCTATCAAGAGAGAACTCGAAAGAAAAGGCCAGGTCTTTTTTGTACATAACAGGATAAAGGATATCTATAAGCTTGCTGAATATCTTATGAGACTTTTTCCTTTAGCAAAGATATCCGTTGCCCATGGACAGATGCCGGAAAGAGAACTTGAAAAAATCATGCTTGAATTCTATGAAGGTAAAATAGATGTCCTTGTGGCTACTGCTATCGTTGGTTCAGGGCTTGATATTCCAACGGCAAACACCATCATCATCAACAGGGCGGACATGATGGGGCTTGCTGAGCTCTATCAGTTAAGAGGGCGTGTTGGAAGGAGCAATGTAAGGGCCCATGCCTATTTTCTTATTCCGGGAGAGGATATCATCACTGAAGAAGCCAGAAAAAGACTCCAGGCAATACAGGAGATGAGCTATCTTGGAGCGGGTCTCAGGCTTGCCATGAAGGACCTCGAGATCAGAGGTGCAGGAAACCTTCTTGGGCCTGAACAATCAGGGCATATCCATGCCGTCGGCTTCGACCTGTATATAGAAATGTTGGAGAAGGCTGTAGCTGAATTAAAGGGTATGAAGATTGAAGAGGAATTTGAACCTTCAATCAGTTTAAGGGTTAATGCCTTTATTCCAGAAGAATATGTAGATAACATAACGCTAAGATTGAGCCTATACAGGAGGATTGCATCATCAAAGACAGGTGAGGCATTAAAAGCCCTTGAATTTGAAATAAGGGACAGGTTTGGGAATCCACCAGAGGAAGTAAAAAACCTTCTCGAAATCATGAGGCTAAAGATAATGGCAAGGGAACTCCTCATCACAAAGATCCAGGATACACAGGGCAGGATACGTATACTGTTCTCTCCTGATACAAGAGTTGCACCAAAAGATATCTTTGAGCTTCGTAAAAAAAGAGATGGAAAAATTAAATTCTTACCAGAGGGCTTTGAACTCGACCTCAGAGGGCTTCCCTGGGAGCAAGTCTATAGAGAAGTCTCGTCACTCTTTACCTCGTTAGAAAAAAGCCTTCCTCCTTAAAAATTTCTAACGGGGTTTACTTATCTCACTGTTTCTGATAGTTTTAATAGACGTCGATAACTTATATTGGAGAGTGAAGGTGAAAACAAGAAATATTGTTATTTGTCTGATATTCTTTCTCATTTCCTGTGCAACTACAGGGAGGGACGTTGAGATGGCAAACGCTCACTATCAGTTAGGGCTATCTTATTTGAATGAAGGCAAGATGCAGATGGCATATGTTGAATTTCAAAAGGCCATTGAACTGAACCCTGATGATAAAGAGGTGCTCAATGCACTCGGGGTGGTCTATCTCGAATTTGATAATCTCCCAAAGGCAGAGGAATCTTTTTTAAAGGCTATCAAAGTAGACTCCAATTATTCAGAAGCTCATATCAACCTTGGCGCAACCTATGGGAAAATGGGAAGGTGGTCTGATGCGATAAATTTATTCAAGGTAGCGATTAAGAACCCTTTATATAAGAAGCCAGAATTAGCATATAATGGCCTTGGCGATGCCTATTACAGATTGGGTCGCATTGATGAGGCAATTGATTCTTACAGGGAGGCAATTAAGCGCTCGCAGGATTTTTATCGTCCTTATTACGGCCTTGCCCTCTGTTACAATGCCAAAGGACGGTATGGTGATGCCGCCACTGCTATTACGCGTGCAATAGAGGTCGATTACCTTTTCAGAGGCGATAAAGACAAAGCAATAGAATACTTCAACAACAAAACAATAGAGGCAAAGGGCGAAGAAGTAAAAGACATCATGGACTATCTTGAAATTCTGAATTACTGATACATAACTC
>CAZLFE010000061.1:0-13648 GCA_964558725.1 uncultured Nitrospiraceae bacterium | reverse complement strand
GGGTGGAAGGACCGTTGGTGCAGGTGTTGTTACGGAAATACTGGAATGAAAAAAAACACAGATAAACACAGATATTATTTAAAGGTTAGCACAGATTTCTGCGGAGAGAGGAAAATCAGCGATGCGTGATATAATTCTTTTTCAATGTACAGAGTGCAAGAATAAAAATTATTCAAGCATGAAAAATAAAAAGAATACACCAGATAAACTTCAGTTGAAGAAATACTGCAGACATTGCAGGAGGCATACAGCACATAAAGAAGTAAAGGCATAGGCCAGTAGCTCTAACGGCTAGAGCATCGGACTCCAAATCCGAGGGTTGGGGGTTCAAATCCCTCCTGGCCTGCCAGATTAAAAGTTACAAGGTGTAAGTTAAAAGTTAAAATTATTATAAAAAACCCCAAATGGGTGACTGTTAGGAGACGATGTTAAATAAAGTTAAGGAATTTTTCAGAGAAGTAAAGATCGAGATAAAGAAAGTGGTTTTCCCCTCAAAGGATGAACTTATAGGTTCGACGTGGGTTGTAATAATCACAGCCCTGGTTATTTCAATATTTTTGGGTATTGTGGATCTCGGCCTTTCAAAACTGGTCGGGATCGCACTAAGGTGAATAAATGGGAAAAAACTGGTATGTTGTTCACACGTATTCCGGCTATGAGGAGAAAGTGAAGCTCACAATAGAAGAGAGGAGAGATAAGGGAGGGTTACAGGATAAAATAGCAAGGATTCTCATACCTGCAGAGAAGATTATAGAGCTCAAAGGTGGGAAAAAGAGGGAGAGTGACAAGAAATTTTATCCTGGTTATATTCTCGTAGAAATGGAAATGGATGATGAGACATGGCACCTTGTCAGGAACACACCGCGAGTAACAGGATTCGTGGGCGGAACAAAACCTGTTGCCCTTTCTGAGGAAGAGATTGCCGTTATTTTACAGCAGCTCGAAAGGGGACCCATGCCTCAAGTTAAGACGAAATTCCAGAAAGGGGAACAGGTCAGAATCATTGACGGTCCTTTCACTAATTTTGTTGGCTATGTAGAAGATGTTGATATAGATCATGGTAGGCTTTACATTCTGGTCAGCATTTTTGGCAGACAGACACCTGTAGAGGTCAATTTTTCCCAGGTAGAAAAGGCGTAAGGTCTACGACCCATAGGGAGGATTAGATGGCTAAAAAAAAGGAAGTGGCTCAGGTAAGACTTCAGATACCTGCAGGAAAGGCGAATCCCGCACCACCTGTTGGGCCAGCTCTTGGTCCGCATGGGATTAACATTATGGAGTTCTGCAAAGTCTTCAATTCACAGACCCAGACACTGGGAGATACCATAATACCTGTGGTGTTAACGGTTTATGCCGATCGATCATTTACATTTATAACCAAAACGCCTCCTGCTTCAGATCTCCTGAAAAAAGCAGCGGGTGTAATAAAAGGTTCGAGTACACCGAATAAAGATAAGGTTGGAAAGGTTACATCAGTCCAGGTCAGGGAGATAGCGCAAAGGAAACTCCCGGACCTGAATGCCTACTCTCTTGATGAGGCGGTAAAGATAATAAGCGGGACCGCGAGGAGCATGGGCATAGAAATAATAGATTAAAGGTGGAAAAAAATGGGAAGGAAAATAACAGCAGAGAAAGAGAAAATAGAGAGAAGTAAGGAATATTCTCTTGAAGAGGCAATACGAATAGTAAAGGAATCTTCCTATACCAAGTTTGATGAGAGTATTGACTTAGCTCTCAATCTTGGTATCGATCCGAAGAAATCAGACCAGATGGTTAGGGGATCTGTTGTCCTTCCCCACGGGATAGGCAAGAAGGTGAAGGTCCTGGTTTTCGCAAAAGGAGAGAAAGAAAAAGAGGCCACAGATGCAGGTGCAGACATCGTTGGTGCAGAAGACCTTGTCGAGAAGATAAGCAAGGGATGGCTTGACTTTGACAAGACTGTTGCAACCCCTGATATGATGGGCATTGTGGGGAAATTAGGTAAGATACTCGGTCCAAGAGGGCTTATGCCAAACCCTAAACTTGGCACAGTGACCTTTGATATCTCGAGGGCCGTAAAGGAGCTAAAAGCAGGAAAGGCAGAATATAAGGCCGAAAAAGCGGGGATTGTACATGTACCCATAGGGAAAGTCTCTTTTGATAATCAGAAGCTTCTCGATAATGCTAAGGCGGTAGTTGATTCAATAGTAAAGGCCAAACCAGCAACAAGCAAGGGCAAGTATCTGAAGAAGGTATCTATCTCATCAACGATGGGACCAGGGGTAAGGATTGACATAGCATCTCTGGGAAAGGGGGTATAACCTGAAAAAGGAAAAGAAAGAACAAGTCATAACAAAGCTGAACGACGAGTTTAATAAAGCAAGGGCATTAATCTTTACCGATTATAGAGGATTGACTGTTGCTGAACTCTCGGCGTTTAGGAGTCTTTTGAGGCAAGAGGACATCAAGTACAGGGTAGTTAAAAATACCCTTGCTACAATTGCGTCCCGGGGCACACCCGTTTCAGTTGCACAGGACTCCTTCAAAGGTCCTATCGGGGTAGTTATTAGTTATGATGACCCTGTGCTGACAGTAAAAAGGGTACTCGAGTATTCAAAGAAGAACGAAAAGCTTAAGGTCAGCAGTGGTATTATCGAAGGAAAGTTCTGCATGGTTGATGATATAAAGGCTGTCGCTGAGCTACCGTCGGCGAAGGTATTGCTGTCTATGATTGCGGGTTCTTTCCAGGCATCAATCGGTAAATTTGCCGCTGCCCTCAGTGCGACTATAAATAGTTTTGCTTATGCAATGAATGCTTTGAAAATAAAAAAAGAGAGTGTCAGTGAATAGTGTCAATGCAGTTTATAAAAAATATTTAAACAGTAATTACTAACACTGAACACTGACACCAAACACGAAACAAGGAGGATCGTAAGAATGGATATTACAAAAGAACAGGTTTTTGAGTTTATCGACAGCATGACCGTTCTCGAGATGTCGAAGTTTATAAAAGAGTTTGAAGAGAGATATGGTGTAACGGCTGCAGCGCCGGTTGCTATGGCTTTTGCGCCAGGAGCGACTGCTGGAGCAGCTGTGCCGGAGGTAGAGGAAAAGACAAGTTTTGATGTTATCCTATCTGCCGCTGGTGAGAAGAAGATACAGGTTATCAAGGTTGTAAGGGAACTCACGGCGCTCGGTCTCAAAGAAGCGAAGGACCTTGTTGATGGAGCGCCAAAGCCTGTAAAAACAGGTGTTACAAAGGAGGAAGCTGACTCAATAAAGGCAAAGCTTGAAGAACAAGGTGCAACAGTAGAGATTAAATAAGGGTAGATGCTGGGGCTGAGGGTTCATTCGACACGTTGCCTAACCCAATCCCTAAAACATAGTGAAGAGCAAGAGTTCTCAGGGAAAGAGCACGCGTGAGAAAAGTTTGCAGCTTTTTGATAAATTTGCAGCTTTTTGATAAAATATAAATAAACCCGTTAAGATTGAATATTTTATCTAACCTGATTCCCCAAGACCTAATAAAGAAAAAAGGAGAAACATGGCAAGAGTTTTAAGAGAAAGATTACGCTTTGGAAATGTCCCTCTCTTCTTGGAAGTCCCTAATCTTGTAGAGATACAGAAGAGGTCCTATGAGAAGTTTTTGCAGAGGGATGTTCCAATGGACAAGAGGGAGGAGACGGGGCTTCAGGCTGCATTCCTCAGTGTATTTCCGATAATGGATTACAATGAGACAGCCTCGATAGAATTTTTAGGTTATGTCGTAGGCGAACCTAAGTTCAGTGTCTGTGACTGTCTCCAGAAAGGTATTACCTATGCAGCAGCGCTGAAGATTAAGGTGAAACTCAATTTTTGGGAAGTTGAGCAAAAGGGAGACAAGAGGTTAAGGGAATCGAGAGAGGAGGACGTCTATATTGGTGAGATGCCTTTAATGACTGACACGGGAACGTTTATTGTCAATGGAACAGAACGCGTCGTTGTCAGTCAGTTGCACCGTTCCCCAGGAGTATTCTTCAGTTATGACAAGGGAAAGACTCATTCCAGCGGAAGGCTTCTCTATTCTGCAAGGGTGATACCCTCAAGAGGTTCGTGGCTCGATTTTGAGTTCGATGCGAAGGATATCCTGTATGTGAGGATTGATAGGCGGAAAAAGCTTCCCGCAACAATAGTCTTGAAGGCTCTCGGCTATACAAATGAAGATCTCCTAAAAATTTTCTATCCCGTAGAGATAATCAAGATAGATAATAATAAATTTACGCGCCCTGTCAGTGAAGTTCTCATAGGGATCAAGTCTTCTCGTAACATCGTTGATGACCCTCATTCAAAAGAATTGATTGTTAAGGAAGGAAGTAAGATTACAAGGGGCGCCATTAAAAAGATGGATGCCTTCGGGATCAAGGAGATACCCATCTCAAGGGAAGAGATTCTTGATAGGGTTACCCTGAAGGATATTATCGATCCATCAACGGGAGAGGTGATACTCGAGGGCAATGAGGTTATTACAGAAGATGCTCTCAGCAGGATTCTCTCTCTCAAGATTGATACCATCAGTCTTCTTTTTATAGACAATGTCAACTATTTGCCTTCTCTCAGAGATACCCTTTTGACAGATGGTGTTAGTACTGAGGATGAGGCACTTGTTGAGATATACAAAAAATTGAGACCTGGCGAACCTCCAACCTTAAATGCTGCAAAAGCACTTTTTAATGGATTGTTTTTTGACTCAAAACGATATGACCTTGCACCGGTTGGACGCTTGAAATTGAATAAACGACTTGGTCTTGATGTCCAGCTCGACAATAGGGTACTTACAGATAAAGACATCATTGAGATCGTTCGATATCTTTTTGGCCTCAGGACAGGAAAGGGCGAGATTGATGACATTGACCATCTCGGAAACAGGAGAGTGAGAGGTGTTGGTGAGCTTCTTGAAAACCAGTTCAGAATTGGGCTCGTGAGAATGGAGCGAGCAATAAAGGAAAAGATGACCCTCACAGACCTCGAGACAGCAATGCCGCACGATCTCATAAATGCTAAACCTGTTGTTGCTGCGGTCAAAGAGTTTTTTGGTTCGAGCCAGCTCAGCCAGTTTATGGACCAGACAAACCCTCTCTCTGAGATTACCCATAAGAGGAGGCTTTCTGCCCTCGGTCCAGGTGGTCTTACACGGGAGAGGGCAGGATTTGAGGTAAGGGATGTACACCCAACACACTACGGGAGGATTTGTCCAATAGAGACGCCTGAGGGGCCGAATATCGGACTTATATCTTCTCTTGCATCATATGCGAGGGTAAATGATTTCGGCTTCATAGAAGTCCCTTACAGGAAGATCGTGAATGGCAGAGTTACAAAAGATATTGAATATCTCTCAGCAATAGAAGGCGAAAAATATATAATTGCAGAGGCGACATCCCCCATGGATAGACATGGCAATCTTCTTGGAGGGACTGTTTCCGCAAGGGTTGGCGGGGACTTCAGGATGGTGTCACCCCAGGAAGTTGACTACATGGATGTTTCTCCAAAGCAGATTGTTGGCGTTTCTGCTTCTCTTATACCCTTCCTTGAAAATGACGACGCAAACAGGGCACTGATGGGGTCGAATATGCAAAGGCAGGCAGTCCCGCTTTTACAATCAGAAGCCCCAATAGTGGGTACGGGCATGGAAAATGTAGCAGCAAGGGATTCAGGAGCCCTTGTCCTTGCAAAAAGGGCTGGTGTTGTTGAGAGTGTCGATGCAGGAAGGGTTGTCGTCAGGGTTTCAGGTGATGGAAGAAGTGTCGATATATATAACCTCATAAAGTTTCATAGGTCTAACCAGGCAACGTGCATTACCCAGAGGCCAATAGTAAGGGTTGGTGATATTGTCGAACAAGGCGATATCCTTGCTGAAGGTCCTTCTACCGAGCTTGGAGAGCTTGCCCTTGGCAAAAATGTGCTTGTGGCTTTTATGCCTTGGGGTGGATACAATTTTGAAGATGCAATCCTTATTAGTGAAAGACTTGTAAAGGACGATGTCTTTACATCAGTGCATATAGAGGAGTTTGAAATCGAGTCTCGAGAGACAAAGCTTGGGCCTGAAGAAATCACGCGGGATATCCCTAATGTTGGGGAAGAAATACTCAAGGATCTCGACGAAAGCGGGATCATAAGAATAGGTGCAGAAGTAAAGCCTGGGGATATTCTTGTGGGTAAAGTTACTCCAAAGGGAGAAACACAGCTCACGCCAGAGGAAAAACTCCTACGGGCAATATTCGGAGAAAAGGCAGAAGAGGTAAAGGAGAGTTGTCTTTATGTTCCACCCGGAATAGAGGGGACAGTTGTTGATGTGAGAATCTTTTCAAGGAAAGGGACAGAGAAGGATGAAAGGGCAAAAAGCATAGAAGAGGAAGATATACAGAGACTTCAGCGAGACTTTGAAGAGGAAGTGAGGATTATAAAGGAGGAGAAATTCAGGAAGTTGAGGGAACTCCTCCTCGGGCAGAAGGTCATCGAGGATGTGAAAGACTCTAAGACCAAAGAAGTTATATGCCCAGAGGGGGGGAAATTGAAGGGGGAACATCTCAATAGAATAAAAGATGAGCATCTGATGCGTATCAAGATAGAAAACAGTGCCATTCGTGAGAAGGTGGAGTCTATCCATAATGAGACGAACCATTATATACGCTATCTTGAGTCAAGGTATGATGAAAGGATTGACAGGGTAAAGACTGGTGATGAACTCCCTCATGGAGTGAATAAAGTAGTAAAAGTATATGTTGCGATGAAGCGTAAAGTCCAGGTTGGTGACAAAATGGCAGGCCGCCATGGCAACAAGGGAGTAGTTGCAATGGCACTTCCAGAAGAAGATATGCCATATCTCCCGGATGGATCTCCTATTGATATCGTTCTCAACCCCCTTGGTGTCCCGTCGAGAATGAATGTTGGTCAGATACTGGAAACGCATCTTGGCTGGGCAGCAAAGGCCTTGGGACTTTATGTTGCGACTCCTGTGTTTGAGGGTGCAAAAGAGTCGGAGATAAAGGATTTCCTTGGGAAGGCAAATCTTCCGAAGTCAGGCCAGATAACACTTTATGACGGAAGCACCGGGGAGCCCTTTAATAGACCTGTGACTGTCGGACATATGTATATGATGAAGCTCCATCACCTTGTAGATGACAAGATGCATGCCCGTTCCATTGGGCCTTATTCGCTTGTTACACAACAGCCTCTCGGAGGAAAAGCGCAATTTGGTGGTCAAAGACTGGGTGAAATGGAAGTATGGGCGTTAGAGGCTTACGGAGCAGCGTATACACTCCAGGAGTTTCTTACTGTTAAAAGCGATGATGTTACTGGCAGGGCACATATGTATGAGGCAATTGTAAAAGGAGATGCAACTCTCGAACCTGGAATCCCGGAATCTTTCCATGTATTAATAAAAGAACTCCAGAGTCTCGGACTGGATGTAGAGCTCTTGGAGAAAAAAGAGAAGGGGGAGTAGTTTGGTAGAAGATATCTATTCAATCTTTCAGAAACCAAAGAATCCGTTGGACTTTGAGGCCATGCGGATAAGACTTACATCACCGGAAAAGATAAGAGAATGGTCGTACGGGGAGATTAAAAAGCCTGAAACGATAAATTACCGCACCTTCAAACCCGAAAGGGACGGTCTTTTCTGTGCAAAGATCTTTGGTCCTGTAAAAGATTGGGAGTGTATATGTGGTAAATACAGGCGTATGAAGCACAGGGGAGTAGTATGTGATAAATGTGGAGTCGAGGTTGTTCAGTCTAAGGTAAGGCGTGAACGATTAGGGCATATCGAACTTGCGAGTCCAGTGGCTCATATATGGTTCCTGAAGGGAGTACCGAGCAGGATAGGGACGTTGCTTGATATGACAATGCGACACCTTGAGAAGGTACTCTATTTTGAAAACTATGTCGTAACGGACCCTGGAGACACGCCTCTTAAAGAAAAGGAACTCCTCAATGAGGATGCATATAAGAAGAAGACCTTGGAGTATGGTTCCCGATTCAAGGCAGGGATGGGCGCAGAGGCAATCAGGGAGCTCCTCCGGAAGGTCGATATCGAGGTCCTTGCCGCAGAGCTCAAGGTGAAAGTAAAGGAGGCATCTTCCCTCGGGGTAAAGAAGAAACTTACAAAGAGGGTGAGAGTTGTTGAGTCCTTCAGGAAATCAGGTAATAAACCAGAGTGGATGATTATGGATGTCATACCTGTTTTACCTCCTGATCTGCGACCCCTTGTGCCATTGGAGGGTGGGCGTTTTGCTACTTCTGACCTGAATGATCTCTACCGAAGAGTAATCAACAGGAATAACAGGCTTAAGAGGCTGATGGAACTGAAGGCACCAAGTGTAATCATCAAGAATGAGAAAAGAATGCTCCAGGAGGCTGTTGATGCACTCTTTGATAACGGAAGGAGAAGCAAGATTCTGAAGACTACAACAAAAAGACTTCTCAAGTCTCTGAGCGATATGATAAAAGGAAAGCAGGGGCGCTTCAGGCAGAATCTCTTGGGGAAACGCGTTGATTATTCAGGCAGGTCTGTTATTGTCGTAGGTCCCGATCTCAAGCTTCACCAGTGTGGACTTCCAAAAAGGATGGCCTTGGAACTCTTTAAGCCTTTTATTTTCCACAAGCTTGAAGAAAAGGGGTATGCAACGACAATAAAATCAGCAAAGAAGCTTGTTGAGAAGGAGGAGCCTGAGGTCTGGGATGCCCTTGAAGAGGTGATTCGGGAACATCCTGTACTCCTTAACCGTGCACCGACTCTCCACAGGCTTGGTATCCAGGCATTTGACCCTGTTCTTGTCGAAGGGAAAGCTATAAAACTGCATCCGCTGGTTTGTACTGCCTTCAATGCAGATTTTGACGGAGATCAGATGGCTGTTCATGTGCCACTCTCTATAGAGGCTCAGATAGAGGCAAGAGTCCTTATAATGGCTGTTAACAATATTCTTTCTCCAGCGAACGGAAAACCTATTGTGGTTCCGACGCAGGATATGGTTCTCGGGATTTATTTTCTCACGAAGGAAAGAAAGGGTGCAGCAGGAGAGGGAAGGGTATTTGCCGACCCTGAGGATGTCAGGGTTGCTTATGATGCAGGAATTCTGGCTGAACATGCGAAGATTAAGGTAAGGATGAATGGAGAGTTTGTTGAGACGACAACAGGGAGGGTTCTCTTCAGCGAAATACTGCCAAAGGGGATTTCCTTCTCAATGGTAAATAGAGATATCACAAAGAAAGAGATCGGTAAACTCATAGAATACTCATATAAAAAGGCTGGCAAGAGGGAAACCGTTGTCTTCCTTGATAATCTGGAAAAGATCGGTTTCCGTTACGCAACAAAATCGGGCATATCCATCTGCATGGCTGATATGCACATACCATCAAAGAAACCAGGACTGATACGAACAGCGGAACAGGAGGTTATCGAGGTTCAGAAACAGTATGCAGATGGCCTTATAACTCATGGTGAGCGCTACAACAAAGTGATTGATATATGGGCAAATGTGACTGAGAAGATTGCAGATGAAATGATGAAGGAACTTGGCGCTGAGGAGGACAAATCCTTTTCTGAAGAAGAACTCAAAGAAAGGAGGTCCTTTAACAGCATCTTCATGATGGCCGATTCAGGCGCAAGAGGGAGCACTGCCCAGATACGGCAGCTTGCGGGCATGAGGGGCCTCATGGCAAAACCCTCTGGTGAGATCATAGAAACGCCAATAACAGCAAATTTCAGAGAGGGGTTAACCCCTCTGCAGTACTTCATTTCCACACACGGTGCACGGAAGGGACTTGCTGATACAGCTCTTAAAACTGCAAACTCGGGTTATCTCACGAGGAGGCTCGTTGATGTTTCACAGGATATTATTGTTACAGAGGATGACTGCGGGACGACTGACGGCATTACAGTTGTATCCCTTGTAGAAGGAGGAGAGATAATACAGCCTCTGGAAGAGAGAATTTTTGGCAGAATAGCTGCTGAGGATATCAAAGACCCCGTAACCAAAGAATTGATCGTGAAGAGAAATCAGGAAATAGATGATGAATTAACACAAAGGGTTATTGACGCAGGAATAGACAGGGCTAAGATAAGATCCGTGCTCACCTGTCAGTCAAAGCATGGCGTATGTACCAAGTGTTACGGCAGGGATCTTGGAAGAGGCGAACCAGCAGAAATAGGTGAAGCGGTTGGTATCATTGCAGCTCAGTCTATTGGGGAACCAGGCACACAGCTTACGATGAGAACCTTCCATATTGGAGGCGCAGCTGCGAGGGTCGTGGAGCGAACAGTTCTTGAGAGCAAAAACCCCGGGATAATAAAGTTCATAAATATTATTACGGTAAAAAACAGGGAAGGCCTCTCTGTTGTTATGAACAGGAATGGAAGCATTGCTGTTGCAGATTCAAAGGGCAGGGAAAGAGAGAAATATTCCGTTGTCTATGGAGCTAAGCTCCTTGTTGAGGATGGGCAGAAGGTTGAATTAGGACAGAGACTCGTTGAGTGGGATCCTTATTCTACGCCAATACTCACAGAGATGGGCGGGAAGGTAGCCCTCGGCGACATCGTTGAAGGTGTGACGGTAAAGGAAGAGGTTGATGAGACAACAGGCCTTTCTCACAAGGTAATAATAGACTATCCTGCGAATATGAGGCCGAGGATTTCGGTCAAAGATGAGCAAGGAAGGACAACGAAAATTCCGGGAACAAACAATCTCGCGCGGTATCTCCTGCCATCAGGTGCACATATCCTTGTTGAAAAGAGCGATCCCGTTTTCCCGGGAGACATACTCGCAAAGATTCCGAGGGAGACAACAAAGACAAAGGATATAACGGGAGGACTGCCAAGAGTTGCTGAACTTTTTGAGGCAAGACGTCCAAAAGAGCAGGCAATCGTCGCAGAGATAGGTGGCATGGTAGAGTTCAGAGGGGCACAGAAGGGGATGCGGGTTGTTGTTGTCAAGGGAGGAGATGATGTGAGAGAGTATCTTATCCCGAAAGGTAAGCACGTCAGTGTTCATGAAGGTGACTGGGTAAGGGCTGGAGAACCACTCATGGACGGCGCTGTAAATCCTCACAATATCCTTGACATCCTCGGGCCGAAGGAGCTCCAGAGATATCTCGTTGATGAAGTTCAGAAGGTTTACAGACTCCAGGGTGTTTCGATTAATGACAAGCATATAGAAATTATTGTCAGGCAGATGATGAAAAAGGTAAGGATTGAAGACCCAGGTGATACGATGTTCCTTAACGGTGAACAGGTGGACAGATTACCCTTCCAAGAAGAGAATGCAAAGATGAAGGCGCAAGGCGGCAGGCCTGCACAGGGGAAACCTCTCCTCCTTGGTATTACAAAGGCATCTCTGTCGACAGACAGTTTTGTGTCGGCTGCCTCATTCCAGGAAACAACGAGGGTCCTTACAGAGGCAGCTATTAATGGTTCTGTTGATGAACTTAGAGGACTCAAAGAGAATGTGATTATGGGGAGGATAATCCCAGCTGGCACAGGAATGACGAAGTACAAAAATACTTTCGTAAAGAGGGATGTCCTACCATTTATTCCTGCTGAACCTCAGGTTGAAAAATAAACTCGTGTGAGGCGTGAGGTGGCAGAAAATCTCCCGATGTCTGACACCTCACGAAATTACCGCTTCATCGCTGATGTTATGCTCGGAAGGCTTGCACGATGGCTGAGACTGTTAGGGTTTGATACCTTATACTATCCCAACGTAATAGACACCAGACTTATCAGGATTGCCAGAGAGCAGGGAAGGCTCATCTTAACGAGAGACACACGCCTTGTAAAGATAAAGGGGATCACGGATTATCTTCTCATAAGAGCAAATGACTCCTTTGCACAGCTTCTTGAGGTTATCCATGCACTGAAACTAAAAGAGTTTCATCCTCTCAGCAGATGCGTTGCCTGTAATGGACAGCTTTCAAGGCTTTCCGATAAGAACGAGATAAAGGAATCTGTCCCTGATTTTGTTTTCCTTCGGTTCCATGTTTTTCTCAGATGCAGTGACTGCGGCAAGATTTACTGGGAAGGAACCCACCCAAAGATGTTTAGAGAGAAGCTCGCTGAGGTTCTAAGCAGAAATTTTTCTTCCCGCATGGGGCTTCCTTCTTAACAGTGCCTTAATACCCTCCATCGAGGCAAATACAACAAGACCAAATCCTAAAATGATTCCGAGATCAGAGGCTGATAGTTTTAGTATTCCAAAGGAATCACGAACAGAGGGAATCTGGATTATGAAAGCTGTCAATATGATCTGTGATGCGATGGCAATGAGGAGCCATTTGTGAGGAGGCGCCTTGAAGATGCTGTATCTGAGGGATCTGAAGTTCAGAGCAATGATGAGTTCTATAATGATGAACAGGAAGAATATCTCTGTCCTTGCATATGCTTTATCAATGAGTTCATGGAAAAAGAGAAAAAAGAAGAAGGGGATTTCGATCACTAAGGCGAGTAAGATGAATGCCCTCACATCCCATGAAAAGACACTCTCTTTCGGATCTCTCGGTGGCCTTTGCATGATATCAGGGTCAGGTGGCGCAATTCCTAAAGCAAGCGCCGGTAGTCCATCAGTAACTAAGTTTATGTACAATATGGCTGCGGGAAGAAGAGGGAGATACTCAGGACCCATAGCGAGCACCACGCCACCAATGACCACTACCTCTGTAATATTACACCTGAGAAGATAGGTGAGATATTTCTTTATATTGTCATAAATCCATCTGCCACGCTCAATAGCCTTTACAATGGTGGCGAAATTATCGTCGCTCAGGACCATATCAGATGCCTCTTTTGTCACCTCTGTGCCAGTTATCCCCATGGCTATTCCGATATCAGCATGTTTGAGGGCAGGAGCATCGTTTACCCCGTCGCCGGTCATTGCTACTACTTCGCCCTTCTTCTTCCATGCCTTGACTATCTTTAACTTATCCATCGGCGATACCCTTGCATAGACAGTAACTTTATCCACAATCTTTTCGAATTTTTCATCGGGCATCTTTTCTAACTCTCCACCCGTCAACACGATGTCTCCTTCCTGATAAATGCCGATTTCTTTCGCGATGGTTACAGCCGTGAGTTCATGATCTCCTGTAATCATTATGGGTTTTATATGCACCTGTTTGCATACATGAATAGCCTCTATTGCTTCTTCCCTTGGCGGATCTATCATTCCAGCAAGGCCGACAAAAATCAGATCACGTTCAACGTATTCTTCTGTGCACACAATCCCCTCCGGGAGGTCTCTATACGCTATCCCAAGAACCCTTAGTGCATCTTTTGCCATCTCCTCGTTTACCTTCACGATCTGTGCCTTCTCTGTCTCTTTTATCTCCCTTATTCCCTTGTCTTCTAAAATATAAGAACATCTTTCCAAAACTACCTCTGGAGCCCCCTTCATAAATGCTATTCTTGTTCCCCCTTTCATTTGATGGATAGTGGTCATCCTTTTTCGCTCAGAACTGAAAGGTATCTCCTCAGTCCTTGGATTTTCAAGCCGTATCTCAGCCTGGTGTAAGTTTGCCTTTGCTGCTGCCACAACAAGAGCACCTTCTGTAGGGTCACCCTTTATGGTCCATTTACCATCTATTTTTGCCATGGAAGCATCATTACAGAGAAGTCCTCCGATAAGGAATGTTCGGACCGCTTTACTCT
>CAZLFE010000060.1:10442-13748 GCA_964558725.1 uncultured Nitrospiraceae bacterium | reverse complement strand
AGATAACTCTTTAACTTGCATACAACTCTGGGACTCGATAAAGACGCAGATTAGACATTGAAAGTAACGACTTGCGAGATTTCTGGACCCGCTTTGTTGCTTCCTGAAGTCTTCAAAAATAATATTTGCTATAATGGAGAAGATTACGATTAGTAATCATTGAAGACTTAAATATGTGTGAATTTTGTACAAAGTATGGGGAAGGTAAAAAATGGTATGAAAATATCACCAATTATACCGAAGAGATATTTTACCAGGTCAACTCTGAAAAGAACTTAAAGGCATATCTAAATAATTTCTATCACTCCCTAAAGGTTGATGTAGAAAGGGCCTATAAATGGAAAAAACGTTTCCCTCGTATTTATAATCTCATCGCCTATCCTCTTGTTACAAAGCATTTAATGAAAACCCATTTTGGACAGATTGTTCCTCTCGAAGATGCAGAAAATATACTTAATAATGTCAATTCTGTGGTGAGGCTTCCATGTGTATGCCGGAAGGCTACTATAGGTGAAAACAAAAGGTATTGTTTTGGTATAGGTATGGACTTAACCATGATATTTAAAGATGTGCCTGATTTCAGAGAGTTTGAAAAATTATCTGCACAAGAAGCAAAAAACTTTATAAGACATCTTGATATTGAAGGCAAGGCACATAGTGTCTGGACACTCAGGACCCCATTTATAAGTTCAATATGTAACTGTGACAGAGATTGTATGGCTTACAGGTTCCAGTTAAAAATGAAAACTGGCAAAGCAATGTGGAAAGGTGAGTATATTGCACATATTGATCTTTTAAAATGCAGTGGTTGTAAGGAGTGCATAAAAAGGTGTTATTTTGATGCTATCACTTACGACAGGAAAAATGTTAAATGTGCTATTGATTTAATGAAATGCTATGGATGTGGGATATGCAGGGCGGTCTGCAAAAATGAGGCTATTAATTTATTGGACAGAACCACTGTCGCACAAGTAGCAAATGATTGGTAGATTTAATGTAACAAATTTTTTTAACTAAAAAGTAATTGTCTTGTAGTTATTACTTCCTCTTCTAAGCCGCACCTAAGCTGTGACCTCAAAAGAGGCGAAGTACACTCTGAAATCAATAAGGACAAATTTACCATGATATACCCGCTGGGTTTTTAGTCCGTAATATCAGAAAATACCCGGTGCATAAGTTATCACCCTTTGATTTTTTGATATATTATGCTTCCTAAGTTAATTAAGCTTTGCTATAATCTGCTTATGTTTACGGAAAATACAGGGTTTGTATAATCATTGTTAGAGGCTCACAAGACATAGAAATGGATGAGGCATTGTGCTAACTCAGGACTGGTTTGAAATGGCTGATATTCGCCGCCGAAAACTGAAAAGGTCGGTGTGGATACCCTTGAGGGCCGTTCAGGAACTTGAGAAGAGTGGGCGCTACGGCTACTTGGGCTATAGGAAGGAGTTCTTTGGCATGGGGACTGTAGCCGTTCCAGTCGAGCAAAAAGACACTGTCTCGAAGCTCGGCTGGGAAGACATTGGGATAAGCCATAACCACTCCGGGTTCTGCGATAATGGCAAGTACGTAACCGCTGATGTCTTTGAAGACTATGATGGTAAGTACTTAGGAACACATCTGGTGCTGGATCAGCACTTCAATAGCGCAGATTCATCGGAATGGCATCTCAACCAAGATTTCGTGACTGCGTTGGGTCTCAAAAGGGAGAAGGACGTCTGGGTCCGCCCCAACGAGGGCTATATCGATGTGGCTCGTCTACACAGACGAGCGGATGGCAAACCCGTCCTGTTGGAAGTCCGGGCAGAGCATTTGAAAGACTATCTATGCGCTCGAAACATGGGTTTGTATGCTACTTCCTACCATAGCCGGGATGCGGTAACCAGCGACGCTTCTTTTATTACCTGGGAAAACCGTTCCGCAAGGGATGAAACAGAAACCGATCGTTGGGAAGGCCGAGTGATTGACATCCACGAAGGCGGGCACCGCTACGGCGAAAAGATCGCGGTGTTTCATGCGTCCAGGACGGACGTAGATGAATCTGATGATATCCCAGACATATCGGGTATACCTACGGATCAGAACATCAAATCAAGCTCCTGGGAAAGAACCTTCGAAGGCACAAGACTCTTCATGGTTATGGGAAGTCTGTGGAGGAACGAATGGTTGGAACCGGCTAAGACAAGCCCACGAATCCGCCGTGATCCGCTACCACCTTCCGTTTTCTTCATTGTCGACGAACAAGGAACCAAGGAAACAAAAGAAACGTTGGCTGACAGTGGAAGATGGCTATGGTTCAAGCCTGACGTGATCATGGCGCTTGCCCACCGAAGAGGTGGGTCATTGGCATGGTATACCGGCGATACTGGAGCGGTCAGTTGTTCCCCTGACTGTAGCAACTTCGGAATAAACCGGCTATCGCTGGTTAACGTGTATGCAAAAGATGTGGTGCTACTGCCCGAATGGCAGCAACGAATATGGGCTGGCCACAATGTCGGTCCGGAAGGCGGCGTATCTGAAGAACTGCTGGCCTCCCAGGTCAGAGCAGAACCGGCACGGACTCAAGCCCCGGGAAGAATACCTCGGGAAAGGTATAGAACTCATCAATGTGCTGTCCCAAAAGCAATTGAACGTATCTCTTTTTGGAGACCACGAGTTTGTTCGAGAATTACTCCCGAGAATCCACAGCTGTTGATAACCCCGGGCTTTACTCGCTGGCGAAGGATGTTGCGAGAGTGACTGCTGATAGTCTCGACACCGCCGCGATGCAGACTATTGTTAGTCCACCAAAGGGCACAAAATGGGGCTCGCTGAAGACCTTGGAAAACCTCCTCGCATCTAGAATCGGTGGCAATGCTGCACATTCAGTGATGAGTGCTCTGGTCGGTGTATATGACTTGAGACTTGCTGATGCTCACCTCCCCAGTAGTGAACTTGATGAGGCCATGGCTCTCTTGAAGGTAGATCGTAGCCTTCCAACTATATTTCAAGGGTATCAGCTTCTTCACGCTTGCGTTTCCAGCATTTTTGAGGTGGTTGAGGTTCTTCAGGGATGGCGCAAAACCGAAAAGGAGTAATGCCTCTAACTACCGGGTGCAGCCAATCGCCCCAAAAGCGGGCTCTGGCTGCCCCAGTCGTTATGTGTATTTCTTCTGTGAATTCTCATTACTTCATGCCTTTTAAAAATCCATAGTGTAGGTGTACTGCGCAACGAGCCAAGATCAAGATAATAAGGCATGCGTCTTTTATGGAGAAATTAACAATACACCCGACATGACTGATGGGATAAGTACTAATTTTTAA
>CAZLFE010000060.1:0-10342 GCA_964558725.1 uncultured Nitrospiraceae bacterium | reverse complement strand
CTCAGGATGACTGCGAAGCAGTCAGATTGCCATGGTCGATGCGACCTCGCAATGACGCGTAATTTAATGCTTCGGTGTAGTTATCATTGGATTTAGGAAATAAATTTATACAGCCTTTTGGGTATAATTAAAAATGATCGTATTTTCTACTCACTTCATCAGGTTATTCCAAAATGGAGGACTTTAGGTGCTCAGAGTGAGATTTCATGGCAGGGGTGGTCAGGGTGCACGGGTTGCAAACAGAGTGCTCGGGGATGCTGCCTTTTTTGAAGGCTACTCTGTACAGGATTTCCCGTTATACGGCGCCGCGAGGAGGGGCGCGCCTGTAACTGCATTCGCGCGGATATCTAAAAAACCTATCCTTGAAAGAGGTGTAATATCAGAGCCGGATATTGTGATAATCATGGATGAAACCCTTCTTGATGATGTTCTTGTGGTGCCATTATCAGGGCTCAAGCAGGGAGGTATTGTTTTTATCAATACCGCTCATAGTCAGATAGAAGCAAAGGCAAAGTATAAGATTACTGAACAGGTCATAACATTAGATATTACAAAGATCAGCCTTGATATGCTTGGAAGGTCTGTTCTCAGTACGCTTGCAGGAGGTGTTGCCTCAAGGATTGCTGGTCTCAGTGAGGATTCTTTAAAGAGGGCTGTTGAAAAAGAGGTATCCAAGATTACAACAGAAAGGGAACTCATTAAGAAAAACATAGATGCAGCATTATATTGTTACCATGCCATTCAACCTGTAGAGATAAAAACCACCGAAGTCATCCCGGAAGGAAGCCCGGTTACTGCTATTCCTTTTGAAACTGCTGTAATCTCCAGCCCTGCCATAAATACTGTGGGCAATACCCCTTTGAGAAAGACCGGAAACTGGCGTATATTCAAACCTGCCTGGGATTACGATAAATGTACAAGGTGCATGACCTGTGTCACAAGCTGTCCCGATGGTTGCATCGCTGTTGATGAAGAAGGCTTCCCATATACTGATTATGATAACTGTAAAGGTTGTCTGATATGTGTTGAAGAATGTCCAGCAAACGCCATAAAGAGGGAGCGTGAGGTTCATGCCTGGTAGTGAAATCGGCATATTTAGTGTTCTCGGTTCAATGACAGAACTCGTAACTCTCAATAGGGAAAAGGATTAAGATGATAAAGGAAATGCTTACAGGAAATGCCTCAGCTGCATGGGGTGTACGATTGGCAGAAGTTGATTATGTTCCTGCTTATCCTGTTACTCCACAGACTGAGATTATCGAGACATTGGCAAGATGGATATGTGATGGATTAATGGATGCAAAGTTCATTACTATGGACTCTGAGCATTCTATGATTACTGCAGCAGGCGCCGCTTCAGCCACAGGAGCGAGGGTCTTTACCGCTTCATCGAGTCAGGGACTTTTATATGGATTTGAGATGCTCTATACTGTGGCAGGATGGCGGGTGCCTTTGGTCATGGTTAATGTTTCAAGAGGATTGTCTTCACCTATTACCCTCGAGCCTGACCATAATGATATTCTTGCTGCGAGGGATTCAGGCTTTTTACAAGTTCACTGTGAGACATGTCAGGAGGTTCTGGATTCAATCTTGATGGCATATAGACTGGCTGAGGACGAGCAGGTACTCCTACCGGTTATCGTGAACCTGGATGGATTTTATCTTTCATTCACAAGGGAACCAGTGGAGGTGCCAGATTTAGAGGAGGTTAGAAGGTTTCTGCCAACGTATAGACCACGGCATGCATTTTTCAAGGCAAGTCAACCAATGGCACAGGGAGTAGCGGTGCTCGGTGGGTTAGGATATTCTTATTTCAAATACCAGATGCATCTGGCTTGCACGAGGGCACTGGAGGTTTATAAAGATGTCTCTCTGGAATTTGAAAAAACATTTGGTCGTAAACATGGCACCTATGAAGGTTATATGCTTGATGATGCCGAATATATTCTTGTTATGACAAACTCTTTTTCAACCTTAGGGAAGGCTGCTGTAAAGAGAGCTCGAGGGAAAGGGGTAAAAGCAGGGCTTTTGAGATTGAGGTTATTAAGGCCGTTTCCGGAGATGGATATAAGGAATATAATGAGGGGAAGGAAGGTTGTGACTGTCATAGACCAGAATATCAGCATAGGCAAAGGCGGCATCCTCCATTCAGAGATTGCCAGTTGCTTATGTAATGAGGAAAAGAAACCTCTTTTACTTTCATTTATCGGCGGACTCGGAGGGAAAAACATAAGCCCTGGAGAATTTGAGTTTATGATTGATAGTATGGTAAGGGCTGTTGAGACAGGAGAGGTCACCACACAGAAACTCTTATATACGGAGATGGAGTGGAAAGAAATGGAAAGACTAAAAAGAATAGCGGGGAAAGGATAAAAATTATGGAGGCGCCCATAAAATCCATCAAAGACCTTCCCCTTGAAGAAAACCTCCTTCCAGGCACTCCTGCGTGTGCAGGTTGCGGTGGTCTTCTTTCTTTGAGGCATTGTCTGAAGACCCTGGGGAGGAATACCGTTATTGTGAACGCTGCCAGTTGTTTTACCCTTCTTGCAATCTATCCATTTACACCCTTTAAGAATTCCTGGCTTTACACAGCAATGGCGTGCGCACCTGCCGGAGCACAGGGGATAAGGGATGCCCTTGATATATTGATAAGAAAGGGAAGACTTGACACTGAAGAGGATCTGAAGGTTGTTGTACTGACTGGAGACGGGGCTGCATATGATATGGGCCTATCATCTACATCCGGCGCCATACACCGGAACCTGGACTTTTACTACATCTGCTATGATAACGAGGCATACGGGAATACCGGATTCCAATGGTCAGGGGCTACGCCTTTTGCATCAAGGACCGGAACAACACCATTAGGGAGGTTAAGTAAAACAGGAACAACGCTTCACAAAAAAGACCTCTTTGAGATATGGAGGAGCCAAAAACCACCCTATCTTGCTACCATCTCGCCAGCTCATCCTGTTGATCTGGCTAATAAATTTAAAAAGGCAGAACAGTTCAAAGGCCCCAAGCTCTTCATAACTTTTTCACCCTGTCCTCCTGGATGGGGAATGGACCCATCCTTTTCTATCAAGCTTGCGAAGTTGGCTGTTAACACTGGCATATGGCCTTTAAAGGAAGCAGTCTATGGTGATGTAGTACATACGGTGGTTCCTAAGAAATTTGAGCCTGTTGAAGATTACCTGAAAGAACAGGGGAGGTTCAAGCATCTCTTTAAACCAGAGAGACAGGAAGAAACAATAAAGAAGATTCAGGATATGGTGGATAACTACTGGAGGATTTATCTCTCAGCGTTCACAGGCAATAAAATGTAATTTGAAATGTCCAAGCGCTGCGGGATAAATTTAGTTGTTTATCGTTCCCCCTGAAGACCAGATGCAAGAGTGAGGGAGCTTTCAGATGATACTTAGTATTCCCTGCACCTCATCGCCTTGAGAACCTTCTCCTTTGCGAGCTCCTCGGCTGCTGCCCTTGGCAGAGCCTCCTCCTTCATCGCCTTTTCAAGTACACGCATAGTATTTTTCTTTATCTTCAATGAAATTGCCTCAAAGGCCTCTCTTTCTGTTTTTTTTGCATATTCCATGGCAGCCATAATGACACCACCGGCATTCGCAATGAAATCCGGCACAGAGAGGATTCCCCTCTTCATGAGTATCTCTTCCGCAGCTCTCGTTGCAGGGATGTTGGCGCCTTGAAGTATGAGTTTTGTTTTTATGGAATAAACATTTTCTTCATTAATAACATCAGGGATAGCTGCAGGGATAAGGATATCGCATTCGATAGAGAAGAGTTCATCAATTCCCAGGCAGGTTCCCTCTTTGCAATATCTCACTGCTCCCGCGCTCATCTTCGTCTCAATGAGCCGATTCACATCCAATCCTTCTTTGGAATATATGGTCCCTTGTGTGTCGCTTGCAGCAACTAATATCGCTCCCTTCTCTGAAAGGAATTTTGCAGCTGCCTTACCCACACTTCCAAATCCCTGCACAACCACTCTTGCGCCCTTGAGATCAAACCCTGCATACGTACAGGCGACTTCAGCACACTCAGCAAGGCCAAAACCTGTGGCTCCAAGCTTATCAAGCGGTAGTCCACCAAGCTCCTCGGGAAGCCCGCATGCCCTTCCTATCTCATCATAAACCCATGCCATTGCTTCTTCATCGCTTCCCATGTCAGGGCCCGGTATGTATTCTTGAAGATCTTTAATCAGCTTTGCAAAAATCCTGAAATAGCGTTCTTTCTCAGGGCTTTTTGGATCTGCCAGGATACCAGCCTTTGCACCGCCATGTGGTATTCCAGCAATAGAGTTCTTCATGGTCATCGTCCTTGCAAGCCTAAGGACTTCCTCAGTGCTTACCAACGGTGAGACCCTAACGCCACCAATAGCAGGGCCCAATGCGGTATTGTCAACAACAACTATTGCCCTTAATTGGGTCTTTTTTGAGTAAAGGTGTATGACCTTCGAAGGTCCAAGCTCGTCATATTGGATTTCACACATGCGAGATTTATACCAGAAAAGATACCTTTTGTAAAGTTCCCAGAGGTATTGTGAGACCACTGCTTGCTTTTACAACCAGTGAATGATACTTATCCTTCTTTCTCGCTTATCGAGTAATGCCTTCATCACTAACTGTCTTCAAAGCCTCCTGATATTCATCAGGGGCAATGCTGTGATCTAAATAATATTTTATTGCATTTCATTATCTCATTGCGAGTATGATCACCTATGTCCCCATATTCAATAAAGACAACTTATTGACGTCTCCGGATGGACAAAATTTATAATAGTAGCTGTTGCATAATACAATGAAAAGGTTATGAGTTTGTAACATCCAAGTTTTTAAAGGAGGAAGGTATGGACGCAATTGAATGCATGAAGACGAGAATGAGTATCAGGAAATTCAAACATGACCCTGTGCCTTTAGAAATACTGAAGAATGTTATTGATACGGCAAAATGGAGTCCCTCATACAAGAACACCCAACCCTGGGAAGTTGTTATCGTTTCAGGAAAGAAAAAAGAAGCATTATCAAAACTTCTTGTAGAACTGCTTGAAAATAATACCAAACCCTGTCCGGATCTGCCTGAACCTCTCTCATGGCCTCCTCCCATAGAAGCAAGGATAACTGCTCTTATGAAGAAAAGAAGCGAGTTGACAGGACAGGATCTATATTCACTGGAAGCCCTGAGAAAAGCAAAAATAGCAAACTTTCAGTTTTATGGAGCTCCACACGGCATATTCCTCTTTCAGGATTCATCGCTGACTCCATGGTCTCTGTTAGACATGGGACTGTTTGCGCAGACCCTTATGCTTGCTGCTCATGCGTATGGGCTTGGAACTGTACCACAGGCGTTTCTCACAGATTATGCGCAACAGGTAAAACAGTTTTTAGGGATTCCAGAAACAAAAAGGCTTGTCCTTGGAATTTCTATTGGGTATCCTGATTTAATGTCACCTGTGAACAGTTTCAGAACTGATAGAGTAGAAACGGACGAGATAGTGAGAGTTGTTGAATAAGGCAAATAAGAATTGCTCAAGACATTTAACCCAGTTTATTCATTTTTTGCATATGCGACGGATATAATATTTTCGCTCATTCTCGGTCCCCTGATATATATTGGGAGACCTCCGAGGCTTTTGCCTCTTGATTTCCATAAAAATACTATTGGACTATCGGCAAAAGAATCCGCTCAAATACTATATCCGTCATCATCGATAATTGTTCTATGAATAAAGCAGGTTAAATAATAAGGAGTGCAATATGCTCATTTTTGCAGTCAGTGAAGGAAAGAATATGTGGTTAAAGGAGAGGATGGAGGCCTTGCAAATCCATGAGAAGGACATTGAAGAGAAATTCATACGCTCATCAGGAAAGGGTGGGCAGAAAGTTAATAAGACATCGACATGTGTCTACCTGAAACACATCCCTACGGGAATTGAAGTGAAGTGCATGAAAGACAGGAGCCAGTCCATCAACAGATTTCTTGCAAGGCGCGAACTGGTAGAAAGGATCGAAGCTTTGTCAGGGCATGCGACCTATCGTGACCTTATGGCAGAAAAAATAAGAAAACAGAAAACAAAAAGGGAGAAACGAACAAAGATGAAATATCACAAAAACCCAGAATCCCTATGAAGAGAAGAGAGCCCTTACAAATCCTTGAATTCGATAAAATCCTGAATGTAATCTCCAGGTTTTCTCACAGCGATGCATCACGGGAGTACGTCCTCCATATTCTCCCCTTTAAGAATAAGGAAGATATAGAAAAGAGATTTGGACAAATTAAGGAGATTCGAAGGCTTTCTCAAGAAGGGACACCTCTCAGGCTTTCTCATTTTGAGGACATATCTCAGCTAATCGAGAAAATAAGGCCAGAAGGAACACTCCTTGAGCCCCTCGAACTTTTATCCATCCTATCGGTCCTGCGGATAATATCTGCAATATTCTCACAGGTGAGAGAAAGAAAAGACCTCCCTCTTCTCATGAAACTCACAGCTCATTTAACCGGATTTCCCGATATTCTTTCCAGAATTGAAAAAACTCTTGACAGCGAGGGGAACATCCTTGATGACGCCTCACCTGAGCTCTCTGATTTAAGAATACGCATAAGAAGTATTGAGAAAAAGATAAGGAAAAGACTGGAGGAGATGGTAAGGGACAGGAGAATAGTCCCTTTCTTGCAGGATAATTTTATTATCCAGCGATCTGGGAGGTGGGTCATACCGGTAAGGATGGATTCAAAGGGGAGAATACCGGGTGTTGTGCATGATATCTCAAGATCTGGCGAGACAGCATTCATAGAGCCTCTGGAGATTATCGGTGTAGCCAATGAGCTTGAGAATCTCATTGCTGAGGAAAAAGCTGAAGTGATACGCATCTTGAGGGCTATTTGCAGTAAGATCCGGATAGTAGCGGATGAGATCAAGGCACAGTATACGACTATTGTTTATATAGATGTCTTAAACAGCATTGCACGGTTTTCAGACTACCTGAAGCTGAACATTCCGGAGATAAATGCTTTATCTATCATCAAGCTCGTAGGCGCAAGGCATCCACTTTTAATACTTTTAGAGAAGGATAATGCCATCAAAGAGGTCGTTCCCCTAGACCTGAACTTGGGCGGTGACAACAGAGTAATGGTCATAACAGGCCCCAACGCAGGAGGCAAAACCATCTCTATTAAAACAATAGGGCTTCTCCTCTTTATGGCTCTGTCAGGGATACCAGTGCCTTGTGATTCCTCATCCACCTTTCCCCTTGTCAATGAAATCCTGGTTGATATCGGTGATGAACAATCCATAGAAAGCAGCCTGTCTACCTTTTCTGCCCATATTACCAATATCTCAGAGATATTAAAAAGGGCTGATTCAAAGACTATTGTTCTGATGGATGAGCTGGGAACAGGGACAGAACCGGCGCAGGGAGCTGCCATTGCCTGTGCAGTACTCAATAGCCTGGAGGAAAAAGGTCCACTTGTCTTTGCTACTACCCATCTCCTTGATATAGCAGGTTTTGCGCATAGAACAGAGGGAATGGTGAATGCATCAATGGAATTTGACCAGGAGACGCTATCACCCCTGTACAGGCTGAAGGCAGGAGAACCAGGTCAATCATATGCCCTGGAGATAGCAAGAAGATATGGCATGCCTGAAGACACTATCAGTTCTGCAAAAGAGATGCTTGGCTCTCTGAAGATGGAGTTTCATAACCTCATAACAGACATGAAAGAAAAAAGGGTGCAGTATGAAGAAGCACTCACTGAACTCCAGGGGCATAAGAGGGAACTGGAAGGAAAAGAGAGGTTTTTGAAAGAAAGACTTGCTGAAGCAGAAAATCAGAAGAGGGAGATACTGAAAAATACGTATGAAGAGGCTAAAAACATTATCTCAGATACAAAGAGACAGATCAATGCTATCCTCGAAGAGGTAAAACGTGAGAAAAGCCGTGAGGTTAGGAAAAAACTCGTGAAGACAGAGCAACAGGTTGAAGAAAGATTAAAGGAACATGACAGGGAACCATCCTTATCAATTGATGAGATAAAAGTAGGAGATGTAGTATTTGTAAAATCCATTGGATACGATGCAGAAGTGCTTACCATCGACAGGAAGCATAACCATGTAAGGGTGAAGGTTGGAAGCAAAGATATAGAAGTGCCGGTATCGGATCTCAGTCATAGCAAAAAGAGATATCCCGAGAAAGAAATATATGGTTATTCTGTGCAGAGAGAAGAAGAGATAATTCCATTTCAGTTAAACATCGTTGGGTTGAGGGTTGATGAGGCAATGTCAAGGCTTGAGCCATTTCTCAATCATGCATCTATTGCTGACATCAATGAGGTTACTATTATTCATGGGGTAGGGACAGGGGCTCTGCTTAAGGCTGTGCGCAGTTACCTTAAAGAGCATCCCCTCGTAAAGGAATTCAGGAAAGGTAAACTGTCTGAAGGAGGAAATGGTGTGACCATAGTAAAGATGAAGTGAGTGGTATTCAGGTAGTAGTTTAAGAGATGTTATAAAATATTTGTCCCGAAAGTAACATTTCAAATCCCCCCTTCCCCCCCTTTTAAAGGGGGGTGAAGGGGGATTACTTAATTATCATAAAATCCTTTGTAAGCCAAAGGCTTATGATGGTTTAAGAGGAAAAATGTGAAAAAGAAACCAAAGGAACCCTTTGTACCTGTTGAAAGGCAGGAGACTATCCGTCAGAAAATAATATCTTTACTTACGGGCAAGACCCTCTCAGCCAGGGAAATATCCGTTGAAGCTAGTGTTTCTGAGAAAGAAGTATATGAGCACCTTGAGCATATCCAGAGGACAATCAACAAAAGAGAACATAATCTCATTGTTACACCTGCTGCGTGTAAAAAATGTGGCTTTGTCTTCAAAAAGAGGGATAGGCTTAAAAAGCCGAGTAAATGTCCCGTGTGCCGTAATGAGGTAATACGGGAGCCTCTTTTCTCAGTAAGGGAAACCAGTTAATCAAGCTACAGTAAGATATTACTTAAACCTTCAGTCTTCTTTTGACCTTATAAAGAAAAATGTCTTTCTGACCTTTAATTTCCTCAAGATCACCTTTTTGGAGCAATAAATTTAAGGCGTCTTTCACTTCATCGGTTGCATGACTCCCCTTGTCATACCTAAGCCACCAATTCATTATGCTCTCTAAAGTATCCTCTGCTGCCGGACGGCTTGAGAGATACTCTAAAACCTTTTGAGCAATCTCTTCTCTCGTTATCATAATTTCCTCCCTTCTTCTAATGTTATAATATTAATTATAACTTTTCTACATTTCTCTACCTCTACTTGACCCAGTTTCAGTTTTCTGCTTTCCTAATTATTTAGCGTTAGATGATTCAAGGAGGTTACGATGAAAGGTAAAGCAAGGATAGCATTAACATTAGTGTTTATGTGTGTACTTGCATTTTTGGGGTTTCTCATGGTAGATCAGGACAAAGAGAAAGCTGCAGTAGATGCTTCCAAGGCATGGCTGAAATTAGTAGATGAAGTCAAATACTCTGAAAGCTGGGATGAAGCTGCACAATACTTTAAAAATGCTGTTAATAAAGACCAGTGGAAGACATCACTGGAATCTGTCAGAAGTCCTCTTGGCAAAGTCCTTTCAAGAAATCTTAAGTCTAAAAAATACACAAAAACTCTCCCCGATGCCCCGGATGGCGAATATGTTGTCATTCAATACGAGACATCTTTTCAAAATAAACAGCATGCAATAGAGACAATTACACCAATGCTGGATAAAGATGGGAAGTGGAGAGTCTCAGGCTACTATATAAACCCATCAGTTGCACAACTTTTCATGCGGAGCATCTGCAAATGCCTGTGCATTTGAATCTGGACTTGACCCCCGTATCTCGGCGAGTCTACGCTGAGAGTCGCTCCGACAAGTACGGGGCAGGCTCCAAATCCAGTTCTTTCCTCTGGATTGCCCGATCAAGCATGCCCTCGACAGCGATCGGGGGTCGGCAATGACGATTGGTAGATAAGAATTTTATGCATCATTTAGGTAAAATAGCTTCATCGGGTATCTTGAATTATAGTTTCCACTGCTTCTCCTGACAGACAATGCCTAATAAAGTTTATATTAACGAGTACAGTTCCTATTTACTTTATGTTTACTCCATGTAAAGAGTATATAGGGGCTAACAATATAGCATAGTACAAATGTTCACTTTGAATGAAGTCTGAGAAATAGTGATTACTGGTAAAAAGTTAGCATACTTAAAAAATGATTGCTAAAGCAGTGGCTTATTCATGAGCACCCAGTAGAGGCCGACCTCTTTTACCGCATCGATAAACTTATCAAAGTCAACGGGC
>CAZLFE010000059.1:0-13904 GCA_964558725.1 uncultured Nitrospiraceae bacterium | reverse complement strand
GTATTCAACATTTTTCAAATCCTCTCTACTGCGGATTACCTGTTTAAACTTAGTAACATTTATTTGAAATATTCTTGCCAAGGTTGTAGATTACACAAATAACTTGTGTTACGGAATGGCAATATAGAAACATGATAAATAGTAAAGATTGTAAACGAACAAAAAAACTATTTGATAGTGCAGAAAAACAACTCAGATATCTTTCCTCTCAGATTATTGCTGCACAGGAAATAGAAAGGAAAAGAATCTCGCGGGAACTCCATGATGAATTAGGACAGGCATTGTCACTCATAAAGTTCAAATTGAGGTTCATCAGGAAAAATCTCCATGAAGATCAGATGCTGATAAAACAGGAATGTGAAGAAACCCTGGAGTTCATTGATCAGGTGATTGAAAATGTTCGCAGGCTTTCCAGAGATCTGAGCCCTAATATTCTTGATGATCTTGGACTCACAGCAGCCATACGATGGTTAATAAATAATTTGAAATCAAGTCATAAAAATATTCACATTTCATCCAATATTACGAATATCGATCATTTCTTCCCTCAAGATTCACATATAAATATCTACAGGATTATTCAGAAGCCCTTACAAATATTGGAGAACATGCACAAGCCAAAAATGTTTCTATACTTATCGAAAAGCATAACGAGGTCATTTCTTTCTCAATAGAAGATGATGGGAAAGGATTTGATGTAAAGCAGGCTTTGATGAAGATCACCATTGAAAGGGGATTGGGATTAGCATCAATGGCAGAACGTGTGCACATGCTTGGGGGAGTTTTTAATCTCTACAGTGAAAAAAGCAAGGGTACTCGAATTCAATTTCGTATACCATTCAAAAAGAAGACTTTATAATGCAATCATATAAAATTCTCCTTGCAGATGATCATGCTCTCTTCCGGGAAGGGTTAAAGAGAATACTTGTAGAGGCAAGTGATCTGGAAGTGATAGGAGAGGTCGCCGATGGATTGGAACTCCTAAAAACATTGAGCAGAGTAAATCCTGATATGATTATGCTTGATATTTCCATGCCGAATATTCGGGGGATTGAAGCAATTAAAGAAATCAAGACTATCCATCCAGATTCTAAAATATTAGTTCTGACCATGCATAGAGATATGGAATATCTTCATCAAGCGATTGCATCGGGTGCACATGGATACCTCTTAAAAGAAGACGCGGATCATGAACTTTTTTTAGCTATTGATAAAGTAAAGCAAGGGAAAATCTATGTATCACCAAAACTCTCAGAGTATCTGACAGAAGATTGGGCGAGAATCCATCGAGGCGAACATGAGCCAGCATCTGAAACTGAACCGCTGACAACACGTGAAAGGGAGATACTAAAGTTTGTTGCTGAGGGAAAGTCCAATAAGGAAGTAGCTTCTCTCTTAAATATCAGCGTCAGGACTGTGGAGCATCATAGAGCGAATATTATGGATAAACTGAATCTGAAAAATATTGCCGAACTTATCAAATACGCTATTCAAAAGGGATATATCTAATTCTGTATTAAAGTTCAAGATATCCTCTCATATTGTTATCCGTACTTGTAACGAGAGCATTAGCATTATAGGTATTCTTACCTATTTATAATTGGGTACTTCTGCGAATTATTTTTAAATAACTAATTTTATATTCTATTAATAACGATATCAACATCGACTGACATAATGTCTTTAACACTACATGATATCAATATTTTTTTCTTTGGAGGAGGTGAGAATCCATGTTTACCAGCAAACAAATCGAGCGGCGGTTCGAAAGATACATGGTCTTAGCAACCTTCGCCGAGAAAGGTATATTTTTCTTAGACTATTAACGTCAGAAAAATATAATTCTTAAAAGAGGCTTGAGTAGTTTCAAGCCTCTTTATTTTTGCAGATAGTATTTCACCTTTGTTAATATTTCTGACTATCTAACTTTGGGTATAGCAGATGGAGTTACAAACTTAATCATCTCCTGAGATTGCGTATTTCTGATAATAATCTGAACTTAATGACCGGCATCCAAAGTGTGTGTTTGATGAAGAAGCTGATAAAAAATTAACCCTCTTGATTCTGCGTAGTCGTAGGTGCACCACGCAGCTGATCAAAATTGCCGGATGTGTTAAGTTGATGAAGTAATCAATTAGAGTTATGAGCTTTTGAAATTGAAGATAAGAATTAACAATCGTTAAAGAAGATTTCATCAACCGATTTTATTGCTAAGTAACTTTCAGCAGCGGGAACCCCATCTCTTCCCTCTGCTTGAGATACGCCTCTGCACAGAGCCGTGCAAGATTTCTCACTCGTGCGATATATCCGGTCCTCTCCGTAACAGAAAGTACACCCCGTGCATCAAGGAGATTGAAGGTATGAGAGCATTTCAAGCAGAACTCATAGGAAGGAAGTACAAGGCCCAGTTTATTGAGTCTGATCGACTCTTTCTCATATTCATCAAACTGCCTTGTTAACAGTTCTGTGTCAGCATAATCAAAATTGTACTTTGAGGATTCTACCTCACCCGTATGGTGTACCTCTCCATATTTGATGCCTTTACGCCAGAGAAGATTAAATACATTATCCACTCCCTGGAGATACATGGCAATCCTTTCCAAACCATAGGTCAACTCGAGTGAAACAGGTTTAAGGTCAATACCTCCAACCTGCTGGAAATAAGTGAACTGTGTGATCTCCATCCCATCGAGCCAGATTTCCCACCCGAGACCCCAGGCACCGAGGGTGGGAGATTCCCAGTCATCCTCGACAAATCTTATATCATGCTTAAGCGGATCAATACCTAAATATGAAAGGCTTTCGAGATAGACTTCCTGACTATCGGGTGGAGATGGTTTTAATATGACCTGGTACTGATAATAGTACTGAAGTCTGTTTGGATTTTCTCCATACCTTCCGTCCGTTGGTCTTCTTGACGGCTCAACATAGGCCGTTCTCCACGGCTCTGGTCCTAAGACCCTGAAGAATGTTGCCGGGTGGAATGTACCGGCACCCACCTCCATATCATAGGGTTGGAGGAGTACACAGCCCTTTCCTGACCAGAACTGATGGAGCTTCAAAATCAATTCCTGAAAATACATAATGAACTCCATTTTTTAGTTTACATAGTTTACTCAGTTTCTTGTGTTTATACAGTTCTTGATAAACTCAATAAACCCAAAAACTCAAGAAACCTAAGAAAACAAATAAGAATAAAAAAATCATAAAGAAAGGGTTGAGGTTTTGTCAAATTTGCTCTACTTCAGCCCTTCTCTTCGATGGGCTTATTTGTGAAAAATAAGTGTGTTAGTTTCGGTTAAGCTTCAATCTGAAGTTGCAGAGAGAAAAAGTGAATGAAGTTTTCGGTATTGGAGCAATTGCAGATTGAAGCGTGAAGGACTAAGCCGCTACGCACCCTATGGCGATTCAATTCACCTTCTGAGTCTTTTTCCTTCGGAATTGGATATAGTTTTAACGTTGTGATGCCGCTTTACCGAGTGAGCCTGATTGATCAAAAGCGAATCAGTGGCCTTAGACATTCCGACTGTGCTGTGTGCACGAAAAAACACGATTTTAGACAATAGGAAGGTAAGGCGAAAAATTATGAAGTTTTCGCATAGGGCTATATATATGATTTTTGTATTGTGCACGGCATTCATCACTATTTCTGAGGAGGGCCATTGCATCTCAACGGATGCAGAACTTCTACCCTAAACATTCTCCCTTTTTGACAGACAGGACATTTGGTAAGATCAATGCCTGAGACCTTAAGCAAAAGCTCCTGCCTGCATCTGCTCTCTCAACGTTCCCATAATACAACCTCCTTTGAAACGGATTTATCCGCCGGCTCATGCCGACGGTACAACAAAGGAGATTGTAAGAGGATTATGCTGACTCAACAAGTAGCTACGTGGGACATTACTTTAAGATGGAAAAAAACTGAAAGGTCTTGTCGCAAGGCCTGGCGAGATTGCTTCTGATATCTGATAATAGATGTATGGATACCTTCCCGATAATTATCTCGTAACGTATACCGATTCTATATAACGCTGATAATTTATAATCTTTTCTTGGAAAAAAGGTTTTTTATTACCTATTTGAGTAGAGAGCTATTGAAATTAGGTTCAAGAAGCTATATCATTTGAGTAAATATAATCAGCAGCATAAAAATAAATGTTAGGTGATTAACCGCACAATCAAAGGAAAGGAGAGGAGGACAGAATGAAAATTTTTGTTGGCAATTTGTCTCGCGATGTCAGTGATGAGGATTTACTGAGGGCTTTTGAGTCTTTCGGAGGAGTTGAATCTGCCACTGTGGTAAAAGACAAGTTTACGGGAGAGTCAAGAGGGTTTGGGTTTGTGGAGATGCCCTCTGTGTCGGAAGCTCGGTCGGCGATCAACGGCATGAATGGAAAAGAGTTAAAGGGCAGAACTGTCAATGTAAATGAGGCTCGTCCCCGCGAAGAAAGAGGGGGAGGTAGAGGAAGACCAAGTGGTGGGCGACGTTACTAATCATTCCTAAAACAAGAAGCTTTTCGCCTAATAAGTCGATCCAGCGGACGGCTGATAGCCGCCGCTGATCGGCACGTTACTCTATTTCAACTCGAAATCATTTCATCTAAGACGATATTAAGAGTGAGCATTCGGTGAAGTGAACTCCTCAGCTTGAGATTAAGTTTTTTACTTCTCAATCAAAATTCACAATCTCTTCTAATAAATGCCTACTAAACTCTGTACCTTTTACAGCATCGAAATCCTTTTATCCTTAAATGGCTGAGGCAAATTATATGAATTAGTAAGCCATGCAAGATGTTTAATAAGCGTAGGCTGATTGATTACGTTTATCTCCTCATCAAAAAAGATACCCATAAGATAGATGTCTCCCAATTTTGAAAGCCAATCAACCTTGCCCTCAGTAAAATCCTTTCGTACCTTGCCACTCCTATCGATGAAAGAGATTTTTATCTTTACCTTTTTGCCTATTCCCACAGGAATAGGTGAGTATAATCCCAACCCTGCTAAGGAAATATTGGCTATAGATGCATCACCAATGGTCTCATCCTCTGAGACTGAAATCTCAGCTTTGCCAAAAAAATGGTACCTGTACCATTTACGTCCTTCAACGGGTTTCTTTTTCTTATACACCATAGTGACTCGCTGACTCTTTTTCAAATTATAAGATATAAAATGTATTTTGTATAGGTCCATATTTATCTTGCAGATGTACTCAACCGATAATTCTTTTATCTCATTTGTGACAAAAAGACAAAAAGTGCTATATTGTGGATATAAATGTTATGGAAAAGAGAACAGATGATTAATAGGCGGGAGTTTATGATAGCGGCTGTAGGCGGCATTCTGTCGGCTGTGGCCGGAGGAAGTGGGAGGACAGTTATGGCAAAGCAATTAAATATGAGCCCTAAAGGAATAAAATCTAAGGTCTCACTTGTTAGAACCTCAGACAGGGAATCAGGGATTAAGAAGGTTACAGAGCTTCTTGGTATAAACCCTGTTAAGGGAAAAGATGTTCTCCTTAAGCCAAACTTTAACACTGCAGACCCCTTCCCTGGTTCTACCCACAACGACACCCTTACCCATTTGATATTACACTTGAAGAATACGGGTGCAAAAAGTATCACCATTGGTGAAAGAAGCGGTCCTCCTGATACACTTAGTGTCCTCAAGGAAAAGGGAATATATGACCTCAGCAAGAAGTTAGGTGTAGGGCTCATAAACTTTGAAGAACTCCCTCCAGAAGGCTGGTTAAGGATACGACCCGAGAAGAGCCAATGGAGAGATGGTTTTGATGTAGCTAAGCCTGTCCTTGATTCAAAATGTATTGTAACGACCTGTTGCCTGAAAACTCACGGATATGGAGGGATATTTACAATGTCTCTCAAGCTGTCTGTTGGCATCACTCATAAGAGAAATATGCGAGAGCTCCATACATCCTTTTTCAATATGAGGAAGATGATAGCAGAAATAAATCAGGTTTACGCACCATCACTGATTCTTCTGGATGGGATAGAGGCATTTGTGGACGGTGGTCCAATGAAAGGAACTAAGAAGAGGGCTGATGTTATGATTGCCGGGACGGATAGGATTGCAATAGATGCAGTTGGACTGGCTATCTTAAAGGAACTCGGTAGTAACAAAGATATAATGGGAAAGAAGATTTTTGAGCAGGAGCAGATAGCACGGGCAGTTGAGTTGGGGCTCGGCATAACCAGTCCTCAGGAGATAGAGATAATAACTGACGATACTGAGAGCAAAAAGTATGCGGAAAGATTAACGGAGATACTGTTAAAGGGTTAAAAAATCCTAAATCTCCCCTATCCCTCTTTTAAAAAGAGAGGTAGTTGTTTTTTCATAAAAAAATAAGATGGGAATAGCCTTTCTCCATAATCAAAGAGAAAGTAAATATTACACATTTTTGAAGACTTACTAATAAGGTCACAAGTATGAAGACATTGATTGTAAAATCCCTCCTATCTTTCCTTTGCCAAAGGGAGGAATGTACCCCTCTTTGGCAAAGAGGGGCGTGGGGAGATTTTTTAATAATGATGCCTTACTTATGCCTCTTTAGTATCTAATGAAAATTAAAAATGAAATAACAGATTTAGTATTTTTGTGCTATAATTTCATGCGTGAATAAAAAGATCCTCATGAAAGGCAATGAAGTAATTGCCGAGGCAGCAATTCAGGCAGGCTGTCGCTTCTATGCAGGATATCCAATAACTCCCCAGAACGAAATACCTGAATATATGTCCTGGAGGATGTCTGAGGTTGAAGGTGTCTTTATCCAGGCTGAAAGCGAACTATCTGCAATAAATATGGTCTATGGTGCATCTGTTGCTGGTGTAAGGGCTATGACCTCATCAAGCAGCCCTGGAATAAGCCTGAAACAGGAGACGATATCATACATGGCAGGTGCAGAACTTCCAGCTGTCATCGTGGACGTCCAAAGGGGCGGCCCCGGCCTCGGGAACATCTCCGGCAGTCAGGGCGATTATTTTCAGGCTGTTAAGGGTGGTGGACACGGCGACTATAGACTCCTCGTATATGCACCTTACAACCTCCAGGAGATGTGTGACCTTACAATGCTTGCCTTTGACAAGGCAGATGAATACAGAAATCCTGTCATGCTGTTATTAGACGGCATTCTTGGCCAGGTAATGGAACCCTTTTACCAAACACCTTACGTAAAACCCGATCTTCCAAAAAAGGATTGGATACTTGATGGATGTAAGGGAAGGGAACCACGGGTAATAAGATCTCTCTGTATGGGAGAAGGTGAGCTTGAAGGAAGAAACATTATACTCCAGAAAAAATATAAAAGGATGAAGGATAGGGAAGTAAGATTTGAGGGCTATTTTACTGATGATGCAGAAATTATATTAGTAGCCTTTGGAATTGCAGCAAGAATTGCCCTATCTTCTGTAAAAAGGCTCAGGCGTGAAGGGTTTAAAGTCGGCCTCTTCAGACCGATTACTCTCTTTCCGTTTCCTGAAAAAGAGCTTTCCCTTCTTGCTGGAGAAAACAGACGATTTATTACCATAGAGATGAATACTGGCCAGATGATTGAGGACGTCAGGTTAGCAATTAATGGCAGGTCCGAAGTATCGTTTTACGGAAGGCCCGGCGGTTCTATCTTAACGTCTGAAGAGGTACAGGAAAAGGTGCAGCAGTTATTAAATTACCAGCCTCATTTAGCAAAAACAGACTTTACCCTTCAAAAAATATAAGGATTTGTACTGGATGAAACGTACTCATAATACTGAGCCTTCCTTTATCAATACATTCTTATTGCTTTAATTCTCTTGTTCTTTCTCTTGTTCCTCTGAATCTATCTGCTCAGTATCCTTTTCGGTGCTGACTCTTTTTTGAAGACGCCTCTGCCTTTTCTCTTCCTGCTTTTTTAAGCGGGATACTTCTTTTCTTCTCTTTTCACTCTTATATGCTCCGGGTCTTGCCAATGTACCCTCCTTGTTTTATAGGCATTATATCATGGAAGACAAGCAGAATGCATAATCTTATGGTAACCGCTAATTCAATACTATCCCTTTAACAAAGGGGGGATTGCGAGGTATCTCTTTTGTAAAATTCTCCCTCTTCAAGTCCCGCTTTTCTAAAGGGAGATGCAGGGGGATTACTAATTTTCATGATGCTTTGTGAGTCTAAGTCTATGAACGTTTTAAGCCTTATAAAAAGGTTTACTTTTTATTCCCGAATATGTTAATGTATTTGTGAAGTTTCAGAAGTTTTTGTAACTGGTAAGGCCACAAAGACTTTTAGGCTTTGTGGCCTTTTTTATTAAGCCTGAGCTCATTCTGAGACTTTAGTCTATATGTAAGGAGGTAAAAAGATGGCTAAAGGAACAGTTAAGTGGTTCAATGAGTCCAAGGGTTTTGGCTTTATCACAAGCGAAGACGGTACAGATGTTTTTGTCCACTATACTTCCATCCAGGGCAACGGATTCAAGTCTCTTGCCGAGGGTGACACAGTCAGCTTTGATGTCGAAAAGGGCCAAAAAGGTCCCAAGGCAATCAATGTGGTTAAAATTTAATTGACGATAAAAGTCCTCCTGTTGAACAGGAGGACTTTTGTTTTGTATTGAAAGGAGACAATGGCACACAAACAAAATTACATGGAAAGGATGGAACTGAACAAACAACTGAGACTTGCATCTGGTTTGGTTTCTGAACGCTTTCCTGAAGTTTCAGACATAGTGATTCACATGACGTACTATCATAAAGGAGTAAATCCCATTCTCATGGTGCGCACTGTTAATTTCTTCCCCTCTGGTTATGCGTATTTTAATATGGACTGCATGATAAAAGACTGTGTTGACGGTGGTTTTGACTTATCTACGGTGATTGCAGACATGATTAAAAATAATAAGAAGTTGAGGAAGGGAAAACTCGTTTGTAATGGAAAAAATGATGCCCTTGCATCTGACCATGCAAGTATTGCTTACGAAATAAAAATACAATATAACGATCAGTCTCAATAACCTAACCGAGTTTATCAAACTCCTTCTTGAAGTATCCCATTGTAAGGTCGTCATAAACACAGAATTCTATGAGCTCAAGGCTGCTCTCCGGATTTTCCTTTAGATAATTCAACGCCTCTTTTACCAGTATCTCAGCGCATCTATCTTTGGGGAATCCAAAGATACCGGAACTTATTGCAGGCATGGATATGCTCTTTAAGCCCTTTTCTGAAGCAAGCTTGAGGCTATTCAAAACAGCACTCTTTAGTTTGTTACCTTCATCTCCTTCACCCATCCTCGGACCAACTGCATGGATTACAAATTTTGCAGGCAACTTACCTGCGCCTGTAATAACTGCTGTACCAACAGGAGTGTGCCCTATTTTGTTACTTTCTTCCTGTATAATCCGCCCTCCCTTTCTTACAATTGCACCTGCAACGCCACCACCATGCTGAAGATGAGAATTAGCAGCATTTACTATCGCATCTACATCCCTCTCAGTGATGTCTCCCTGAACAAGCTTCATGGTTTTTCTTTCAATAGTTTTCTCAGAAATAACCTTCATAAAACCCCCTTTCTTACTTAAATCAATAACCAAAACCTAACAAGTTCACATTCGTCCAAAATTAGAGATGCTTCACTTCCCCTTCACGGAGCCTGCCCTGAGGCCGTTCATGGCCGAAGGGTTCAGCCTGACAGGCCGTGTTTGTCATTCTGAGCATAGCGAAGAATCTCATTTTTAAGGTCACCAAAATCAGTGTTTCAAGTGCTCATTTTGGTCATTATCAGTTTCTTAAATATTTGGTATTGGTTATTGTAATTTGGTGATTGGTTATTTCCCATTCTGGTTTTTGTAATTTGGTTATCGGTCATTGAGCCATATATGATATAATACAAGAAGTCGGAGGACATAAATACCAGCACTTTACGGAAATTTATCAGGACTCAAAGCCAGCTACCTTCACTCCCTCGAGCGAGTTTACCGGAGAAGGGTGCATTGCGAGGTAATTACCTCCGAGCTCGCAAAATACCTTACTGAACTCTCCTCTGAATCAGGCCGCCAGATAGGCATTCTCATTGACAGGGACGGCACTATTACCCATGTGATTGTTGGCGATGCTAAGGGAATCGTTATCCCTCCGCTTGAGGATTATCCTGTTGGAAGGAGCCCTTTAAGAGGACTCAGGCTTGTCCATACCCACCTGAAAGAAGAGCCCCTCAACAAGGATGACCTTACTGACCTTGCCTTATTACGGTTCGACCTCATAGCAGCAATATCTGCAAAGGATGGGTTACCAGGAAATATCTATGTAGCTCATCTGATGCCTCGGGGATCAGAAAAGGAAATAGAAGTCTTACCTTCAGGAAACTTCTATAATTTAAAACTGGATTTTAGAACCTTTATACACTCCCTTGAAGAGGAGATGGAAAGGGCGATAACCTTCGACCAGAGAGACAGGAGAGAAAGGGCGATACTGGTAAGTGTTTCAACAAGACCACGATATGAACAGGAGGATTCCGTTGAAGAGTTGAAGGAGCTTGCCCGATCCAGTGACGTAATCGCCCTCGATACTGTTAACCAGAGACCAAAGGAGATTAATCCGAAATATCTCATGGGCGAAGGAAAGCTCAAAGAACTCATTATCAATGCCATGAATCGAGGCGCAACGCTTCTGATATTTGATCAGGACCTGAGCCCATCTCAGATGAAGGCAATAGCAGAGTTTACTGAACTTAAGGTCATAGACCGCACTCAACTCATCCTGGATATCTTCGCAAGGCGTGCTCACAGTAAGGATGGTAAAGTACAGGTTGAACTTGCACAGCTCAATTACAGATTACCAAGGCTCACAGGGAAAGGGACTGCTATGTCCCGCCTGATGGGAGGAATTGGTGGAAGAGGACCTGGAGAGATGAAACTCGAAGTGGACAGGAGGCGGGTGCGTGAGAAGATAAACCTCCTTGAAAAAGAACTGAAATCCCTCAGCGAGGCGAGACGACAGAGGAGGCACAAAAGAGTTCAGAGAGGCATTCCGATTGTCTCTATCATAGGATATACCAATGCAGGAAAATCAACTCTCCTCAATGCCCTCACGAAAAGTTCTGTATTCGTCGAAGACAAGATGTTTGCAACCCTTGACACCTCAAGCAGGCGTTTGAGGTTCCCCCGTGAGAGAGAAATTATTATCACAGATACTGTTGGCTTCATAAGAAACCTTCCAAAGGATCTCATGGCAGCATTCAAAGCAACCCTTGAGGAGCTCGAGGATGCTGACCTATTACTGCACATCGTTGATGCCTCAAACTCCCATTTTGAACAGCACATCGAATCTGTAGAGAAAACACTTGAGGAGCTTCATCTTTCCAAAAAGCCCAGACTCCTTGTACTGAATAAAATAGATAAATTGGAAAAAGAAGAGGTAGGGCACCTATCCCTGCGCTATAATGCACTCGCCATCTCTGCACTCGATTCGTCAACATTTAAGCCCCTTCTCAAAGCAATAGAAGAACGGGTCTTTTTACCATGGCGAACTTCTGAGAATGAAAAATTGGAAGAAGCACTAAGATGAAGCTGAGGAGGTCAAATGGAATTTAGCCCTAAATGGATTGCGTGGGAGATTACGAGGAGATGTAACCTGCATTGCGTTCACTGTCGTTCTTCCTCTGAACAGGAAGTCAAGGATCATCCCGATTTCTCTATGGAAGAGGCATTCAGAATCATAGATGACATTGCCAGTTATGTGAAACCTGTTGTCGTTCTTTCCGGAGGCGAACCACTCCTCAGAAAAGATGTCTTTAATATCGCTCACTACGGAAAAGATAAAGGGTTCAGGATGTGCCTCGCCACAAATGGCACCCTCGTCACAGAAGACATGTGCGACAAGATAAAGACAGCTGGAATAAAAATGGTCTCTCTCAGCCTCGATGGTGCAGAAGAGTCTATACATGACAATTTCAGAAGCCAGAAAGGCGCCTTTGAGGGCACTATAAGGGCAGCAAGACTCTTTAAAAAACATAGGATTGAATTCCTCATCAATTCATCCTTTACGAAAAGAAATCAGGAAGAGATTCCGAAAGTATATAAACTCTCGAAAGAACTCGGGGCAACAGCATGGTATATGTTCATGATAGTGCCCACGGGTAGGGGCGAGGAGATAATGAGTGAGCTGATTTCCAAGGAGGATTATGAAGAAATCCTTGATTGGCATTACCAGATGGAAAAAGATGAAAAAGACATGCTCGTAAGACCTACCTGTGCACCGCATTATTACAGGATAGTCCTGCAGAAATCACGACAAGAAAAAACTAAATTTGAGCGGAGGACACTGAAATTTTCGACAGGTGGTGCAAAGGGTTGCATTGCCGGACAAGTCATATGCCTTATCGATGTCGATGGTAATGTGCTTCCTTGCAGTTATTTTCCAAAACCTGCTGGAAATATTAAAGAGCAATCCTTCAAAGATATATGGGAAAATTCAGACCTCTTCAAAGATCTCCGTAATTTTAAAACGTATAAAGGCAAGTGCGGTTCGTGTGAATATATATCTGTCTGCGGTGGATGTCGTGCAAGGGCATACGCTGTCTATGGTGATTACCTTGAGGAAGAACCATTCTGTGGGTACATTCCACGCAAGTTGAAAAAGGAGGTAGTATGAACGATACGTTTCTCAGGGCATGTCGTGGTGAAAAAGTCGAATACACACCTGTATGGCTCATGCGCCAGGCAGGAAGATATCTTCCTCAATATCAGGCAGTGCGAGCGAATGTTGACTTTCTTTCACTCTGTAAAACGCCTGAACTTGCTGCAGAGGTCACACTTCAGCCTGTTGAAATCCTTGGAGTTGATGCAGCCATCTTATTTTCAGATATTCTCATCCCTGTTGAGGCAATGGGCATGTCTCTTGAGTTTCCAGAGAAGTACGGCCCCACCCTCAGCGAACCGATAAGAAACAAATCCGCTGTTGACAGATTGATCGTGCCTGATACAGAAGACGATATGCCATTCATTATTGAAACAATCAAGATCTTGAGGGAAAAACTAAAGAACAAGGTACCACTCATAGGATTTTCAGGAGCCCCTTTTACACTTGCTACATACATGATTGAGGGCGGAAGTTCAAAGAATTTTATCCATACAAAAAAGATGATGTTTCAGAACAACAGGCTATTCAATTATCTCATGGATAAATTAACGCTCACTGTTACCTCCTATCTTTCTGCTCAGATACGGGCTGGTGTCCAGGCAGTGCAGATTTTTGATACATGGGCTGGTGTGCTTACACCTTTTGACTATAAAGAAGCTGTACTCCCCTATGTTAAGAAGGCGATTTCTGAGTTGAAAAAACAAGGAGTTCCGATTATCTATTTCGCAAATGATTGCGCGGGGAAACTTAAAGAGATCAGGAAGTCAGGCGCTGATGTTATCGGCATTGACTGGAAAATTGACATAGGAGACGCCATTAAAAAGCTCGGTAAAAAAGTCGTTGTGCAGGGGAACCTCGATCCCTGTGCGCTTTTTCTTTCAAGGGAGGAGATCGAGGAGAGGGTAAAAGATATACTTTGGAAAGGAGAAGCAGCTAAAGGTCATATCTTCAATCTCGGACACGGAATCTTGCCTGAAACACCCGTTGAAAACGCCATCGCCCTCGTTGAGGCAGTGCACAAATACAGCCACAAAGTTTAACTCATTCTATTCATAAATGTTTTGATCAACCAGAGCAGATGCAGTATCGGAGCGGCTTTACAGAGTGTTCACCGCCCCGAGGCGGCTGACACTCTGTACCTCGGAGGTCCGCAGAAGCGGACCGAGAATGAGCGACGATACTGCATCTGCTCTGCTCCTTCACGAATAGTGAATAATCTGGGTTAGAGAGGTGTTTGAGAGAAATTTATTTTTATTAATCTGACCCTGATCTTCTCATCGTAGCTA
>CAZLFE010000058.1:0-14111 GCA_964558725.1 uncultured Nitrospiraceae bacterium | reverse complement strand
GATGGGAAGGGATTTGCTGCTAATATAAAAAGGGAAGAGGGGAAACTCGGAGTTACCCTCAACGGGCAAGCCTGGGAGAATACGTTTTCTGATGCAAGATCTGTTGCTATCAGTCCTGACGGGAAAAGGACTGCATCATGTGTTCAGGTCGAACCTCTCGCCGGAGCAGATATCTTTAAATATCTCAAAGGAATCAGGACTGTTGCTGTTGACGGAACGCCCTGGGAGAAAGCATTCCTGACTGTCTGGGGAGCTGTCTTTAGCCCGGACAGTAACCATGTTGCTGCAGTTGTGAGAACAGGTATGGCTCAATATAATATTGCTGTTGATGGTAAGACGTGGGAAGGACCATATGGTTTAGCCTGGGAGCCGATTTTCAAACCCAATAGCAATGATGTGGTTGCCCCGGTGAGAACACCGAAAGGAACTACACTCGCAATGAACGGGAAGCCAATATGGGGGTTTTTCTTTAATGTATGGCGTCAAAAATACAGTTCTGATGGCCAAAAGATAGCTGCAGTTGTTTGCTCACCATTTCCTCGATGGACAGTAGCAGTGGATGGTAAACCATGGGGCATATCTTTCAGTGAAGCTGTTCTTACCCCGGTTTTCAGCCCTGATGGGAAAAAAGTTGCAGCCGTGGTAAAAGATCAGAACCGGTGGACTATTGCTGTTGATGGCTCTCCGTGGCCTGACACATTCGAGAATGTGTGGGACCCCATTTTCATCCCTGGAAATAGGGTTATAGCAAAGGCTGAAAGAAGTGGTAAATATTATATTGTTATTGATGGCAAAATAGGTAAGAAAGGATACGAGTCTCTCTGGAATCCAGTTTTAAGCCCGGATGGAGAGAAGTTATTAATTCGTTGTATTGATGGCGGAAAATATTATCGCCGGGTGATTTCAATAAATGAAATATAACAGGAGTAACAAATGTTAGATTTTATAAGAGACCCATCACTATATAATCTCGTTAGAGGGCCACTCGTCTGGATTGCTTTTTTTGTATTCATTGGAGGGAGTATCTATAAGGTTCGAGAGTTAATTCAACTGGCAAAGAACGAGAAAGTGGTTATGCCTTACATAAGCCTAAAGTTTACCCTGCGTTCACTGTTACACTGGCTTATTCCTTTCGCCAGTGTCAACTGGCGGACACGCTGGGTAGTTACCATTGTAACCTTTCTCTTCCATATCGGTCTTGTCTTTACTCCCATATTCCTTGTTGCTCATAACGTCCTCGTGTACGAGTCCTGGGGAATCGACTGGTGGACCCTTCCCGAGAACTTGGCCGATATTATGACCATGATTGTCATCGGGAGTTGCGTTTTCTTTGCTCTGAGAAGGGTTTTTGCGCCAGAAGTGAAATTCGTTACCTTTGCTGATGATTACTTAATACTCGCAATTACATTTTTACCGTTCTTAACAGGATTTTTAGCATACCATCAATGGCTTCTTCCGCATAAAACAATGACGATTCTTCACATGCTTTTTGGAGAAGTCATGTTAATAGCTATTCCTTTTACAAGATTAGGGCATATGTTTTATTTCTTCTTAACGAGGGCATATATTGGTTCTGATCATGGTTATCGCAATTCAAAGGATTGGTAGGGAGAAAATAAGTATGGAGGATATAAATGATAGAGTTTGAGCTGAAAAGAAAAGAGGTTAAAGACTTAGGTCTGGATGAGTCTATCAAGAAGCTTAAGCCAGAACAGATAGAAAAAGCAGTAAATGCTGTTTTGAATATGAGAGGGACTGCGGGAAGATTCAAGGCACCCTTAGACACCTGTATTCACTGTGCTCTCTGTTCCAAGGCGTGTCACTGGTATCACTCCTTTGGTGAAGACCCCACGTACACACCTGTTGCCAAGGTAAAAATGACCCTCTGGGAGATGATTAAAAGGAAAGGGAAGGTCAGCCCGGAGTTCATAAGACACTGTGCCAGGATTTCCTTTACTGAATGTAATCTCTGCCGCCGGTGCAGCATGTACTGCCCTTACGGACTGGATATAGCTTATCAATTGGGAATGGTACGCCGCATATGCTTTGTGCTCGGAGTTGTTCCTCAGGCCATACTGGATTATGACAACAGCCTGTCTGCTACACTGACCCAGTTATGGATATCACAGGGTGACTGGCTTGATACGAATCTGTGGTTAGAGGAAGAGATGAGGGCAGAGTTTAAGAATCCCCGTATCCCCATCGATAAGGAAGGTGCCGAAGTCATGTGGTCACCTCTTGGTACAGAGCCTAAGGTAGCTACCTATCACATAAACCGCATAGCAACCATCATGAAAGTTGCCGGTATCGACTGGACAGTTGCTTCACAGGATGGCTGGGACAGTGCCAATATGTCTATGTTTATTCGTGACATGGAGACGATGCAGAGGATTGTACGTGGCCTCTATGAGAATGCCATGCGATTGAAGGTGAAACGATTAGTGCTCACTGAATGAGGGCATCCACTGAATGCCACATGTTATGTGGCACCGCAGCTTTTAGGATGGAAAGGTGGTCCAACACTTCCAATAGAGACTCTTCATCCAGTCGAATTTCACTACGAGCTTGTCAGTACAGGGAGAATAAAGATAGACAAGAGCAAGAAAATTAAAGGTCCTGTTACTATTCAGGATCCCTGCAATCTTGTCAGGCTGAGAGGTGCAGGGGAAAAGCTCCGGTACCTTGTTCACGAAATGTGTGATGAGGTTGTAGAGATGTATCCGAACCGCGAGCACAATTTCTGCTGTAATGCAGGTGGTGGGGGAGCTGCCATTGGCCAACCGTGGAAAGGTAACAGGGTTGAAGGAAGTCGAATAAAGGCTCAACAAATAATCGAAACGGGCGCAAAATATATTTGTGCTCCCTGCCATAACTGTTATACCGCAATTAATGACATTTTGAAGGCCTATGATATCAAGGCCAAAGCGTTTTTTATGGATGAATTAATAGCTAACACAATGGTTATTCCTGAGGAATTTAAAACTACTTAACAATTCATAGAGGGGAAAGGTTATGAATAGAAAGCTATTATACTTTGCGGTAGGTGTATGTTATCTCATATTAATTATTTATGGTCTCTATGCTGTCTACACTGTAGAAGCTACCTTACGTGCAAAAGAGGTACCCGCTATCAAACCAGAAAATAAGATTGCCATTGCTCACACAGAAATATTCGGCAAGTTAGAACGCCCACAGGTCATTTTTGATCATAAAAAGCACACAGAGGCTTTTGTGAAAGAAGGCAAGAAAGAATGGGACACATGCGATACTTGTCATACAGTTGAACAAGATAGCCTCATCTTCGATTTCCCCAAAAAAGTTGTGAAGAAAGACAAGACGTCAGTGATGAATGCCTACCATGACGAATGTATTGAGTGCCATAAGAAGAGAAGCAGTGAAAATAAGAAGTCCGGACCTGTCGTCTGTGCCGATTGTCATAAAGAGAAAGAAAAATCTATAGAGGTGAAATATCCGGTCTTTGAATTTGATTTCTACGTTCATGATAAACATGTTAAGAAACTGAAAGAGAAGTTAGGCAAGGATGATTGCAGCCTTTGCCATCATACGTATGATATACATGAAGAGGATGAAGAATTAGCACTTGTCTATGAAAAGGGAACAGAGGAATCCTGTTATTACTGCCATGAACTGGACAGGAAAAGAGGTCCTGAATTAGCTGCTATCGCACGCGTCGCTGCCAAGAAAGGACTTTCTCTTAAAACGGCTTCTCACCTGCAATGCCTGAACTGTCATTTAGAATATCAAAAGGAAGCGGGAAAGGCAGGAAGACTTAAGGAAGATGAAAAGGAAGCAGGCCCTACCGAGTGTGTAAAATGCCATACCGGAAAATACAGGACTGTTGCTGAGCTTGAGAAGATACCTCGCCCCGACCGTGATCAACCGGAAAGACCTTATATTAATATTAAAGATGCAAAACTGAAGGGTGTTACCTTTGACCACGACTATCATCAAAAAACCCATAAGAACTGTCGCGTATGTCACCACGAAACCCTCAAAGCCTGTAAGGACTGCCACAGCCTGGTGGGAAAGCCTGAAGGCAACGGCGTGAATGTAGCAAGGGCATACCATGATGTGTTTTCCGAACATAGTTGTGAGGGTTGTCATAATAAGAAGAAATCAGAAAAAGGTTGTTTCGGATGCCACTATAACATTGCTCCAATGGATGTAGAGACGATGGGTCCCAAGAAAGAATCCTGCAAAATATGCCACAGTGGTGAAATAAAAGGTCCATTGTCACGTCCACCTCTCTCTGTCGCTCAACTTGACCCGGAAAAGGTCAAAAAAGAGATAAAAATAAAGGTTCTCGAGAGGCAATATGAACCTGCTGAATTCCCTCACCTCAACATAATAAAGAAATTAGTTGACATTTCTAACAAGAATAAACTGGCAAATTATTTCCATAAGGATATCCAGACGATCTGCGAAGGGTGCCATCACCAGAGCCCTGCTGAAGCAGAGGTACAAAAGGACTCACCACCTTATTGTAGGAACTGTCATGCTGTCGCTCCTGATTTGCAGAATCTGCAAAAAATTAGACTGCTGACAGCCTATCATAACCAGTGCATGGGTTGTCATGATGCGATGCAACTCGAGAAAGGCAGTAAGCTTAGATCGAAGGAAGGCAACAGGTGCGCGGACTGTCATAAAGTAAAAGAAAAGGGACCTGAATCGATAACGAGCGTTAAAAATTTCCCAAAAGATCCCTGGAAGTATCCTTGGTATGGCGGAATGGAACGATAGACTCAGGTACGACATGATGGCAATAAAACATGAGAATGGCAAGACTTGATAATTAATAGACAGAAGGAGTAAAGATGAACAGAAGGACATTCCTGAAGGTGATGGGTTCAGCAATAACTGGTGCTGCTGCGGGAAGCCTTATTAGACCGGGGGTTTCCGGCGCTCAGGGAGTTTTCGATGACAAAGAGTTTTTTGGTATCCTTATAGACACGACCCGTTGCATTGGTTGCAGGCGCTGTGAGAAGGGCTGTGCTGAGGTAAATTATCTGCCTATCCCTGATATTTCCGAAAAAGCTAATCAAGATATTTTCACGAAAAAACGGAAAACATCGGTAACTGAATATACTGTTACGAATCTCTATGAGACCGAAAAAGGAAAGGTCTATGTGCCGTGGCGCTGCATGCATTGCAATCAACCCGCCTGTCACTCAGCATGTATTGTATATGCACTTGAAAAGAGGGAGACAGGGCATGTTACATGGGACAAAAGGTGCATAGGGTGCAGGCTATGTATGATGTCATGCCCTTACAATATCCCTCAGCATGTATTTGATGAACCGTCTGCAACGATCCAGAAGTGCAACCTCTGCTATGGAAGGTTCCTGCAAGGAATAGTTCCCGGCTGTGTTGAATCCTGCCCGACTGAAGCGCTGATGTTCGGCACAAGGCGGAAGCTCCTCGAAGAGGGGAAAAGGCGCATCGCTCAGAATCCAGGTAAATATGTCAATCACATATATGGAGAGCTTGAAGTTGGTGGCACGTCAACCATGTATTTATCGGCAGTGCCCTTTGAGCAGATAGGGTTACGAACAGACCTTGGTTTGAAACACTACCCTGAATACAGCCAGGTTTATCTGAGCGCTATCCCCTTTATTGCCGGCATAACACCAATCGCTATGTTGGGCATTGCACATGTAATCAGGATGGCGAAGAAGGATGCGAAGAAGGAAGAACATCATGAGGAAGAACATCATGAAGACAAAATTGGACATTAATATACAGAAAAAGGGAAAGGACCGGCACTATGGAAAAAACTGAAAAAAGAGAGATAAGGACCATCGGAGAGTTCTGGGAATTCTTCAAGAGTGAATTAAAACCGAAAGGAAATCCGTGGACTCCTTTCAACTTAATCTCTGGCACTGTAATGGTACTCGGTTTCATTTTCATCATATACCGTTTTTTAACAGGATTGTCGCCTACAACGAACCTGAGTCAGATGTACCCCTGGGGAATATGGAAGGGTGCTGTGGTCAATTCAGGCGTTGCTTTTGCCGGGGGAGGATATACCCTTGCCTTTATCGTCTATATCCTCGGGTTGGAAAGATATCGTCCCATGTTGAGGGAAACAGTTCTCTTTGCCTTTCTTGCCTATGTCTTCTATGCCGGAGCACTTACTGTAGAACTCGGACGCTGGCATGTATTTTATAATCCGTTTATCGGAAATAAATATGGAGTGAGTTCGGTCCTGTTCATTGTTGCATGGCACTTCATGCTTTATATTGTGACATTGGCCCTTGAATTTTCCCCGGCAGCTGCGGAATGGGTTGGAATGAAGAGAGCCAGAAAAATATTAGGCGCTGCCGCCCTGGGAGCCGTAGTATTTGGTGTAATGCTTTCCATTCACCACCAGGCAGGTCTTGGGGCTATGTTTACAATGGCCAAAGGGAAGCTTCATCCCTTATGGTACTCGGAGTTTATGCCTATACTCTACTTCATTTCCAGCATTTATGCAGGTCCTTCGGTGATGATAGTGGTAAGTTCGATAACACAAAGGCTCTATGCTCATCGTGTTGATGAAGAGTACCGAAAAGCCCACCCGCAGATAGTTCTTGGACTGGGCAGAATGTGCATAGGTGTCATTTTTGCCTATTTATTCCTGCAACTCATACTTGTGCACCATGAACATGATCTACAGTATATAAATACCGCCATGGGTTTGTGGTGGCTTGTTGAAGTAGGCGCACTCGGACTTATCCCGATGTTTCTATTTATTCATGGTGTTCAACATAAAAACCTTTCCACTATTAACATGGCCGCTGTCCTTGCTCTGATCGGTGTACTCCTGAATAGGCTCAACAATGTCTTCATTGCATATAACTGGTATTTACCTTTATCGCTGAAATATCGTCCAACCTGGATGGAAGTCATAATACTCTTTACCATCATATTCATAGATGTATGGGTATTCAGGTGGATAATAAACAGGATGCATGTGCTCAGCAAGCCCCCTGAATGGGCGAGGGCAATGGAAAAACATTAGAAGAGACTTAACTTAACAAAAGGAGGGAGCAGGTAGTGCATGTAACCGATTCTTACGAAGAAATGTTCCATTATTATGACATGTTTGCTACAAAGGGTACTGATTATTTAATCGTACTCGGCATACTGGTGGCTGTAATAATTTTCTGGAGGATTTTGTTCGTACGTTCATATTAGACGAGAGCCGATGATTTTTCACATATATGTTCAAGGCCCTCTTTCTGAACGATTCTTATGTTTGGTTTAGCTTAGAAAAAAAACTCCCTAACACCCTCCAGTTAATTAAAAAAAATACTTATAAACTCACTCAACAAAATCATTTCAAAAAAGATCTACGGCAATTTCACAAGGAAATGCCAATACGTAGTCTGGTATTATTTTATCTACGGCAGAAGCGCGCAATCGTTCTTGAAGCCTGATTAATTGCAGTCTTATCAGATAAACTTTTTTCTGGTGAAAACAGGTAAGTATACAGACCCTATCCACTGAGATGATGATGCTGCACGGGTACAAGGTGGGATGTTGTGGTTTCTGGTAGTCAATCCGCAGAAGGGGGCAGCATTATTATTAGTGCAAGTATTGAAAAGGCAAATAGTAAAACAGCAATCCATTGCATTTGCTTTACTCCTTATCTTTAAGATTTATAAAGTATACTTGACGACGCTAATGTTGTCAAGCGTTAATCTCCAGAATCCCTCTTTTAATTTCCTTTTATTTTGATATCTCCATCTATTAGAAATTAAAACCTATCTTTAATGTGGGAAGCGATTTGACCTCTGGCTTTAAGGTTATGAGCCACAGGCTTGAAAAACACTTAGTAGATATTCAGGTGGTCGGGGAAGTCCTGCAATTTTCCAGGCTACGCTTCCATCTGGAAATTTTTCTAATGTACATTCCTTGGTATGGACATTTGTACAAATAGCTCGGGATAATGGAAAAGCATTAAACTTTTTATAAAACTCTCTCATAAATTGAAAAATCTCCAACCTCTCTTTTGTAAGGGGACAAACATTACTTACGTGTTCCCTGTCTGCTAAGGCGCATGCAACCTTCTCATTCCAATCCTCAAACTTTACAAGAAAACCCTCATCATCCACCTCAATTTTTTTCCCTTCAATTTCAATTACCGGCATAGTGACCTCCTTTTATATTAGTTTTGCTTGTGAGTATAAATAATACCATAAATAAAAGGAAAACATGACGTCAATAAATATCGCCTAAATCTGCCGATAGAAAATCTTAAACAGTTTCCTCTCCCTCCCCTCTGTCCCCTCCTACAAGGGGAGGGGATTTCAATGGAATTGCCGATTTCTATCTCTATTTTTAGGATATCGAAATACTAATGAGTGCATAAGTAAGGCATCATTATTAAAAAAAATCTCCCCACGCCCCTCTTTGCCAAAGAGGGGTACATTCCCTCCCTTTGCCAAAGGGAGGATGGGAGGGATTTTACAATCAATGTCTTCATACTTATGACCTTATTAATAAGTATTGGAGGCCAAAGATTACCATGTCTGAAACAGCCTTTTGATATTCTGGACCTCTATTCTCAATGACCTTGCTCTTTCAAGTTGAAACTCTCTATACGTTTTTATTTTCATTCCGTCTTCAGATTCTCTTATCTGTATGGCACCATCAATGTCTGTCCTGAATATCCTAACTCTCTGCAAAGAATTTAATGTCTCTTCATGAGGATGGCCGAAGGAATTATCCCTCCCTGAGCTGATTACAGCAACCTCAGGGGCAACTAATTCAAAAAACGGTTTATACGCCGATGTTTTTCCACCATGATGGGGGACTTTGATGGCATCACTTTTCAGCCACTCTCCGAGAGAAAGGAGATCTTCTTCTGCTTCTTCTTCGACATCACCGGGAAAGAGGAATGTATAGTTTCTGCCTTTTATTTTTATGACGAGGGAGTCGTTATTAGCCCCGACATATTCATTCCCGTACATTGTATAGAATTCAGGGTAGGGATGAAAGACATACATGCTGTATCCTTTCCCTTCAATGACATCTCCCCTCTTAAGTGTTCTGCATTTGTCTTTCATGGATAAAACAACATTTTCTGGAAAGAAAATTCTTCCATTGTCCCAGAATTCTTTAACACGAAATCTTTTTACTATATAATCTAATCCGCCTGTGTGGTCAGGGTGGATGTGAGAAAGGATTATAGCATCGATATCCTCCTTCCCCCTGTATTTAAAGTATGAGGCTGTTTCCCTGCCATTTCTTCCAGTATCTATAATAATTGTCTTCCGATCCGGAAGCTCAACGACAGAAGAATCTCCCTGGCCAACGTCAAGAAAGGTGACAGTAAGTTCCTTCCTTTCGAAGATTGAAAGGGAAAAATAAATAAGTATGGGAACGAAGGGGATTATGAGAGTATATCTCTTTTTCCCTGAAAGAAAATAAAAGAGAAATCCAGCGTAAAAGACGAAAACAAAAATGAGTGGGAAGGCCGGTACTTTTATATCAGAAAAGGGAAGGGCTGATAAGAGCCTTACTAAAATAATGATTATATCCGAAAGTGCTGATATGGCTGGGGTAAACACATGATAACCTGTAATCAAGAATAAAGAGGATGAGAGAATTGATAGCGGTATGAGAGCAAAACCGATAATTGGTGTTAAGAGCAAATTCGATAGAGGTGAGATTATTGAGAAATAATGGAAATAATATGCTGCAAGTGGCGCTGTTCCTATTGATGCAGATAGAGTGAGCAAGAGGGCATTCCTCAGATACCGGTAAACTCTCTTTACACGTATATGAATCGCTGTTTCCCCAACAAGCTCACTTTCCTGTTTTATCTTATCCTCTCCAATGTTGATTGAGAAACCGATAAACAAAACCGCAAGGAAGGATAACTGGAACGAAAGGTCAAAGATAACCTCAGGTTCCCAGAAGGTCAACACGAATGCTGCAAAGAGAAGAGAGTTAAGCCAGAAGCCCTTTCTTCCAATAAGAAGCCCAAAAAGGAAAAGACCTATCATAATAAAGGATCTCACTGCAGGGATACTGCCTCCTGAAAGTCCGAGATATGCAAGCATAAAGGGAAGACAGAGCATGGCAGCTGCCTGTGAAGGGGTTAGAAAGATTGTCATCTTCTGGAGAATCCTATGAGGAAGGGCTCTTATGAGGAACCTGAATATACCGAATAAAAAAACAGAGAACAGACCGAAGTGAGTGCCTGAAATGCTGAGGATGTGGGCAAGCCCAGTTGTATTGAACGCATTCCTCAGATCTTCATCTATTGAGGCCCTTTGACCAATGATAAGGGCGGCAATAAAGGCAGCCGAGTCCTTTTTAAAATTTTCACTGAAGTATCTGGTTAATCTGTACTGAACCTTTTGGATCTCTGCATTGAGAGATTTTGTTTTATTTCCGTGAGCATTCACATCAAGCAGTTTTGCATAGATTTCATTACTAACCAGGCTCCCTGGATTTTGTCTTATTCTCTCTCTCAGAAGTTGAATTGAAATCTCATATTCTGTACCTACATTGAACTCTCTATCAGAAAAAAGGGTAATCTCTTGACCTGCGAATTCTTTGAGTCTCTCTCCTGTTTTTTTATCGACTGCAGACTTTATATCTATTAACTGCCTGAACATACCACTCTCAGTCTTTACTGGATAAGACTGAAAAACGCTTTTTACGGTAACCTCTTTACCCATAATGTGGGATATATCTTTTTCTTGCTCAAATCTAAAAAATGCAAAGGTTATCCCCAAGAGAATGATAAGAATAGAGAAAAATTTTCTCTTGCGGATCAGGGAGACAGAGGATAATAAAAAGGCAGCAATGGTTGAAAAGGGGAAATATTGGCAGGAGTAGAAAAGGATTATGCCCGAGAGGAAGGAAACAAAGAATAGCATTATTATGTCACAGGTATCATCTTTCTGCTCTTATTTGAGAGTCTCTTTGATAACCCGAGAAATATCTTTGCCGAGTTTTGTTATGAGCTTCAGGTCTTTACCCTCGAGCATTACCCTTATTTTTGGCTCTGTACCTGATGGTCTGACGAGTATCCTTCCCTCTCCAGTAAGTCTTTTTTCTGCTTTCTTTATTGCTTCCTGTATCTGGGGGATTGTCTTGATGTCATGTTTACGGTCAACGACAACATTCATGAGAACCTGAGGATAAAGAATTATCTCAGATGCAAGTTTTGAGAGAGGAACCCCCCTTTTCTTCATAAGATGGAGGACCTGTACTGCAGTAAGAGGACCGTCACCTGTTGTATTATGGTCAAGAAAGACGATATGTCCAGATTGTTCCCCTCCGAGGTTGTATCCTCCGCGAATCATCTCCTCTACAACAAACCTGTCTCCGACCCTTGTTCTGATGAGTTTTATGCCTTTCTTTTTGAGATATTCCTCGAAACCGAAGTTGCTCATTACCGTTGATACGACCGTATTCCTTTTCAGTATTCCCGTTCTCTTCATTTCAACTGCCCACATACCCATGACCTGGTCTCCGTCAACCATTTTACCCTTCTCATCACAAAAGATTGCCCTGTCTGCATCCCCGTCGTGTGCAATACCGATGTGAGCCTTATTATGCTTAACTGCTTTCTGTAATCCCTCAGTGTGCAATGAGCCACAGCCCACGTTTATATTAATTCCATTCGGTCTGTCATTGATCGATATCACCTCTGCCCCTAATTCGCGTAAAAGCCACGGCGTTATTTTGTATGCAGCGCCATTTGCACAATCAACAACAATCTTCATCCCTTCAAAAGTCATGCCCTTTGGGAGAGTAGATTTGATATACTCTATGCAACGTCCTTCTGCATCATCAAGCCTGTAAGCCTTTCCTATTTCCGAACCCTTTGGTCTGTTCCTGTGAAGCCCGTCATCCAGCATGAGTTCCTCGATCTTTTTCTCAAGGGTATCCGGAAGTTTAAAACCCTCAGAGGAGAAGAACTTGATGCCATTGTCTTCAAAAGGGTTGTGAGATGCTGATATTACAATTCCGGCATCTAATCGTAATGTCCTTGTCAGAAATGCAATCCCCGGGGTGGGGAAGGGTCCAACAAGGGTCACATTCATTCCCATCGAGCATATCCCAGAGGTAAGAGCACTTTCTATCATGTAGCCTGACAACCTGGTATCTTTACCTATCAGAATCATATTTCTTCCCTGTTTATCCCTCAGAATATGCGCAGCAGCCATGCCAATTGTTAAAACTGTTTCAGGAGTCATAGGATGTCTGTTAACTGTGCCTCTTATACCATCTGTTCCAAAGAGTCTCATTTCTTTCTCCTGGCAATCACGACCTTTACCGTTACATCTTTCACCCTTGTCCGTATATTCGTGCCTGAAGTGTCAAGGTCCAGGTCCCGGGTAAAGGTTTCCTTGAAACCTGTTATATCCAGCGTTTCTGTTTTTATTTTATCCACGATGGTTACTTTTGACTTCGCACCTTCGATTGCCACATTCTCTGGTATTACGCTGATAGATTTTACATAAAAACCACTTTCAGGAGTGCCAACAATAACGGGTCTTACCTGGACATTCTTTGTAACTGATTCTTCAAGTAATACTTTCACATAAGAGGGTGATATGTTAGTAACCGTTACCGTGGAGGGTAGTTTTATAGTATTCTTGTTTATAGAATAGACGCCTTCACCTGTTTTCGCTTTACTGAGGTCAATAAAAACTCTAATATCTGAAGGCCTCATATTCCTGATAATTCTTTCTTGTCCTTTTATGTTCAAGCTTACAATTTTAACACTGTGACTCATGAGTTCAAGTCCCGGGGGAATATCCCTGAACTCAAGGGGGATGTCCAATGCTATCTCTGAAAGACCGCGGGATGTCGCAAATAACCACAAAAGGACGGAAAGTAAGACAGCTGTTATCTTCAGACCGAAGTTTTCAAAAAGGAGTCTCTTCATCTATCACCTCTTTTTCGTAAATAAATCTGTAAGGACATTCCTGAGCTTTCCCATGTCAAGATTTGTTTCAAGTTTCCCCTTCATCGCCAGTGATATCATCCCTGTCTCTTCTGAAACAACGATTACTACCGCATCTGTCTCCTCTGCAAGACCCAGGCCTGCTCTGTGTCTTGTGCCTAAGGCTCTGCTTACTTCCGGGCTCAGTGTTATCGGCAGGAAACAACCTGCGGCAACAATTCTGTTGCCCTTTATCACGACTGCGCCGTCATGTATGGGTGAGGCAGGATGAAATATACTCATCAGCAACTCCTTTGAAACTTTTGCATCGAGAGGTGTGCCGACTTCAACAAAATCCTTGAGGCTTGTATCACGTTCAATGACAATCAGCGCGCCTATATTTCTGTTTGCGAGTGCAACGGCAGCTCTCACAATCTCTTCGAGGGATTTCAGTTCTTCAGCTGAAGTGAACTGAAGAAACTGTGCCTCTCCCATTTGAGCCAGGGCCCTTCTTATCTCAGGTTGAAAGAGGATAATGAGAGCAATAACAGCCTGCGCCCAGAAACTCTGTATCAGCCAATCTACAGTATAAAGTTCAAGATACCTTGAAAGGAGTGATGCGATTAGCAAGACGCCAAGTCCGATAAGCATCTGCGCAGCCTTTGTGCCTTTTATGATGAGGAGAAGACGGTAGACGATCACTGAAACAAGAAGAATGTCTAACACATCAAGAATCCATCTATATTGTCTCAGTATTTCCATTTTTAAAAACAGACCTTTTCCAATATTCTTATTATGATACCATTGTGAGTAAGGTATTTGACAAGTTTCGTTCCAATTTTCGTTATCATAAGAATGACCGGGGTCAAAGGATTCTATTTTTCTCATCCCTCTCAATTGAGTACGGTGCTGGAATCGTTATCGTCATCTCTGAATTTATTTCAGGGTCTCTGATCTCAGGGTCTTAGAGTAACCATGGTTGAGAGATGCTGAACTAAATTCAGCATGACAAGGCATCAATGCTTTTGGTTCTTTGATTGCTGATTATAGTTTGCACAATGAAGATAGTTGAAAAAAACCTGCTGATAAGGTATTGTATTCATATCGCGGGGTGGAGCAGTCCGGTAGCTCGTCGGGCTCATAACCCGAAGGTCAGAGGTTCAAATCCTCTCCCCGCTACCAATGAAATCAAGGGTTT
>CAZLFE010000057.1:0-14264 GCA_964558725.1 uncultured Nitrospiraceae bacterium | reverse complement strand
TCGTGGATACGACAAAAAGTGATTATGCTTTGATGACAGGCATACAGATTCACGGCCCTGAAAGAAACTATGTATGGCCTTCAGAATGCTATGTGGTTGTGAATGGCAAAAAACAAGAGATCAAATTAGATTAATGAATAGTTAAATTGTTTAAAGTTAAAAGGTTTAACGGTTCAACGGTTAAAAGTTAAATAGTTTAACGGTTTAAGGGTTTAAAGGTTCTAATAAAGAAATTCTTTAACGTGAAACCATTAAACTTTCAAACCATTAAACCTTTAAACTGATAAAAATGGAGGCTTTATGAAAGCGAAAGATTTGATGATTCCTGTTCAGGACTACTTGAAGCCTGATGATAAGCTCAAGGACGCGGTAAATCTTCTCAGGACTGCACGGAGAGGGGAAGAGAGGATTGGAGTAAAGGGTTTGCCAGTCCTTGATGAGTCGGGGAAGCTTGTCGGTATGCTTTCCATGAGAGATATTCTGAAGGCAGTTCATCCTGCTTATATGGATTTAATGAATGTTGGAGGCTTTACCTGGGAAGGAATGCTCGAGGAGATGGCAAAGAAGATTGCTGATAAGAAGGTATTTACCCTTATGACGAGGGATGTGATGACCGTAAAGGAAGATGCCCCGCTTATGGATGCAGTTGACTACATGATAAGAAAGAACATAAAGAGATTACCTGTCGTAGATAAAACCGGAAAGGTAGTTGGAATGATTTACGAAAGGGATATTTTTTTTGCTATTGTTAAGACGATGTTAAAGGAAAATACAGGAGGTGTGAAATGACGCAGGAAGTTGCTGCAACAAGCCAGGTTGTAATGGGGATGCCATTCTGGATAGCAACAGCCATTTTTCTCCTGGCTTACGGTCTGATAGTATCAGAGAAAATACATAAGACAATAGTAGCGATCTTTGGTGCAGCACTTATGATTGTACTGAAGATAGTTACTCAGGAAGACGCTTTTAATTCACTGGAGTTAGGAATAGACTGGAATGTCATATTCCTGCTGGTAAGCATGATGATAATCATCAACATTATGAAGCCTACCGGTGTGTTTGAGTATATCGCAATAAAAAGCGCCAAAGTAGCAAAGGGAAAACCATTTATGATTATGGCAATATTTTCGGTTGTGACTGCTGTTGTTTCAGCATTCCTTGACAATGTAACAACAGTTCTTCTTATCGCCCCTGTTACATTGCTCATCTGCCAGGCGCTTGAACTTGATGTGGTGCCTTTTCTTATTACAGAATCCCTCGCATCTAATATCGGTGGAACTGCTACACTCATCGGTGACCCGCCGAACATCATGATTGCCTCAAAGGCCCAACTGGACTTCATGGCATTTGTTTACCACCTCACACCAGTAATAATACTTGTTTTGATAGCATATGTAATAAGTATCAAGTTCATATTTGGCAAAAAGATGCACGTAAGAGAGGAATTAAGGCAGAGGGTTATGGCTATGAATGAGAATGAGGCAATTAAAGATCCGGTGTTATTAAAGAAATCCCTTGTTGTCCTTGCAGTTACTATAACAGGCTTTGTTTTTCATGGCATGCTCCATTTTGAGCCTGCAACCATCGCCCTCTTTGGCGCTGGACTTCTGCTCCTTGTCTCGGGAACAAAAGAACCTCATCATATTCTTGCTGAGGCAGAATGGGCCACGCTCTTTTTCTTTATGGGGCTGTTTATGATCATCGGAGGTGTTGTAAAGGTAGGGCTTATAAAGTGGATGTCTATTAAGGTCCTTGAGGTTACACAAGGTAACCTTCTTGGCACTTCCATGATCGTAATGTGGTTTTCAGCGTTTGCATCAGCATTTATAGATAACATCCCTTATGTTGCCACTATGAACCCGTTGATTATTGATATGGCTAAACAGCTATGGCCCAATTTTTCAGGGATTCAGCTCTTACATCATCCTGACCTGATGCCTATGTGGTGGTCACTTGCTCTCGGGGCATGTCTCGGTGGCAATGGAACTGCTATCGGTGCATCTGCAAATGTTATAGTTGTTGGTATGGCAGAAAAAATGGGGAGACCAATATCATTTAAGAAGTTTATGCTCTACGGTATGCCGTTGATGATCGAGTCAGTCATCATCTGTACTGCATATGTCTGGTTACGATATTATGTACTGAAGATATAACGCTGAAGACCGGTTACAGTTGCAATCAGACTTGGAGCCCTGATTTTTCCATCTTGACAGGAAGTGAAGAAACGACAGTCGGGGAGGGTGATGAAAACAAATCTGTTGAATCACCCCCTCCTACGCCTCCCTTCTATGAGTCGTAGGTCATCAAGATAAGGGAACAATGCGAAAAATTCCCTAACCCATTTAATTCATAATTTTTTGATTTATGGCGGATGCAGCATTTTCGCTCATTCTCGGCTCGATACCGATCGAGCCTCCGAGGTAAATTCTTTCTTCAAAAGAATTAAAGCCGCTCAAATACTACATCCACCATCTATTTTATTAATAATATAGGCTAAATTTTTGCTACTTCCTGCTTACTTTCCCACTTGTATATATTTTTATCAAAGATATAAAATAAAATCCTGAAAATCTCAAAAAGGAAGGGATACAAAAACTGTAATGAAACTGCATAAGGGGGTAGCGACCCTTGCAAACGTGATAGTAACTGTCTTTTTGATTTCCCTCTTACTTAGTTGCTCAAGTCCTGCAGAAAAAGAGAAAGAGCAAGAATTTAAGGAACTGAAAGAGATTAAAATTGGGGCAATATTGCCCTTAACAGGTCCTATGAGTTTCTTAGGTGAAGATGAGAAGAAAGCCATAGAACTCAGCGTTAAAAATACAAATAGCAAACATAATAAAGAGATAATCAAGGTACTTTTTGAAGATAGCAAAGGAAGTCCCAACGAAGCTGTTACCGTTGCCAATAAACTAATGAATGTTGACAAAGTATCAGCCTTCATTACTTCTACCTATGCAATAAGCGAGGTCATACTTCCTATAGCCAACAAAAATAAAATCATAATAGCCATGCTTTGTATGGATCCCGACATTCAAAAGGAATCACCCTACGCCTTCAGGCTGTATGAGAGCATGTTCGCAGAGGCAAATCAACTCCTGGAATATTACAAAAAAAACAAAGAGAAGAAAAAAGTCGTAATTCTCTATCTAAATCATCCTGATACTGTTAAGGAACTTACTGTCTACCTTATCCCTGGATTTTTGAAAAGTAGAATCAATGTGGTCTATTACGAACCTTATAAAGCTGAAGAAAAAGATTTTAAAACCAAGATCGAGAGATTAAAACACTCCGGCGCAAATAGTCTCTTGCTTATTGGACACGGTTTTGAATATGTTTCTTTATTTAAAGAGCTGGCCCGGCAAAAATTGCTCGGGAAGATAGAGATCACAGGTGGATGGGGATTTATTATGCCAAACAACATTCCGGCCAACCTTCTGGAGGGGGCAATAGTAGCAGGTCCCAAATATATTTTTCTAAAAAATGAAAAAGCTAAACAGTTTGAAGAAAGTTTCAGCAAAGCATATGGTTATGCGCCAGATCTTGATACAACTTTTGCATATCATGGCATGAATATACTCGCTGAAGGACTTATCAATGGCTTGATAGGAAAGAAAGGAAACCCCGATACCGTATCATATAAACTTATTAACAGCATACACGATGGAGTTATGGGAGAAGTCTCTATTGATAGTTACGGTGGCCTTGAGGTCCCAATGGGCCTCGGCATAATACGACAAGGCAAAATAGTACCATATTAGGTGCACGTTAGAATTCATCGGATAATCCCTTTTACTTATGTCGCGAAAGGACGAATCCAATAACAAATGGAGAGAAGATTAACCGACCTTCTAAAGGTTCTATTTCACCCGCACGATTATTTTAAAATCCTCGGCAGAGATCGTTACAAGAGTCTAAAGATACGTATAGTCCTCTTAGATGCAATGCTTTCGCTGGTTCCCCTCTTTATTGTAGTGACGATAAGCTACTTCTGGTTCCAGCACATTCTCAAAGATGATTTCCGCAATCAAGTAAAATGGCAGATTGAGAATACGGAACAATCTATTGAATATTTTATAGATGAGAAAGTTTCAGCCCTACGGTTTCTTGCCTCTTCTTATTCTTCTGACCAATTATCAGATCAGAAAATGCTGACTGATATCTTTACCAAATTCGAAAAAGAATTCAGCGGACTCGTTGATCTTGGATTAATTGATGCGAACGGCATTCAGCAGGCATACGCGGGTCCCTATCCCCTGACAGGGAAGGATTATTCGAATCAGGAGTGGTTCAATGAAGTGGTAGTTCGCAATGTTTATGTTAGTGACGTCTTTATGGGATACCGGAGATTGCCACATTTTGCGATTGCTGTAAAAAAGGATTGTCCTGAAAAAAGGACTTTCTGTATTCTCAGGGCCACTATTGATATGAAAATCCTTAAGCGATTTGTCTCTGACATCAATCTCAGGGAAAATGATGATGTTTTTATTATTAACCATGAAGGTATTCTGCAGATACCTTCTCGATTTCATGGAGACGTATTAAACAAGTTCAAACTGCCAGTCCTTGCCCCTCAGAGGAGTGTTTCCGTGGTAGATGTAAAGGAACTTGACGGTAGTCCCGCCATCTTCGGATATGTACCAATTAGAAATTCTTTATGGATTTTGGCGGCGGTTATTAAGTCAACCCCTTATTCACGAATCCCCAAGATCTTCAGAAATGAACTGTTTCTCATTTCAATATTGAGTGTACTCATTAGCGTTGTAGTGACCTTTCTCATGGCACAAACCGTGGTGAATCGGATTAAAAAGGCAGACCAGGAAATAGAGGATGCGGTGGCGAAGACCGAACAGGCTAGCAAGCTGGCATCTATTGGGCGACTTGCTGCAGGTGTTGCACATGAGATCAATAACCCCCTTGCCATAATTAACGAAAAGGCCGGCTTGGTGAAAGATCTTCTCGAACTATCTGGCGATGTAAAGGACAAAGAAAGACTTTTGGCCTTAATTAATGGCATATTTGACAGCGTGAACCGTTGCCGTACAATTACCCATCGCCTTTTAGGATTTGCCCGCCGCATGGAGATTACCTATGAGGTTATTGACCTGAATGACGTCATTAAAGAGGTCATAGGATTTCTCGAAAAAGAGATTTTGTTCAGAAATATTCGTTTAGAACTGAATCTCAAGGAAGACCTTCCTAAAATTGAGGGTGACAAAGGACAGCTCCAGCAGGTATTTTTGAACATTATTAATAATGCTGTCGACGCAGTTGAAGAAGGGGGTCTCATAGAAGTTGCTACAAAAGTCAGAGATAATAATACCGTACTGGTATCGGTCAGGGATACCGGGCGCGGAATTCCCAAGGACAAACTCAAAACCATCTTTGAACCCTTCTATACCACAAAAGAAAAGGGGAAAGGAACAGGTTTGGGACTTTTCATATCATATGGAATTATGAAAAAATTAGGAGGCACAATCCTTGTTGAAAGCGAGATTAACAAGGGAACTACTTTCACCGTCGAGGTGCCGATAAAAGTTGGAGCTGGTTAAGGAGGATATACATGACACCCACTAAAGTACTTTTAGTTGATGACGAGGTTGAATTTGCCTCAGCACTATCAGAACGACTACGATTACGTAACTATGATGCAAAGGCTATATATCGTGCTGAAGATGCCCTACCAACTGTTGAAAATGATAAACCTGATGTGGTACTTCTTGACCTGAAAATGCCAGGCGTTGACGGCATTGAAGTCCTTAAAGCTATAAAGCAGTTTGATCCTACTATCGGGGTAATTATATTGTCAGGACATGGAGATAGAGAAATTGCAGACGAAGGAATCAGGGCAGGGGCCTTTGATTATATTATGAAGCCTATGGATATCGAGCAACTAATCGTAAAAATTGACAAGGCTAAAATGAAACGCAACAAAGTCTAAGCATTTGAATGGAGGCAGCATATGGAACATGAAAGAGAGCATGATCTAATGGCCTTACAGTTAAGTTATATTGGAAAGATCTTATCAAGTTTGACACATGAGATTAAAAATCACCTTGCCTTTATCAAAGAATCCGCAGGATTAATAGGGGACCTAATGGAGTCTAAGAAATCATTAGAGAAAAAGGATTTACAACAGAGTTTGGATATCCTCCGTTCCATTGGAGAACAAATCGGAAAAACCTCAGAATTATGTAATTATCTCAATCGCTTTGCTCACAGGATGGACAAGCCTCTTTCCACCTTCAGCGTCAATGAAGGTCTGGAGGAACTTCTTGTCTTATTAACCAAATTGGCAAGCCAGAAAAGAGTCAGTCTTGAAAAAGATTTTCATAAAAACCTTCCCACAATTTACAATGATCCAGCAAAGCTTCAGCTTCTCGTCTTTTGCTTAATTGAAGAAAAGTTGAGGAAGCTTGATAAAAACGGCAGTATTACCGTTAAAACGGCACCTTTAAATGGCTCAATAGCGATTCATATTATCACGAAAGGAAATGTTGTGGAAGCAGTTGAAGAAGGAATATGTTCAGAGGAAATCCGTCTACATGTTATAAAACAGTTGGGAGGAAGTATCTCTCAAAAGGGTGAAGAGATAGCCATCACACTGCCGGTAACCGGGCCTGCTACTACATAATGTAAACAGTATTATTAATATTTCTATTATTAATATTTGAAGTTTCCTGAGTTTTTCATGAGCTAAACGGCTAACCCACTGAAATAATTAAAGAAAACGAAAAACATAAGTAGAAAAGCTCTTTCTGTCAGACAGGAATAAAGATTCCTGAGTTTTAAATACCTTATCATAAGGAAACCCTTATCTATAAAGGATATGGAGGAATTATGAGCGGGGAATCTAAGACAGTAGCCACTTTAAAAGGACAGCTTTCAAAATTCTCAGGAATCATTTCGAAGCGGTTCAAGAAGCCAAAACATAGGCTGATCAAGGAGATGCTATACGGCATCCAGGCATCGAAGGATGTAAAACTCAGCAATATTGCAAGGACATTGAAGGAGAAGCAGTCTTTAATCAAAACAGAAGAGATGAGTGATTTAGCATGATGGTGAACAGGCTTTGTCCTTTGTAAAAGAACTGGAACCTGATGTTGTGGTATTAGATTTGAGCATGCCGGGTATAGATGGAATGAAAGTTTTCCATCAGCTATTGCATTTTGAAGAGGCAGAGTTTGATACGGTATGGAAAATAATGAAAGAGGAAAATAATCAATGATAAAAGGAGGAACTCTAAAATGCCTGAGGAACTTAAAGCTAATATCTTGTTAGTAGATGATGAAGAGCAGTTTCTTAAAGTATTGTCTCAAAGATTAGAAGGACGAGGGCTCAAAGTAGATACCTCTACCAGTGGAGAGGAAGCCCTGAAAAAAGTAAAGGGTAAAGATTTTGATGCAATTATTCTCGATCTTGTAATGCCCGGGATGAGTGGTATAGAAACTCTCAAACGTATTAGGAGCGAAAATCCTGATCTCCAGATTATATTGCTTACAGGTCATGCCACCGTCGAAAAAGGCGTTGAGGCCATGAAAGCAGGGGCAGTTGATTTTTTAGAGAAACCTGCAGACATGAACAAAATACTTGAAAAGATTGCTGAAGCCAAGCGGAAGAGAATTCTCCTTGTTGAGAAGAAGCACGAAGAGCATGTAAAGGAAATATTGAAAAGCAAGGGCTGGTAGATACACCTGTTATCAGTAAGGCTTTTCTTGTGATAAGTCAAATCTTCTCTGGTCATAATTAAAAAATTCTTTTCTCTTGAGCTATGCCTTTGCGTAAAAATATCACATTCGAGTTGTGTACGGAGAAGGAGGCGGATGATATGTCATGTATTGAGAGGCGCATTTCTCTTCTTTTTTTAATCTTATTGATTGTTATCATCAGTGTTTCCGGAATCGCCTATGGTGCAGAACAGGCGGTAGAGATGGCTGCAAAGGGTTCCTCTCTTCCGTGGTGGGCGTGGCCACTAATTTTGTTTGTCGTGACCTTTGTGCTTGGTATCTTGGCTGTCTTAGGAGGTGTAGGTGGAGGAGTGCTTTTTGTCCCCATTGTAGGAGGGTTCTTCCCCTTCCATCTCGATTTCGTCAGAGGTGCCGGCCTCTTAGTTGCCCTTGCAGGTGCCCTCGCTGCTGGTCCCGGACTCCCGAAAAGTGGAATGGCTTGTTTAAGACTTGCCGTACCTGTGGCAGTCATTGCATCTGCATGTGCGATAGTTGGTGCAATGATAGGGCTTGCACTCCCAACCAATGTTGTTAATATCTCATTAGGCGCCACAATACTTGGCATTGTTCTCATCATGTTAATGGCAAAAAAATCAGAGTATCCGGAGGTTAAACAGGCTGATCCCTTATCGAATGCTCTCAACATATATGGAATGTATTGTGAGGCATCAACAGGACGTGACATCAACTGGCAAATCCACAGGACGCCACAGGGGTTAGCAACGTTCATAATCATAGGTGTCATGGCTGGTATGTTTGGACTTGGTGCAGGATGGGCAAATGTTCCTGTCTTGAATCTCATGATGGGTGCACCCCTGAAGGTTTCTGTCGCAACGAGTAAGTTTCTGCTCTCTGTTACGGACACTTCTGCTGCATGGGTATATTTTAATAATGGTGCAGTATTGCCTATGATGGTGGTTCCATCAATCATTGGAATAATGCTTGGCTCCATTGTTGGTGTAAGAATACTCGCAAAAACGAAACCCGCAGCAGTTAGATATATAGTTATCGTAATGCTCTTATTCGCAGGGCTAAGGGCATTGCTGAAGGGTCTTGGTATCTGGAAGTAACTACGTATTTAGGAGGTAAGTCGTGGAAAAAGAGGCAAAGGGATTATCGGCACAGCGTGAGTATGCAAGAGTTCTCGATATAGGCATGAAAATAGGACTCGTAGCTATAATCATTACCTTTATCATCTATCTCTCAGGAATTTTTACACCCTATATTCCGGTAAATGACCTACCAAAATATTGGGGTTTGTCTGTTCATAAGTATCTCGAAGAAACAGGAATTCACCCAGGGTGGGCATGGTTAAAGATGCTTGGGAAAGGTGATTTCCTTAATTTTGTTGGAATAGCCTTTCTCGCTGGTGTTACCGTCATTTGTTATCTCAGGATCATCCCGATATTCTTCAAAAAGAAAGACTTTGCGTATGGCATATTTGCGATCATCGAGGTGCTCGTACTCTTACTTGCAGCATCGGGGTTACTGAAGGTAGGAGGACATTAAGGTTATTCTTTACCTAACCAAATTTTTTCAAATTTCTCCTGAAGAATACCCTATCTGTATTCCAATTATCTATGCAGCAGGGGTCTTGTTTCCTCTAATTCATTGCCTGTCCATTTATGTGAATAAACTTGATAAGCTTGATATAAATGTAGGAGTATCTTAGGATATTTAGTATCTAACTAAATTTTGGCAAGGACTATTTTTCCTTAGGGAGGAACCGATGAAAAAAAAGAAAGACATAAAAGTATTGCTGGTTGACGATGAAGTTTCTTTTGTTAACACCCTTGCCCAAAGACTCAGGATGAGGGAGTTAAAAGTAGATACTGTCTATGATGGAGAACAGGCATTGTCTTTTATAAAGAAAATGGAGCCTGATGTCATAGTGCTGGACTTGAAGATGCCAGGACTGCATGGGATGGAAGTTCTACGGGAAATCAAGAAAATAAAGCGTGAAATACAGGTAATTATCCTTACAGGACATGGGACGGACAAGGACGAAGAAGAGGCAAAGAAACTCGGGGGCTTTGATTTCCTCAGGAAGCCCGCTGATATAGATTTATTGGTAGCAAAAATAAAAGAAGCTCATTGGGAAAAGTTTGAAAGGGCTATGACAGCAGCCGCTTTTGCTGAAGAAGGAGCTTTTGATGAAGCAAAGAAAATAATAAAAAAAGAAGAATGAAAGATATCGTGTATGGCATATTTGCAATCATTGAAGTGCTCATGCTTGAGCTTACAGCATCAGGACTATTGAAAACTGAGGACACTAAATATGCATAAAAGAATTCTTCTTCCTTTTGATGAAATATAGTGAAGCTGCCTTGAAAGAGGCAATAGCTATGGCAAAATTTTCAAAGGGCAGATTATTATCGTTACCGTTGTGGATGTTACTGAACAGTTTGAGGCTTTGGCACCAGAACTTACTGAGAAAATGACCGAACATGCAAAAGAACTTGTGGAGAGGGCTGCGAAAAAAGCATCGGCGGCAGGAATAAAAGTTGCAAAGGAGGTTCATGTAGGGGATGCATATGAGGTCATTGTGGATATAGCAAAAGAAAAAGACATAGATTTGGTTGTAATGGGGAGTCACGGAAGGAGGGGACTCACACGGTTATTGATGGGAGACGTTACGGCAAAAGTCGTCGGCCATGCACCTTGCACTGTGATGGTGGTCAGAGCATCGTAGGATTTTTAACATAATAAATATGAATCTTACTATATCACCTCAAAGACAATTATCACTGAAAACAACGTTAATATAAACAATCCAGTTATAAAAATAAGGTCAGCGATTTTTTCATAAAATTCTGCCTTTTTCTTAGACCGCATAGACGCATACGATAAGACACTTGAAATAAGGAAAAAAATTATTGCTGTTGCAACTAACTCATCAAGAATAATTTCAGCTCCTAAATTTGCAATTCTTATAAAGCTGAGTATTACAAAGCATAGACCGAGCAGGTTTGAAGATGTTGGCAGAATATGCCTTGAAATATTCTTTTTGTTATCACCGGCTTCAGACATTTGGAATCCTCCTGAGGTTATCTTATTTATAGAGTAACTTTTCCTATCTTTCTATTTTTTCATCCTTCTTTGATGACTCCTCTTCGAGCCCCTTCTTCAATCCCCGTATTGCTTCTCCGAGGCCTTTCCCGAGGGAAGGGAGCTTACTCGGGCCGAAGATCACAAAGACAATAACCAACACCACAAGCAATTCTGGCATTCCCAATCCAAACATAGTAGCCTCCTCATACAAACAGAGTAATCGAAAATATCAGTCTGAACCTGTATATTTCTAAGTGATGATTAAATCTCCTGATGGAATATCAGGTAACCTAATGATGTCTGAAAATTAAATTTTGAGGACTATGCGGGAGGTGCCCTGGTGAGAAAAGAATTTTTATTTATTAAAGGAAGATTAATTGATTCGCTAATTAATGTTATGGGTGTTATTTCATCATGAGCAGGATAAATAATGATCGGATATTGCAATGCAATATCGGGAGGATTATCAGTATCCAAAAGGTCATCATCGTAACAAATGATTCCTAACCCTACAATCGTTAATAGACAAAAACCTGCGAAGAGGAACGATAGGTTTCTGTTTTTGTGACGAGCTTTATAATGAGCAAAAGTATATTGATAATACATATTGTTCTTAACCTTAGTTTTATTTTATTCTTTTTATAATGGATTTTTCAATAGATTGACAGAATCCAACATTGCCATCATAAGTGAAGCCTGAGTACTTTATTGAAAGCAATTCTCTATAAAATGCTCAAGGATTTGTAAACTTAACAATTAATCAACATCGATTTCACAGGAATAATTCTTTAAAATTCATCAATTAGAAGATTTCCATTATTTCCCATTTTTTTTCTTGACTTCCACAATATCTTGTGGTTTAATTACCTCAAAAATACAAAACCTTGGATGGCTTACAAATAGCTATCCTTCAAACAAATTATAAAATGGGGGGTGGAGTTTATGAAGGGTCTTTCATCTGGGATCAATCTTACCCAGAATGCATTAAAAGTTCTTGAGAAGAGGTATTTAAAAAAGAATGAGGTAGGAAAGGTTGTCGAGGCACCCGAAGAGCTTTTCAGACGCGTAGCAAGGAATGTTGCATCTGCAGATTTCAATTATGGCACATCAGAGAAGGATGTTCAAAATCTTGAAGAAGCATTCTATGAAATGATAACATCCTTAACTTTCCTCCCTAACAGTCCTACCCTTATGAATGCTGGCAGAAGGATCGGGCAGCTAAGCGCATGCTTTGTTTTACCCATAGAGGACTCTATGGAATCTATATTTGATGCAGTGAAAAACGCAGCCATAATACACAAATCGGGTGGGGGCACAGGCTTTAGTTTTTCGAGATTGAGACCAAAAGGTGATGTTGTCGGCTCAACTAAGGGCATTTCCTCAGGCCCGGTTTCCTTCATGACTGTCTTTGATACGGCAACAGAGGCTGTAAAACAGGGAGGAACGAGAAGGGGTGCTAATATGGGTATCCTGAGGGTTGACCACCCGGATATACATTCCTTTATCACATCGAAGGAAGACAATTCAAAGCTCAATAACTTTAATATCTCTGTAGCCCTCACTGATGATTTCATGAAGGCTGTTCAGGAAGATAGACAGTATGACCTCATCAATCCACGGACACAGGAAGCAACAGACACCCTCAAAGCAAGAGACGTCTTTCATCTCATTGTCGAGCATGCATGGAAAAATGGAGAGCCAGGGATTGTCTTCATAGATCGGGTGGATGCGTCGAACCCGACTCCCCGGGTAGGAAAGATAGACTCAACGAATCCTTGTGGTGAACAACCCCTTCTGCCATATGAGTCATGCAATCTCGGATCGATAAATCTGGGAAAAATGATAAAAGCAGTCAACAGTCAGCAGTCGGAAGTGAGTAGTCAAAACTCGTCGCCCGTCACTTGTCACTCGTCACTTCATTATGAGATAGACTGGGAAAAACTCAGGGATATCACATGGAAGGCTGTCCATTTCCTCGACAATGTAATCGAAATAAACAAGTATCCCCTTCCTAAGATTGAGGAGATGACAAAGGCAAACAGAAAGATAGGTCTTGGTGTGATGGGCTGGGCAGATATGCTCATCTTTCTCGGAATCCCTTATAGCTCTGATGATGCCATAAGACTCTCAGAAGATGTTATGGGATTTATCCAGAGAGAAGGGAGGGAAGCATCAAGCGCATTGGCAGAGCAACGGGGAGTATTCCCTAATTATAAAGGAAGCATCTATGATGGTAAGGTAAAAGTCAGAAATGCAACGATTACAACCATAGCTCCCACGGGCACCCTTTCGATCATAGCAGGTTGTTCATCAGGCATAGAACCCATTTTTGCTGTTTCCTATGTGAGGACTGTGATGGAGGGCACGAAGCTGATAGAGGTGAACCCCTATTTTGAAAAGATCGCAAAGGAGCGCGGGTTCTGGGGGAGGGAGCTTATGGAAAGGATTGCAGAAAAAGGTTCAATACAGGAATTTCATGAGATACCAGAGGATGTCAAAAGGTTGTTTACCACTGCCCATGATATCACACCTCATGAACACATAAAGATGCAGGCAGCCTTCCAGAAATATGTGGATAATGCAGTTTCAAAGACGGTGAATTTCCCTCACAGCGCAACGACTGAAGATGTAAAAGAAGTCTACCTCCTCGCTTACGAATATGGCTGTAAAGGTGTTACCGTATACAGAGATGGCTCACGAGAAGAACAGGTACTTACAAAGGGCAAGAAAGAAGGGAAGATAGAGGCTATAGATTTACGACAGAAGATTGTCCCACGGAAAAGACCGGATGTCATCAATGGCTCAACACGCCTTATGAAGACAGGTTGCGGGAATCTCTATGTTACCGTCAACGAGGATGAAGAAGGACACCCCTTTGAGCTTTTCACATCCATGGGAAAGGCGGGAGGTTGTGCTGCAAGCCAGTCTGAGGCGATCGGAAGGCTCGTCTCTCTTGCTTTCAGATCCAATCTCGAGCCTGACGAGGTAATGAGACAGTTGAAGGGAATTTCATGCCACTCCCATGCATGGGTAGAGGGCGGTAAGATAACTTCCTGTTCTGATGCAATAGCAAAGGCTCTTGAAAAGTATCTACAGAACGGAAACAACGGAGACGGAAATGGCCAGAAAAGCCACAAGGAGGTTATGTTCATCGGCCGATGCCCTGAGTGCGGAGGTGCTGTTGAACATGCAAGCGGCTGCGCCGTCTGCCATAATTGCGGATTTACGAAGTGCGGGTAAAGCTGTGAAAAACTTATCTGTTCAAATTTGGCTGGCACAAGAAGTACGTTATCAAATGTTAATCCTATTCTTATTTCCTCATTGAGCATTACGAACCTCTAAGGTTTTCAATTTTACCATTTTTAATGGATTCTGTAGCAATGTCCTCTCACCTCCATAATCTATCGGCAATTCAGTTCACGGGAGGGCAGACTATTAACCCAAAAACTGCAGTTAACCTCAAATAATACTTAAAAATAATTCTCCTTT
>CAZLFE010000056.1:0-14362 GCA_964558725.1 uncultured Nitrospiraceae bacterium | reverse complement strand
CCTCCTCGCTGCGAAACTTGATGGCATTGTCAATCAAGTTCTGAAACAAACTAATTATTTGTGGGGTATCGACCATTACTGTCGGAAGTTCATCATATGTCACTACAGCATTACTCTCCTCGATGGCTGCCTGCAGATTGCCAACTGCCTTTTCCACAACACCTGAGCAATCAGTAGGCTTGAATTTTTTTCCTTCGCTTCAATCTGTGAATACTCTAACAAGTCTTTAATAAGCTCCTGCATCCTCTTTACACCACTACCGATATACTCAATAAGTTCATCAGCTTTGGCATCAAGTTTACCTTTGTAACGCCGCGCCAATAGCTTCACAAAGCCATCAATCGATTGTAGAGGCTTCTTCAAATCATGAGAAGCTACATAGGCAAAATCTCTTAAATCAATATTGGAACGTGCTAACTCTTCTGACAATTTCTTTAATTCCTCCGCTGTCTGCCTGCGCTCGGTGATATCTATAAATGACGCCATCATACAGATAGGTTTGCCAGCCTCATCTGTAACCATGCTTGCTGAAAAATCTACGTCAAATGATGAGCCATCTTTTCTCTTGGCCTTTAGTTCACCTATCCATCCTCCCTTATCCTTCAATGCCTCTATAACTTTAGCAAATTCCTCTTTTATGTGACAGAAATTTTCAATATGTGTTCCCTGGGCTTCCTTTTCATCATATCCCCACATTTTGAGAAAGGATTTGTTTGCGTATATAAGACACCCCTTAAGGTCAGCGATTCCGATACCATTGATGGAAGATTCTATTGCATTATCTTTTATACGCAGCGCCTCCTCCGCCTGCTTGCGCTCAGTAATGTCTTCAATCAGACCATCATAGCGGATGAGGCGGCCATCTCCATCATAGTACGGCGCCATGGTATTGCGAACCCAAACCACTTTGCCATCACGGCGGATTATACGGTGCTCGATAGGAGAAACCTCGTGACCAGCCAAAATCTCTTTGAGTGAGTTTTCAACCATCATCCGATCATCAGGGTGGATCATTGAGTGCCATAAATACGGATCAGCTTCAAAATCCTCAGGATTATACCCTGTGACCGGGATACATCCCATGCTATGTCGGGTAGATATTGCACCTGCGTGACTGAGATCAACTGAATAAGTATACGCGGTTACTGCGCTGACCATCCTTTTATAACGTTCTTCACTTTCTTTAAGCGCTTTCTCAGTCGTTACACGGACTTCCATTTCTTTTTTCAGTTGCTCATTTGCGGTTGATAGTTCAACATTGAAACGTTCCAATTCATTTGTCAGTTGTTTTAATTCTTCCTCTATTTTTTTACGTTGAGTAATGTCGCGGCTACTGGAACGACTTCCAAGAAAATTACCATCTTTGCTATAGACCGGCTGGCAGTAGTGGCTGATCCAGCGCACTTCACCGCTGCGGGTGATGATACGGAAATCTATGTTGTGGATAGCAATACTACCTCTTAATATCTCGCGGAAGTGTTCTTCAACTAAATCACGGTCATCAGGATGGGTAATCTTTATCACGAGATCAGGATCTGACACGAATTCGTCCGGGCGATAGCCAGTAATCCACTCGCATGACGGAGAAACATAGATGTATTTACCATGTGGGCCTAACCAGTCCTCCCAGTCATAGGTAAAATCTGCCACAGTGCGATATTTTTCTTCATTCATTCGCAGTGCTTCCTCTGCTTGGTTGTGCTGTGCTTTTACTCTTGCTAACTCAGCAATTTGTTGACGAAGTTCTTTCATTTCATGTATTAGTTGTTCTTTTGTTTTATCTTCATCCTTCAATAATTCAATCCGTCTTTCTGAGCCTTTATAATGACCACCAGTTCCTCTTATAGGGTCAATACCTATAGTAGCCCATCCTTCTGAACGGAGAAACTTTTTAATCTTACCTGAAGCGATTAGCTTATCGAGAAGAAATGGATTAACCATACCATATTCATTGTTTTGATACATTACTTTTATAAGCATAACTCGGTTCCCTTTTTTATTTTAACTAAATAAAAATATCTGACTTACTGAGACGACTATAAGTAAGGATATATTCTTGTCATTCTCCGGTCGATGCGACTCCTCGCGGAAATCCGCTTCGGACTTGACCGGGGAATCCAGAAAGGCTCTGGATGCCCGATTAAGAACTTCGGGCATGACTTCAAAATTAAGTTGTATGTGTCCTTACTAATGACTATTAGTAAATAGCTGACCTTTTCAACAAAAAAAGATCTTCATTGTTCTTTCACGCCTGAAAGCACAACATTTTTTATTTGTTGCACTGTCATTGATGGCAAATTTGGATGGGCCTGCTTGCCATGAACAGAGCTCACCTCAATGATTTTTTCAACTGCCCAATCATCATTCTGCGCAATAACCTTTACTGAGAAATTGCAACCCCCTGTGGGACACGTAAATGAATATTGCATATCAATAACCTCCTTTTTATTAAACAGGTAACTTCATAAGAATTTTGAAAACCTTAGTGATAATTAGTTTATAGTCAGAAGTTTCTTCCTATCTTGCTTAGAGAATATGCCATGTCAAGAATAAAAGGTATCAGTATAAGTCTGATTTTTTTGTAGGATTTTGACCTTAGCAGTTATAGGTGTTTATCCTACAAAAGTTCATCTTTTACCGTAAGAAACTTAAGAGAAGTGCTTGAGGAGGTAGTCGCCTTGTTGGAAGCTTCTGACAAGACTCAAATTGAAAAAAGACCGTTGTGAGGGTTGGGCAAGGTGCAATCCACAAGAACATGATTTTACTTACAAAAAGTACTTGACAAAAATAAACCAGGGCAAGGTGAGGGGGGGTGTGGTTTTAAGGTAAAATTTCAGTGCAGAATTTTTCTCGTAACTGTAGGGAAATAACTTGATATAATATATTTGCAACTTATTGGAGAAGAACTATATTTGAGTAACGGAGGATATAGTATGGATAATGCTAATTTGTACGATGAAATCGTCACATTAGCCTATGAACTGTATAAGAAGAGTGGTCGAGTGGAAGGCCGTGACTTTGATAATTGGCTTGAGGCAGAGAGAATTGTGAAGGCACGATACGCCGCAAAGGAGAAAAATGAAGATGAAGTGATTAAGTCCAGCAATATAAAATATATAAGAGATGAGAGAAGAAGGCATAAAAGGCTGATAGCGATGGGAATCCAAAGAAATGTTCCTCATTCGTTAAACTCAAAAATAATCAATATCAGTGTTGGGGGATTAGCTGTAGAAACAACAAAGAAGATAGAGAGAAATAAAGAATATGATTTAAAGATTACTCATGGAGGCAATACTTTAAGATTAAAAGGTCGTGTAATATGGGCTTTACTAACCCGTATAGAAAAGAAAGAATCTGGTGACATAATTCCGGTATATAAGGCTGGTATGAAATTTCATGAGTCTTTATTAAGAATAAGTGTCCGTTGAATATTGCCTCAGAACATAAAATTACAAACAGAAATCAATAAGATAAATTCCCTCTTTGCCTTAATTGAAAATGCACTCATGTCAGGCATTGCAGATGCTCCGCATGAAAAGTTGTGCAACTGATGGGTTAATCCAGCACTGTCTGCCAGGTCAAGTTTTAATTTTTATCTTCAGAACTCTTTGAACACTTTTGCGAGGCTTTCGCCTCCAACATGAATCAAGAACTCATTGAAATATCCAAAGGGTGTGCACATTACCGCATAACCTGCACTCAGCAGCTTTTCAGTAGCCTGCTTTATCATCTGTTCTGAAAATTCAGGAGATGCTTTACTCGATGAAAGATGATTGAAGGAATGGATAACAACATTTTTTGTCCCAAACTTTCCAGCAAGCCATTTTATGTTCTTCACGAATTTATCAAGGACACCCTTCCCTTTTTCTTCATCCTCCTTTTCCGAATGGTAAAAAACTACGACGGTCTTTTCTAAAGAATCTTCCATTTGAATATCTGGAACTTCGGGAAGGCTTTTTGAGGCTGTCTTAAACCACCATTTGTGGGCATAAAAAAGCAGAAGCTTCATTGGACATTCTGCATTCTTATCTCATAGCACTGGTGAGCCAAATCTACGAGCTCATCTAACCCCCATTTCCCCTGATCAGTCAAGCGTCGTGTAATCTCTGATGGGATTGCATCGATTCCCAGATAGGCACCACTTATCGCACCTGCCATTGCTGCTGTTGTATCCACATCTCCACCTACTCCAATAGCTGTACAGATGGTTTCCCAGTAGTCATCAGGTGTCCTGAGGAAGGAATAGAGACTCCAGAGCACACTACTGATAACGAACGGAGTAATACCCTGCCATTCATCTTCAAAAGGGTAATTGGCAGCGATGCCAGCTTTGGAGATGAAAGTCACAGCCCTTTCCGATGGAATAGAAATCCATTCACTTAATTTTCTGAGTTCAGAGGCAAAAACAGGTTCAATCTTACCTGACCAATTTACAAGAGTGGAGAGAAAGGAATCAGGATTTATTGGTTTTTCTTGAAGCACCAGGGCTACGGCACCACTAATCGCTATCGCACCTGCTGAACATCTCGGATCCTTATGAGTGATACGTCCTTGGTCATGAGCTGCCTGAATAAGAAGTTCAGTATTGTCAAAAAAGAGCAGACCAATAGGAGCAGCACGCATAGCGCTACCATTGCCAGCAGAAGGAGCAGGTGTGCCAGCTTCTTCCCACGGGGTTCCCCTGATAAGTCTTATGGCTGCTTCTCTGGTTGCCTGGCCCCATCCAACAATTCTTCTCTCTAAAAAGATAGCCTTTATTCGCTCTGCATAGTCCTGAGGGTCAAATTTTTTGCAGGCGACATAGCTTTGAAGAAGCTCACGGGCAAGTTGCGAATCATCCGAATATTGTCCAAAAGGAAGAGGCCAATGGCCAAACTCCCCTACTCTCTCTGTTTTCAGTACGTCTTCAACATACCTTTTGCAGGCCTCTGGTGAAAAGCCTTCAACGGCATAACCGAGGGCATCCCCAAGGCACTGACCAATAAGACAGCCACTGAACTGATCTTTACGGGGCAACATGGATCTCGCTGGCTTCCTTTATCTTTCTTGAATTTCGACAGGTCTATGACCAGTAATGAATCATTTCTCTTCTCAAGATACCCTAAACCCTGTCGCAGGGGCGAGAGGATATCTGTTCCCACGTTTTGCGATCTATCTCTTCAATATATTGATCCAGAGTGAATGTCTTACTGCAGTTCATGCAGTATAGAGAAACACCCCTTCAAGAAAAAACGAGCTTTATTCTACCTCCACATTTTTTACACTTCATATTTTTAGTATATCCTAAACAGGTTTAAATGAAAATACCGGCATCACTCCAAGGTAAAGCACGTCAAGCTGTGTTATCATGTATTGATATCTTCAAGATGAGCCGAAAACTCAAAGAAAAAATAGACTATCTACTATCCAAAGAAAAGGGTACTGTCTATAAAGACCCCGGGGGGAAGATAAATATCGCCCTCGTTTACCCGAATACCTACCACGTCGGGATGTCAAACCTCGGCTTCCAGGGAATTTACGGTCTTCTGAACAGAATGGATGATGTTGTATGCGAAAGGGTTTTCCTCCCTGAGGATGAAGATTTGGAGGAATACCTCAGAACAGATACAGAACTTTTCTCGCTGGAATCAAAGAGATCCCTTAACCGCTTTGATATCGTTGCCTTCTCTGTCTCTTTTGAAAACGATTATCCGAACATCTTAAAGATATTGAAGTTATCCAGAATTCCCTTCAGAAGCCCGGGGAGGAATTCCCACAACCCATTAGTTATTATGGGTGGTGTCTGTGCCTTTTTTAATCCTGAACCAGTTGCAGACTTTTTTGATATCTGTTTTATAGGAGAGGCAGAGGAGATGCTTCCTGAATTTCTTGATGCTTATAGGTCTTCTCCAGACAGATCCGAGGTCTTGAAAAAGTCTTTAGCCATAGAAGGTCTCTATGTCCCTCTGTTTTACAGCTTATCTTACGATAAGGAGGGCAAGATATCAGGACGGTCCACATCCGAAAATGCCCCTGAAATTATTAAGAAGCGCTGCTTGAAAGACATAACAAGCTCGGGTATCAAGACATCTATTATTACTCCCGAAACAGAATTCTCTGATATGTATCTCATAGAGGCAATGAGGGGATGTCCCTGGTCATGCAGGTTCTGTGTAGCTGGTCATATCTATAAGCCGTTTCGGAAGAAAGCACTCCAAGCACTCGAGAATGAGATTAAATTGACCCTTACAAAAACGAGAAGAATAGGCATCATAGGACCTTCCCTTTCGGATTATCCTGATATAAAGGAGGTTCTTAAAATACCGGGAGTCGATTTCTCGATTACATCTCTCAGGGCAAGTGCAAAGAGTGCTGAACTGGTAGGTTTATTGAAAGTCCATAAGAGCATCTCTATTGCGCCCGAGGCAGGAACTGAACGACTGAGAAGAGTCATCAATAAAAAGGTTACAGAAGAAGACATCCTTCAGACATCAGAGCTCATCTTCTCTGAGGGTATCGAGACTCTCAGGCTCTATTTTATGGTTGGCCTGCCAACAGAAACGAGGGAGGATATCGTCGGAATAGTGAATCTTGTCAAAAAGATAAGAGATACAGCACCGAAAAGAAATATTACCTTAAGCATCAGCACCTTTGTTCCGAAACCTTTCACGCCTTTCCAGTGGCATTCAATGGAGAACCCTTCAGAGGTAAAGGAAAGATTGAAGATTATTAAGAACAACCTGCTTCCACTAAAGGGTGTTAAGGTATTTCATGATGTTCCTAAGTATGCTTACATGCAGGGATTCTTTTCCCAGGGAGACAGAAGGGTATCAAAGGCGATCGAAGAGACATTGAGGTTTCAAGACTGGAGAAAGGCAGCAGAGACTTCAGGGATCAAAGAGGACTTTTATATCTTCAGGGAAAAAGATTCCAGCGAAATTCTTCCCTGGGATTTTATTGATATCGGAATAGGAAAAGAAAGACTCTGGGCTGAATATCAGGAAGCGCTCTCTCATGGCTAAAAGATTTATTTCCAAACGATAGAATCCTCGAATCCTTGACCCCTCGAACCCTTGAGCATAAAAAACGCAGATTTGGGAAAACTGCTATTTGATGACATAGTTAAAACCCTGTGATACTATATTACTGCTTTGCATATACGATATATTGACGATGCCAATAGATATTAAAAGTGAGATGATGGATACAACACTTGTTGAGAATATAAAAACGATATACAGGAGAATTTGTCACGCCGCTATGCGGGTCGAAAGAAATCCTGAGGATGTCAAGCTCATTGCGGTTACAAAGACTGTAGATACAGAGAGGATAAAAGAAGCGATAGATTGGGGGCTGAGGATCTTCGGAGAAAGCAGGGTTCAGGAAGCAAAGGGCAAGATTGAGGAACTCTCAAGACTACCGACTACCGACTATGGACTACCGAGTATCTCTTGGCATCTCCTTGGGCACCTTCAGAAAAACAAGGCAAAGATAGCTGTGCAGCTTTTTGACCTCATCCAGTCCCTCGACTCGATAGGGCTTGCGGCTGAATTAAACACCCACGCTGAAAGAGCTGGCAAGATTCAGAGGGTCCTGGTGCAGGTGAAACTTTCAGAAGAAGAAACAAAGCATGGTGTTCCAAAGGAAAACCTCCAGAGACTACTTGATGCAATTGCAGGCATGAAAAATCTCAAGCTCGAGGGTTTGATGACTATGCCTCCCTTCTTTGATAATCCTGAAATGGCAAGACCTTACTTCAGGGAGCTAAGGGAGTTAAGGGATAAGGCAGAAAGATCAGGGCACACACTATCGGAACTTTCTATGGGCATGACTCATGATTTTGAGATTGCCATAGAAGAAGGCTCAACAATTGTAAGAATAGGGACAGGCATATTTGCCCATGGCTCGTAGCGGAGAAAGGGGATGAATGAATGATAGGCTTTATTGGTGGTGGTAATATGGCAGAGGCGATTATTAAAGGCATAGCCACTAAGCACGCCGGGAATATCATGGTCTCTGAACCGAGGGACGAAAGAAGAGCATACCTTGAGAAGACATATCCTATAAAGACTGCTCCCAGGAATAAGGATGTAGCCAGTACCTGTGATATCATAATACTTGCCGTTAAGCCCCAGGACATGGCTCGTGTTCTTGATGAGCTATCAGATGCAGTCTCAGGAGACAAAACAGTGGTATCAATTGCTGCAGGCATAACACTGTCTTTTCTCTCAGCAAGACTCAAAACCGGAAAGATTGTGAGAGTGATGCCCAATACCCCTGCGCTCATCCAGGAGGGAATGTCTGTCATGTCGATGTGTGAATGTATCCACGATAAGGATATTGGTCTGATAAAAGACATCTTTATGTCTATTGGAAGACTCATAGTCCTTCCTGAGAAATATATGGATGCCGTAACAGCCCTTTCAGGAAGCGGGCCTGCCTTTTTTGCCTATTTTATCGAAGCTATGATAGAAGGCGCTGTCAGGATGGGACTTGGAAAAGATGACGCTACTACGCTCGCAGTCCAGACACTTCTTGGCACGGCAAGACTGCTTGATACTGGTATGAGCCCTTCGAAGCTTAGAGAGGTAGTCACTTCACCGGGTGGCACTACAGCAGCAGGTCTTAAGGTATTTGAGGGAAAGGGCTTAAAAGAGATTATCATCGCTGCAATCGCGTCAGCAACTGAAAGGGCAAAAGAGTTAGGAAAATCGTAATGCATAATAATCTTTCGATTCACACAAATCATCCATTACGCATCATGGATTACAAAGGAGGTTCACATGTTTGTATTTGGTAATTTATTACTTGCCATAGCGAATATACTCGATATCGTTCTTTCCGTCTATATGTGGATAGTTATCATCGCTGCTGTCATAAGCTGGGTAAATCCTGATCCTTATAATCCAATTGTCCGTTTCCTTCATTCCGTCACCCAACCTGTGTTCAGACCTATAAGGAAAATTATTGGCATGAGACTCGGGCCTATTGACATCTCCCCTCTCATCGTAATTCTTGCTATTATATTTACCAGGAAATTTCTCATCAGTTCCCTGATAGAGTTAGGTTATAAATTAAAAAGAGGAGGCATTGTATGAGGATAACACCGCTTGATATCCAGCAGAAACAGTTCCCCTATAAATTCAGAGGTTTCGATGATGAAGAGGTCTATGCGTTTCTCGAAATAATCAGGGAGGAGATGGAAGACCTTCTCAGGGAAAATGCATCACTGAAGGAAAACTCAATACGGTTGGAGAACCAGATTAAAGAGCATAAAGACATGGAGACAACTCTCAGGGAGACCCTTGTAACAGCTCAACAGATGGTTGAAGAGTATAAGTCAAATGCAAGGAAAGAGGCAGAACTCCTTATAAAGGAGGCCGAGCTCAGGGCAGATACTCTTGTCAAAGAGGCACAGGAGAAGGTTATAAAGATTCATGAGGATATTGTAGATTTGAAGGGAATCAGGCGCCACTTTAAAGAAGAACTCAGGAGGTTAATCGAGGGACATTTGAAGATGCTCGAATATGACAAGGAGAGGGAGGAAGAAGGACAAGGTATGACAGAACAATGACGCGATACAGCGCTTTAAAGGGCATCCAGGATATCTTACCACCTGACATACACCTGTGGCAGAAGGTCGAAGAAGTCGCCAAGGATGTATTTTCTGCATATGGCTTCCATGAATTAAGGGCACCGATCATAGAGTCAACAGACATATTCATCAGAAGTATCGGTGAAACTACTGATATCGTCGAAAAAGAGATGTACACATTTCCTGATAAGGCAGGCAGAAGCATTACTCTTCGGCCAGAAGGAACCGCCCCTGTTGTGAGATGCTATGTACAAAACCACCTCTATGATCTCCCCTCTCCACAGAAATTTTTTTACTCAGGTCCGATGTTCAGGTACGAGAGACCACAAAAAGGCCGTTTCAGGCAGTTCTACCAGATAGGTGTTGAGGCATTAGGGACATCTGACCCGAAGCTGGATTCTGAAATACTATCAATGCTCAGACTTTTCCTTGAGAGGCTCAGCCTCAAGGGACTTTCTTACGAGATAAATTCCATCGGCTGCGAGAAATGCAGACCCGATTACAAAAAGGCCCTCCTGATTTTCTTTTCAGGCAGGATTAATGAGTTTTGTCCTGATTGTCAAAGAAGATATGAGTTTAACCCTCTCAGGATACTCGACTGTAAGGTAAAGGAATGCATAAAACTCAGGATCGGTGCCCCCAAGGTTACAGACTTTCTCTGTAAAGATTGCAGAGAACACTTTGAAGCACTCCTGTCACTGCTGAAATTGCTTGATTTTCCTTACGTCATAAATACGGATATGGTCAGAGGACTTGATTATTACACAAGTACAACCTTTGAGGTTACCAGTAAACACCTCGGTGCTCAAAATGCGGTAGCTGCCGGTGGTCGCTACGACAGGCTCGTTGAAGAATTTGGAGGCCCCCCTACTCCTGCGATTGGTTTCGCTATAGGGATGGAAAGGATTGTAGAACTGCTGAAAGCTTCAGATAAGCTTGAAGTTCCCGCACCGAAGGTTTTTATTGCCACAATCGGAGCACCTGCTGAGAGAGAGGGGCTCCTTATTGCAAAAAAGCTCAGGGATAAAGGGATATGGGTTGAAATCGGCTACGCTGGCCATTCTTTAAGAAGTCAACTGAGAAAAGCAGATAGATTAGCAGCAAAGCATGTCCTGATAATAGGCGATGATGAGATCAGCTCAGGGAAAGTAAAATGGAAACGGCTTTTAGATGGAAAACAGGGCGAGATACTATTCCATGAAGTACATGATTTTTTTAAATAGAATAAGATCAATAAGACAGCATCATGGCTTAGAAAACCCTTAAGAGGTATTGCAACCTTGTCAGATAACGAGAGCATCCTTTTTATAGAAAAAGAAATACTGAAAGTTATAGACAAAATTCATTTCGGTTTTGACTCTGAGGTTCTTTGTATTCTCGATAATGTCAATGCGAGTGCAAGAGATATTGAACTTCTGAAAGAGAAGATAAGTGCTGATATATTGGTCAGGTTATTTAACATAGCAAATTCCATTTATTGGGGTTCCATGCAAAAAGGAATTGTTAATAGTTTCTACGATGTGGTTATGCGGCTTGGGATGGATTACACGAAAGCTTTGATTACTTTTTTTGCATTAAATCAGCTTTCAAAAGGAAACAAAGAGGTAGAAACCATGTTGGCAAAAGATTATGCCACCTCTGTACTTGCCAGGATTTTAGCCGAAGAAATAAACCTTTCACCAATAAGTGCTAAAAAGGTAGAGCTTGCAGGAATTCTTATGAATATTGGGAAAATAATTATTACAATCTATGACAAATTTTATAAACCATCTAATATTTGCATAGACCAATCTTTTATTTCTGATAATCACAAAAATATCGGGAAAAAAGTGATCGACAGGTTTTCCTTGCCACCATTTCTGAAGGGATGGATAGATTCAGACTGCTTGGTCCTGTATGAGAAAGATATCTCACTATCAAGTGTTGTCACTCTTGCTGCCAATTCGATCAATGAGAGTTTTAGGAAATTTGGTAATCGTTGGGTTATTAAAGCATTAATGCCCGATAGTAACAACAAACTGGGCAGAACCATTGGCAAATTCATCGAAGACCAGTTTTCAGCTATTGGCCTCGGCGCATATATTGATATTATCAGAATCGATGAAGAAGAAATTAAGAAAATTGTTTAACAGCAATATGATTTTATCCCACAACATCAGGCTTTCTAATTCGAAACCATACCCCTAAATCCTCAACAATCTTTTTGCATCTTTTTACATCCACTCCCTCAATTTCAACCACTGTTGCCTCAACACGGGGTATATACTTTTTTGATTCCTTTATAAATTCAACGACTTCTCCGAAGGCATTTCTATAAACAGGTCTGCAGATCCTGTTGTATGTTTCCTCGTCATGTGCATCGAGGCTTACAGATATACTATCAACAAGGCCTTTCAGCTCAGGGACAATATTTCTTCCATGTATGAGGTTTCCATGTCCATTGGTGTTGATCCTGACTATTCCCTTGTTCTGTTTTATCCATTGGGAGAGACTCTTTACCAGATCAAGCCTGATGAGTGGCTCTCCATAACCGCAGAATACAACTTCTTTATATTTTGAGGGATCGCCTATTGCATTTTTAAGTTCTTCCTCTGTTGGCTCGCGTGAAAGCCTCAATTTGTGCCCCTTCACATAGTCAGTGATGAATCTTACACAAAAGGAGCAACTGTTTGTGCATCTATTGGTAATATTAAGATAAAGGTTATCCCTTATCTTATAGGCTATCTCACCTACCTCCGGGATCTGCCCGATACCAAAAAGCCTTTTTGCATTCAGGGTCGTAATCCTTGCGAGGTCTTCCATACTTATGCCTCTGATTTCTGCAATTGTCCTTGCTATGTGTACAAGATACGAAGGCTCATTCCTCTTTCCCCTGAACGGTTCAGGTGTAAGATAGGGAGCATCTGTTTCAATGAGGAGATAATCATCAGGTATGGCCTGAGCAATCTCCCTTAGCCTTCTTGCATTCTTGAATGTAACAGGCCCTGCTATGGATATGTAAAACCCCATCGCCATAGCCCTTTCTGCCATATCCATGTCTCCGGAAAAGCAGTGGAGGACTCCCTTGTCTATTCCTGAATTCCTTATTATTTCGAGGGTATCTTTTTTTGCCTCTCTGCTATGAATGACAACAGGAAGACCTGTCTCTTTTGCAAGGGCCAACTGCCTCTTGAAGACCTCTCTCTGGATCTCCCTCGGTGAATTGTCATAATGATAGTCAATGCCTATTTCTCCTATGGCAACGACTTTCCCCTTTGATGCCCACTCTTTGAGCTTGAGATAAATATCATCAGAGAAGTCTTTTGCATCATGGGGATGGATTCCGACAGTGGCGTAAACAGAATCGTATCTTTCTGAAAGGTTAATACCTCCTATATTGCCTTCCAGATCAGAGCCAATCGTTATAATTGCTTCGATACCGGCATTTTTCGCCCTTTCGATAACCCCATCCCTGTCAGAGTTGAATTCATCCATCTCGAGATGGCAGTGAGTATCAATAAAGCTCAATTTCTGCATATAAAAGAAATGTTACTGAAAATGAGTGGAGTTTTTCAAGCAACGAACTGCTTTATAGAGAATCTAAAATTCTTGTTGCTCTAACTCCCCCCTCCTTGCCATCCCCTTGCTAAGGGGAGTTTCGTAGGTTTTGCTATTTGCCCAACCTCTAAATTACTTGTAGAGAGTGTCAATAAGTCTTTATAATTAAGACATCAAAATAAAAGGGCGGTTAGCTCAGCTGGGAGAGCGCCACGTTCGCAACGTGGAAGTCGGGGGTTCGAATCCCCTACCGTCCACCAATAAAATTATTTATAATAAAGGACTTACGAAAGCAAAAAGGTCTAAAAAATAGTCAGTAAACAGTCAGTAAATCAAGTTTTTACCTTTTATGATTTGTGATGTTCCATCCTTTCTATTCTTTCAGGTCTTTTAGGAAAAATTCGGCTGCATTTTGGTGACAGTAGCCTTCGATCAGTTTTTCTTGAAAGTCTCAGTGTCCGTAATTGATAAATTATTGTATATTACTATTGGTTATCAGAGGGTTGCCTCGGAGGTTATTTATTCCGTTAAAAGATAAATGAGTAATAATCTACCAGAAAAACCACAAACAAATATTTGGGAGCATCTTCTAAATATATTCAAGGCAGCTGCTGCAACTGCTCCTTATTGCGGGGGGATAGCTTCATTAATGACTGATTATATACCTTCAGCGAAATTCAAGCGTTTAGAAGCATTTACAAAACAACTCACTGAGGATATAAAACATCTGGAGAACAAATTGGATACCAAATACATCAAAACGGATGAATTCGCTTTTGTTTTTGAACGCTGCTTCCGAGGAGCAGCAGAAAATTATCAAAAAGAAAAATTAGATGCATTTCGAGGAATTTTACTTAATTCGGCTATTAGAAAAGATGCATCGGAAGATGAAAAAGAATACTTTATAAACTTGGTTAATTCTCTTTCTGCTTTGCATATCCGTATTTTAAAATTCATATGCAATCCACTTGAATACATAAGTGAAAACAATATCCACCGTGAGAAAATTCAAGGTGGATTTTCTGATTTTATGCCCATCGCAATACCAGGAGTAGAATTGGAAGTAATAAAATCTGCATTTCAGGATCTTTATCAGTATGGACTTATAAATACAGATAAATCAATTTTTAATACTATGACATCCAGCCAAGGGCTGCATCTCTTGGGAAACAGGGGAGCTACTTTTGGAAATAAATTTATTGAGTTCTGTACAGTACCGAGAAACTAACTTTTTATAATACAATCCAGCGG
>CAZLFE010000055.1:0-14524 GCA_964558725.1 uncultured Nitrospiraceae bacterium | reverse complement strand
AAATCACAATTTGATTCCTTTAATCCTGGCTACATGTTGGACATCCTTGTCACCTCGTCCTGAAAGGTTTACGATGATAACCTCCTTTTGAGAAAGTTTAGGTGCACGTTTCACGACTTCTGCAAGGGCATGGGCAGACTCGAGTGCAGGGGTGATGCCCTCTGTTCTTGATAAAAGCTCAAAAGCAGCCAGGGCTTCATCATCTGTTGCATAGGTGTACTGGATAAGTCCTTTATCCCTCAGATAGGGATGCTCTGGGCCTATGGATGCATAATCAAGACCTGCCGAGACAGAATGTGTTCCAAGGACATTTCCATCATCATCCTGAAGGAGATAACTTTTACATCCCTGAAATACACCGAGAGAGCCACCTGCAAACCGTGCTGCATGTCTTCCTGTCTCTATGCCTTCACCGCCAGCTTCAACGCCAATCATTTTTATCCCTTCCTTCAGAAAAGCATGAAAGAGCCCAATGGCATTACTTCCACCACCAACACAGGCGATAAGGTAATCAGGAAGCCTACCTTCGGTATCGAGTATCTGTTTTTTAGCCTCTTTACCAATAACAGACTGGAAGTCTCTGACCATAACAGGGAATGGATGAGGTCCGAAAACTGTACCGAGGATATAATGTGTCGTCCGGACATTCGTAGTCCAGTCCCGCAAGGCCTCATTAATTGCATCTTTTAATGTCTGTGAGCCAACAGGCACCTCTGTGACCTTTGCCCCGAGGAGTCTCATCCTGAACACATTTAATGCCTGTCTTTTCATATCTTCTGTGCCCATATAGATTTCACACTCGAGGCCAACGAGGGCCGCACCTGTTGCCGTTGCTACCCCATGCTGCCCGGCACCTGTCTCAGCAATCACCCTTCTTTTCCCCATCTTCTTGGCAAGTAATGCCTGGCCAAGGGCATTGTTTATCTTATGTGCACCTGTATGTGCAAGGTCTTCGCGCTTCAGATATATCTTTGCACCACCGAGGTATTCTGTGAAACGTCGAGCAAAATAAAGAGGGGTAGGCCTTCCTATGTACGTCTTCTGGAGATGGCTGAGCTCTTTCTGGAATTCCTTGTCCTTTTTGGATTGAAAAAATGCCTCCTCCAATTCCTTGAGAGCTGGCATGAGAGTTTCGGGGACAAATCGTCCACCATAAATACCAAAATAACCTTTTTTGTCAGGTAATCTTTTTATACAATCCTCCCATCTCTGGAAGACTATTATAGCCCATCCTATTAATTATAGGAAGAATTGGAATTTGAGCGTAAACATCTGTATCCCGTGATGGCAGGATATAGTATTTGTTCCAAAAATGAAGTTTCACCCCCCTCACCCCCCTTTTCTAAAGGGGGAGAGGGGGTTACTTTTTGCTGCTTCGTATTTCCTTATCTATATATTCGGAGATCCATGCCTGATCTCTTTTTTCTCTCCTGAACGAAATCAATCTTTCGGCGCACATCTCAGCCTTTCCATAGCCAGCCTTTCTGGCATTTTCAATAAGTCCCCAGTCCCCTGACTCAACAAAACCCTCAAAGGCCTTGATGATCTCAGGGAAAAGTGGCTTCCTGTAACCTCCGAGGAATACAATGTAAAAACCAAGGGATCCCTCTTTCCGGTTTTCGATAATGTGCCTGATCATACCACTCTCAGCAGTATCTGAAAGCAGGTCTTTAACTCCCCGGGCAAAGACTTCAATCTTGGTACCTGAAAAGTCAACCAGCAGGCCCTTCCATTCGTCGCCAAGTCTTGTTTCCTCAAACGCCTCACCAAGTTCATGGTAGATGTACGTTTCAACTTCAGCAAAGGCAACCTGAAACATATGCCTGTACAAATCCTCTGATGGCTCATCTTCAGGTTTTATGCCGTACCTCGAAAATGCAAACGCAAGAGAACCCTTTGCCCCTCTCATTCTCAGTTCCTCAAATTTTTCCCAGAGGAGATGCCTCGTGGTATCTACCCTCGCAAAGATAACCCCATCCTGTAAAGTGGCAGGATAATGTGATAGGTCTCTTGCATATTCATGTCCTGCAATATAGACAACATGGCCTTCAACTTTTTTCTTAGATAAGAGATCTGCGAGGAAAAAAGAGGGCTTCATATGAATCCCATAGCCAGCGCCGTAAAGAAGGTCCTCTTTCTCCAGTGCTGCATTTATTCTTTCCACCTCAAAGGGTCCATAGACTTGTTCTCCAGTAATAATATCTTCGAAGCCTTTATCTTCGAGTTCCTTCCAAAGGTTTTCCCTTTCTGATATCCACTCAGAAATTTCTTCTTGGTTTATACTTTCCCAGGGTCTTAACCCTCTTTCACTGCGATAGAGCTCTCTGAGTCTCAGGAGAAGGCCACATAAAGAATAGTACCCCCAATATTTTGAGTCAGAGATATTGCAATTTTTCTTCACACTGGAGATAAGAGCTGTTAGGTCTATCATTGTGTCCTCTTAAAAATATTGTATCAGAAGAAGGAATGAATGAGTAACTTCATTGAAGAACTCTTGCAGGTTGGTATATTGTAAACTATGAAAAAAATAAAACTCCTCCTCGAGTATGACGGAACGGCCTATCATGGATGGCAAATCCAGAAGAAGGGGCTGACCATACAGGGCATCCTTGAGGAGAGAATAGTAAAAATAACGGGCAACCAATCAAGGGTTATTGGAGCAAGCAGAACAGATACAGGTGTACATGCCCTTGGACAAGTGGCAGTGTTCAGGACAGAATCAAAACTCAACCCTGAAACAATCAAAAGAGCATTGAATGCCCTGCTCCCTGAAAACATAAGGGTTCGCGATGTGTCTGAGGTTGATGAATCTTTTAATCCAAGACACAATGCTCAGAGAAAAAGCTATTTTTATACCATTTTAAACCAGAGAGAATCCTCTGCATTTGTTTACAGATATGCATGGACAGTCAAGCAGCCACTTGAGGTTACATCCATGATGGAAGCAGCACAGATTCTCATTGGAAACCATGATTTTTCTTCTTTTATGGGAACTGGCAGTAGCACAAAGAGCCCCATTAGGGAAATCTTCTCTTTATACATAGAAAGGTTAGACGAAATGGATTTCATGACTACGCGCATGAAAGGTGATTTTATAAAGATAAGAATAGAGGCAGATGGTTTTCTCAGGCACATGGCAAGAAATATCGTGGGTACTCTTGTTGAAATAGGAAGGGGAAGAATACCAGCGTATCGTATGGAAGAGATTTTGAGGTCCCGTGACAGGAGGCTTGCCGGGCCGAGTGCTCCACCACATGGCCTTTTTCTTGAAAGGATTGTTTATTGAGCTCATTTTTACAAACAGCAAATCTTTGTGGGGTTTTACTATTAAAATTCCCCTCTTTTTAAAGAGGGATAAAGGGAGATTATTAATTCTCAATTGTCTTTTCGATCGGCAACTACAGGCTTTTGCCTGCGTAAATATGCGTAAATGAAAAGGGATATTAACTGCTTATCATTAGTAATCCCCCTTGCTCCCCCTTTAGAAAAGGGGGATTTGAAAAGGATATATTATTGCTTCACAAATGTTTTGATACTTACCATTTTTTCTTCAATCGGTATTCCATATAGTATAATAATGACACCGAAAATCAGGAGGTAGCTTTGAAGACAAAAATTTCTGTTCAACTCGCCAGTCGCGTTAGGCATCTACCACCTTATCTTTTTGCATCCATAGACAGGATGAAACAGCAGGCGATAGAAAAAGGCTCTGACCTCATTGATCTGAGTATCGGTGATCCTGATCTCCCTACGCCGCCTCATATTGTTAAGGCTATGAAAAAGGCTGTTGAGAATCCTGCTCACCACCGTTATCCCTCGTATGAGGGGATGCTCTCTTACCGGGATGCTGTTGCTCGATGGTATAAGAAGAGATTTGGCGCCAGGCTTGATCCGCAGACAGAGGTGCTTTCATTAATTGGTTCGAAAGAAGGCATAGGCCACATCCCGTTAGCATTCATCGACCCAGGTGACATTGTACTTGTGCCATCTCCTGGATATCCTGTTTATTCAGTGGGTACGTTGTTTGCTGAGGGAGAAAGCTATGCTATGCCTCTTAGAGAAGACAATAACTTTTTGCCTGATCTTGATACAATACCCAAAAGCACATTGAGGAAGGCAAAGCTCATCTTTCTAAACTATCCTAATAACCCGACTTCAGCGATGGCGCCCATATCATTTTATAAAGAAGTGATAAGGATTGCGTTAAAGTACAACATCATTGTCTGCCATGATGCCTCATACACTGAGATCTATTACGATAAAAAGCCTGTGAGCTTTATGCAGATACCCGGCGCAAAAGATGTGGGTATCGAGTTCCATTCGCTCTCAAAGACATACAATATGACAGGATGGAGGATAGGTTTTGCTGTTGGAAACAGGGAAGTCTTAGCAGGTCTCGGAAAGATAAAAACAAATCTCGATTCAGGAGTTTTTCAGGCCATACAGGAGGCAGCTATCGTTGCCCTCGACACAGATGATCGTGCTCTATCAGCGATAAGGAAGACCTATCAGGAAAGGGGAGATGCCCTTTTCACTGGTTTAAGGAAACTCGGTATGCATCTCTTGAAACCGAAGGCTACCTTTTACATCTGGGCTAAGATACCTGCTCATTTTGATTCCATGGGTTTTGTGACGTACCTGCTGAACAGAGCAGGAATACTTGCAACGCCTGGTAATGGTTTTGGGAAGGCAGGAGAAGGCTATGTGAGGTTTGCCTTAACAGCATCTGTGGAGAGGATAAAAGAGGCGGTTACGAGGATAGGGAAAATTCTTTAATAAGTTACTCATATAATGTGGCTATAGCATACATTGGCATAGGTTCTAATCTGGGTAACAGGCAGAAAAACTGTCTGCGTGCAATTGAGCTTCTCGAGAAAAGAGGAATAATTGTCAAAAAGAAGTCTTCCATGTATGAGACAGAACCTTGGGGTGTAAAAGATCAACCTCAATTTATAAACATGGCTCTGGAAGTAGAGACAGAACTTGAGCCTCATGAACTTCTCAGGACTTTAAAGGATGTAGAGAGAGAGGTTGGCAGAGGGGTAACCTTTAAATGGGGGCCTCGCATCATTGACCTCGATATTCTCCTTTTCAACGATCTTTTTTTAAGAGAAGATAATTTACAAATTCCTCATCCTTTGATGCATGAAAGAGATTTTGTTCTGAAACCCCTGTGTGAGATTGCACCGGAGAGAATCCATCCCCTGCTGAAGGTAAGCATTTGCGACCTTTTGCAAGAACTTGCAAAATCCGAAATCCGAAATTCAAAATCCTAAACAAAGTGAAGAACCCTGCGGCAGAAACCGCAGGGAGTTACAATTCATTCAAAATCCCAAATTTAAATGTTCAAAATGTTTTGAATTTTGTATTTTAAGCATTTGTGCTTGTTTAGAATTTAGTGCTTGGGATTTAGAATTTTTCGAGAGATTGCTTCGGTCCGCCTTAGGCGGATACCTCGCAATGACAGAAAGATTGTCAGCCCTTCAGGCTGTTAACGAATGCCCTGTTTTCAGTATACCATTGAATAGTCTTTTTAATGCCTTCTTCTATGGTGGTCTTCGGATACCAGCTCAATTTATTCCTGGATTTTTCAATATCTGCCCAGGTTGCAAAAACATCAGCAGGATGACGGGGCAAAAACTTCATAACTGCTTTCTTACCGAGGGCATCTTCTATCAGGTTTATCACATACATCAGTTCAACAGGGTTGTCATTGCCGAGGTTGAATATCTCATACCCAAAAGGCTGAAGACATTTTAATGTCCCGTCAGCGATATCATCGATGTAAGAAAAATCTCTTTGTTGTTTACCGTCTCCAAAAACAGTTATCGGGACACCGTTATCGATGTTTTTTATGAAGATAAAAATACTCATATCAGGTCTCCCTGCAGGACCATAGACTGTAAAATATCTCGGTATGCTTATATCAAGGCCATAGAGATAATAGTAGCTGTAACAGAGAACCTCAGCTCCCTTTTTTGTTGCGGAATAAGGTGCTAAGGAAGCATCGGTCTTATCTGTCTCTCTGAAAGGCATTTTATTAAGCCCGTAGAGACTGGAAGTTGATGCTAAGATGAATTTCTGAACGCTGTGTCCTTTGCAGCACTCGAGAAGATTCAAAGTGCCTTTTGTATTAGTATCAAGATAAACCCATGGATCTTCCAGAGATGCTCTCACCCCGGCCCTTGCAGCGAGATTGATAACGGCATCGAGTTTATGGTTTGCAAAGACTGTTTTGACTGAATCAAAATCACCGATGTCACACTGATGGAAATTAAATTCTGTATTATTCCCGCGCCGTGCTCCTCTGTCCTTTAACAACTGTGCGAGCCGCCATTCTTTCAGGCGTGGGTCATAATAATCATTAAGGTTATCGACACCAATAACATTCATCCCCTCATCAAGCAATCTTTCAGAAACCTTCCACCCAATGAATCCGGCACACCCTGTCACAAGAATATTCTTCATGATCTCTCCTTTCTAACCCCTTATTGTTTCATAAAATCAGGGAAGGATATAGCATTTGAGCGGATTCTTTTGCCGATAGTCAGATAGTATTTTTATGAAAATCAAGAGGCAAAAGCCTCGGAGTCCCGACCTTATCGGGACGAGAATGAGCGAAAATACTATATCTTTCCCTCGGATATAAAATTTATGAATTAAATGAGCTAAACCCTCTTCTTTAACCATTTCTTGGGATTAACAACCACAAATCCTTTGTTCCCATCTGAGTAGACGACCTTTGCTATCCTTGAGTTCAATATCATTCTCTTACACATCATGCATGGCTCAGCAGAACACTCATTCCTTCCATCATCGACTCCTGCTATGTAGATTGTTGCACCCTTCAATTCATCGACAGAGGCACGAATAATCGCATTTGCCTCTGCGTGCACACTGTGGCAGAGCTCATACCTCTCGCCATGAGGGATCTGGAGCTCTTTCCTCGTGCATTGAGAAACCTCAAGGCAGTCTTTCATCCCCGAAGGGGCACCATTGTAACCCGTACTAACGATAATGTTATCCTTTGTAATAACGGCACCATACTGTCTCCTCAGGCAGGTAGCCCTTGTGGAAACAGCTTTTGCAATACCGATGAAATATTCATCCCAACCGGGTCTCTGCTTCTTCGCCTTCTTCATGTATTCCTGTGAAAAAAATTATTCCATAAAACCTTCCGCCTGAGGCGGAAGGTTTCGTATGTTAGAATATCATAGAAAGAGAAATGAAGAAAAGAAGAACCGAGGTACGATACCTGTTTCAGATGCGGTTGAGATGTCACAGATCAAGATCCTTCCAATCATTTTAAGGAACAAGATTGCAGCAGGTGAGGTTATTGAAAGACCTGCTTCTGTCGTAAAGGAACTTATAGAGAATTCTATTGATGCAGGAAGTACTGATATACAGATAGAGATTCTCTATGGTGGGAAACGCCTTATTAAGGTTTCAGACAATGGCAAGGGTATGGAGAGAGAAGACGCTCTCCTCTGTTTCGAACGATATGCAACGAGTAAGCTCCTCACCGAAGATGACCTTTTCAATATAAGAACAATGGGATTTAGGGGTGAAGCCCTTCCATCCATTGCATCTGTTGCAAAGGTGAAACTTGTAACAGCCCCCACAGGTACATACCAAGGTGTCTCTGTGGAAATACAGGGTGGAGAGGTAAGGGCGGTCAAGGATTCTCCATCCGTCGGAACAACAGTTGAGGTAAGGGATCTCTTTTTTAATATCCCTGCGCGGAGGAAGTTCCTGAAAGCAAATAACACAGAACTATTCCATATTATTGACAGAGTCACAGAAAATGCACTCTCTCATTATGAGATCGGCTTCAGCCTTGTATCGGATAACCATGAAACCTTGCGCATTCCCGTCGCATCTTCCCTGAAGGAGAGGATAATGCAGATATACGGAGATGAATTCCTCAATGGCCTTATCGAGATTAATACTGAGGCAACACATATAAAGATGAATTCTTTCGTAGCAAGAGAGAACAATTTTCGAAATAGTAAGGCTTATCAGTTTATCTTTATCAATAAGCGTCCAATCAGAGACCCCTCTATCGCACATGCTGCATATAGTGCCTATGAAGGAATGCTTCCTCAAAAAAAGCATCCTGTCTTTTTCCTCTTTCTCACTATTGATCCCCGGACAGTTGATTTTAATGTCCATCCGTCGAAGCGTGAAGTCCGATTCGAAAACAAGGAATCTATCTACCATTTTGTACAATCCAGTATCAGAGAGGCTCTTCCTCAGGCTCCACGGTCAATGCCTTATGAATCTCTCTCTCCCTCCGTGGTATCCGAAGCACTCGAGTTTGAATACAAGACATCGTTATCTTTCATATATCTCGGAGATGCCTTTATCGCCCTCTCAGGACGAGAGGGATTGGCACTGATTGACCAACATGCAGCCCATGAAAGGATCCTGTACGAGAAATTTCTCAGGGGAGTTGATATCAACTCACACCGATTGCTCTTCCCTAAGCAGGTTAGATTATCACACAAGGAGTATCGTGTTATCCTTCAAAATAGCTCAATTCTGAGAGATTTTGGAATAGAGATAGATGATTTTGGACATGATACCATTATTGTCCGTTCACTGCCTGAAGTCTTAACAGAAGCTGATATCAGGGGTATCCTCTCGGATATCGCATCATGCCTTATCGCGGGTGTTGCTCCAGATAAAGAAGTGAGAGAAGCCCTTGCTGCCAAAATTGCATGCCATCAATCAGTGCGTGGGAAAACAATACTGAAGCAGGAAGAGGTTTCTCAATTACTCTCTGACCTTCAGGACTGTCTCCATCCTGACAATTGTCCCCATGGCAGACCAACAAGAATCTTTCTTTCCCTGGAAGATTTGAAGAAGATGTTTAAGAGAAAGTGAGCCCTCCCTGAGGGAATAGAAAAGACGCCTGATTATTGAGACACCTCTCCCTGTTGTAATTCCGATTGTTGACACCTTTTTTCCAATTGTGATAGTTTTATAGAGGCGTGAAATGTCAAGTAAAGCAGACTTAATAAAAGAAGCTCAGAAGTATCTCGCAAGGGGTCAGGTAGATAAAGCCATTGATACCTGGGAGAAATTAATGAAGGAATACCCTGATGGCAATACCTATAATGCTCTCGGTGACCTCTATCTGAAAAAGAGTGATAAGCAGAATGCTGTAGACTCATTCCATAAGGCTGCAAAATTTTTCATGAACGAAGGCTTTTCTCTCAAAGCATTAGGGCTGTATAAGAAGATACTGAATATAAATCCTGCTGATGCTGATTCTTTTTTTGCTCTCGGTCAAATTAATGAGGAGAGGGGCCTAAAAATAGATGCTATAAAATATTACCTCTCAGCAGCTGACAGTCTTTCAAAGGAAGGGAGAAAAGAAAGACTCCTTGAAATATACAACAAGATACTCGCCATTTCTCCTTTGAATATCCCTTTCAGGGTTAAAGTAGCAGAGATATACATGAAGGAAGGTCTCAGCACAGAAGCAGCAAGGGAATATCTTAATATAGCAATGCTTTACGATGAGAAGGAAGAACCGGAGAAATCATTAGAGTACTATCAAAAGTCCCTTGAAATTCATCCTTCAAACAAAGAAGCAATCATAGGGGTCACCCACCTGTACGAGAAGACAGGCAACCTGGATCTCGCCATTGAACAGATTAAAGGTGCAACTTCCCTCTTTCCAGAGGATACTGATATCCACCTCAGGTGCGCTGAAATTTATTTAACGGCTGAGAAGTTCGACGAAGCCATAGAATGTCTCAACAAGGTATCGGAAATAGAGTCTGCGAATATCATAGCAGCAAGGCTCTTGGGAGAGATCTATATCAAGAAGGGTGACAGAGAGAAGGCATGGACAAAATATCTGAATGTCCTTGACGAGATGATACTTGATATGAGCTCCGATGATGCGATAAAGCTCCTTGAGTCCTTCAAGGATATCGACCCGCTGGAGACAGGGAAGAGACTCGTTACCCTTTACCGACAACAAGGCGAGAATCTCAAAGTAGCTCAAGAGCTGATCTCTCTCGGCAGCGTATTTACAGAAAGGAGCATGCAAAAGGAGGCACTGAACTGTTACAAGGAAGCACTCTTAATAACCCCTGATGACGATTCACTTAAGGCTACAGTCACTAGTCTCGAGAGGGAAATGCACGTGGAACACATCCCGGTAAAGGAAGAGAAGACCGTTGATGAGGCCCTTGTAGAGGCAGAGGTATTCCTCCAGTATGGCCTGTTTGAAGATGCGAGGAATCTCCTTGAAGAACTGAGTCTAAGAGAACCCGAAAATATCGATCTCCATTTGAAACTGAAGTCACTCTATGTAAATACAGACAACAAGGAGCAGGCAGTTACAGAATGCCTTATCCTGTACGAGCTCTGCGGGAGAGCTGGTGATAGCGAGAAGAGTGAACAGGTATTAAAAGAGGCATATAACATAAACCCCAAAGACCCGAGACTTACTGGTAAGGTAGAGATTCCTGCTCCGGAAGAGACGGTCTCTGTTACATCCCGAGAAGGGCTTTCCATAGAGAAGTACAGTGAGGAGATTGCAGAGGCTGATTTTTATTCAAAGCAGGGGTTAAAAGATGAGGCAAGAGAGATTTTAGAAAAACTACAAAAACTCTTCCCCGAAAATGAAGAGATAAAACAGAAGCTCGTTTCACTGGAATCAGTCGAAGAAAAGGATAGGAAACCTGTCTTTACTGAAGATAAAACACCTGATAAAGAGGCAGCACATGAGCCCGTCCTCGACGGTGATGTCCTCAGTATATTCAATGAATTTAAAAAGGGTCTTGAGACAAAGCTTGAAGAGAAGGACCATGAAATGCATTATAACCTCGGGCTCGCGTATAAGGAGCTGGGATTCATAGACGATGCAATAAAAGAATTTCAGCTATCACAGAACGATCCGAAGACCTTTGTCCCTTCTTCCAGTATGCTCAGTATATGTTACAAACAAAAGGGCATTCATCCCCTCGCTATAGAAGTCTTGAGCAGCGCCCTTGAGAAGATGAAAAACCGGGATGAGTCTTACTGGGCAATGAAATACGACCTTGCCGATGCTTACGAAAAAAATGGCAACCTTAAAGAGGCTTTTCATGCATATACCGAGGTGTACGGATGGAATCCAAAATTTCGAGGTGTTTCAGAAAAGATAAATCAGGCCAAGGCAAAGATTCAGAAAACGGCTGAAAAGGGGAAGACTAAGGATAAGAAAGACAGGATATCATACCTTTAAGATAAAGCCGGCTATCTTGCTTGCTCAAAAAGTTCAAACTGTGAACTGTGATAAGATAAATATATGGATTATTTAGAATATTACGGCCTGAAAGAACATCCCTTCTCGAATGTCGTTGACAACAGGTTTTACTATAACAGCCCACAGCACTCAAATGCCCTCGTAAAGCTGAGATATGCCGTAGATACAAGAAAAGGTCTTGCTGTTGTCATTGGCAATATAGGTACAGGAAAGACAACCCTCGCAAGACTGTTTCTTGAGGAATTGGATGAGGACAAGTATGAGGCAGCCCTCCTGATGGTAGTCCACTCCACAGTCAGTGCAGAGTGGCTCCTGAGGAAATTCGCAATGCAGCTCGGTGTTTCCGATGTAAAGGAAGATGAGGTAGAACTCCTGTCTCGGATTTACAAGAGACTGTATGAGATCAAGGAGGAAGGAAAAAAGACTGTTGTTATGCTCGACGAGGTACAGATGTTGGTCTCAAGGGGGATCATGGAAGAGTTCAGAGGTATCTTGAATATGGAGGGACCAGAAGGGAAGCTGGTAAATTTCATCTTCTTCGGTCTGCCTGAGCTTGATAACATTCTTTCCCTGGATAAACCCCTCATGCAGAGGGTAGCTGTTAAGATCAGACTTCAAGCGTTCTCTGAGGAAGACACAAAGAATTACATTAATCACAGGCTCTCAGTCGCGGGGGGCGATAATAAGAAGATATTCACAGAGGATGCCCTGAAGCTTATATTTCAGTATTCAAAAGGCGTGCCGAGACTTATAAATGCAGTTTGCGATAACGCCCTTCTTGAAGGGTATCTGCTGAAGACAGATACCATAGATGATCAGGCCATAAAGACGGTAGCTATTGGACTCGATTTAGATAGCGCTGGTGAATAATATTTCTCTCACCTTCAATGTCACAGAATATTGAGAGAGCTCTATCCTAATTGTTGAAGGATACCAGACATCACCCATCTTCTCCACACCTTCATAAGAGATACGAAGTTCTTTCCCATCTTCAAGGAAGACCCTCTGCTTTATCGGCAGGATTGTTTTTTTGTCTAACCATATCTCTCTCGAGAAATTTTTGAGAAGATACATACTGTCTTTCTCATCAATCACGAAGTCCTGTATATCCCACCAGAAGAGACAATCTCGCAAGCCCTGGGTAAGCAATTTGCTTTTGCTTTTGTCAATTCGAGGATTGCTTTTTATCATGCCCTTTGCGGATGAAACTTCGAGCGCAAGAAATCCGAAGGAGTATACTCGGAGACTGAGATCACCGTTTCTGGATATATTCAGAACTCCCTCACCCCTCATCTCACTGTCATCTTTTTCGAAGATGATGGAGAAAGTGGCATCCATCGATGAGATAGTGCTCTTAGCTGAGAGAACATCCCTCATATCAATGCCTTCGTAAACAGGAATCTCAACCCGTTTCGTTACACAGGAGAATACAAAAATGAGGGAGATGCTAAGTAAGAACAGCCTCGAGAGTACCTTCAACATCCTTTACACCTATGATCTCTAATCCGAGACTATTTTTAATCTTTTCGGCATTTCCTAAAGGCATCACGGCTCTCTTAAATCCAATCTTAGATGCCTCTTTTATCCTTACCTCTGCCTGAGCAATTGCCCTAATCTCGCCCGAGAGGCCGACCTCTCCAAAGACAAAGGTCTTCGGGTCTATGGGGACATCTTTGAGAGATGAGGCTACTGTCGAAATAATGCCGAGGTCAACAGCAGGCTCAATGATCCTGAGCCCTCCTACAACATTGACAAATATATCCATTCCTCCAAGATGGAGACCTGCCCTTTTTTCGAGCACTGCCGCAAGGAGGTTAACCCTGTTAAAGTCGACGCCTATGGTAGTTCTTCGAGGCATACCAAAGTTAGTCTGTGAGACAAGGGACTGGATCTCGACCATGAGGGGTCTTGTGCCTTCAAGGGCTGCAACGACGGTTGAGCCGGAAACGTTCAGTGGTCTTTCTAAGAGGAAGAGTTCAGATGGGTTTTCTATCTCCCTGAGACCCGCATCAGACATCTCGAAGACACCTATTTCATTTGTTGAACCAAAACGGTTTTTGACTGTCCTCAGAATACGGTATGAATGTCCTCTGTCACCTTCAAAATAAAGGACAGTATCTACGATATGTTCGAGCACACGAGGACCTGCGATCGCTCCTTCCTTGGTTACATGACCGACAAGGAATACAGGGATATCTGACTTTTTCGCAAAGATCATCAGTTTTGCTGCGCACTCCCTCACCTGGCTTACAGAGCCAGGCGCGGAAAGAATCTCCTCAGTATAGGCAGTCTGGATGGAATCTATAACCATTGCCTTAGGGGTCAACTTCAATGCAGTATCAAGAATACCTCTGAGTGAAGTCTCTGAAAGTAAAACAATATCATCAGAGTTTATCGAAAGCCTTTCTGCCCTGATCTTTATCTGTTCCGGGGACTCTTCGCCTGATACATAGAGCACCTGGCCATATCTCGAAAGACCCGAAAGGGCTTGCAGGAGCAATGTAGATTTGCCTATGCCAGGGTCGCCTCCAACGAGTGCTACTGAGCCTGTAACAACGCCGCCTCCGAGAACCCTGTCGAGTTCCTTTATTCCTGTTGAAGTCCTCTGTTCGTCACCAGCCTTTATTGAACTCAGAAGCTGGGGCTCTGATTTACGGAAATGAGTGGGAAGAGATACCCGAGAAGTCTCTTTTCTTTCTTCAACAAGGCTATTCCATTCTCCACAGTCAGGGCACTTACCAAGCCACTTAGGGCTCGTGTAACCGCATGTCTGACACTGATAGAAGGTCTTTACTTTCGGCATATCATTAAAAAGCAAGGATTCAAGTTTAAGTCGTAATGAGTAAAACGTGATGCGTAATGCGTATTTTCTTTAACTCATTACGCATTACGGATAACGCATTACTATTTTGAATCCTTGACCCTTGAACCCTGTTTATTTTGATTTAATTATAGCAGAAATATATTTGCCTTTAATGGGAAAATTCTGGTAGCATTCAGCAATTCGGTTCTTCGTTAGAATAACGATATGACTGACTGCAATGAATACAAGGTTTTTAGTCTTGATTGCTATAGAATGCTTATTGATTGGGAAAGTGGTATCTTGGAAACTTTATGACCAGTTCTTAGAGCCAACGATGTCACCTTGTAGTGCCAGATTTAAAAACATTGGTTTCTATCATGGGATAGAAAGTGCAGTAAATTAAGTAAATAAATCAATAAGTTACCTTTATTACGAATCTGCAACCAATTAGTGAC
>CAZLFE010000054.1:0-14859 GCA_964558725.1 uncultured Nitrospiraceae bacterium | reverse complement strand
ATGGAAGAAAGATTTGCCAGGCAAAAAAGCCCAACCACAAAGAATGCGTTCTCTACGATATTTGTCCTTTGAGGAATATATAGGACACATAAATTCTGTAAGAACTTCTTAGCACTAAAATTGTTTGTTCACTGCTCAGAAATCAATTGCTCAGGATTTATTGCTGAGACGGGATATGAGCTGCCTCTTCTACTGCCTTCATATTTTCATAAGCCCTGACATAAAACCGGGGATTCATTTCGATAGCTCTCTTGAAGTACTCCGTCGCTTTATCATTTTTTCCTTCAGTCATATACATATACCCAAGGTTATTATATGCAGTTGTATCGGATCCACCTTTTCTAAATGCTTCGAAGGCTTCTGTATATCTTTCCAGTTTAAATAAGGCTAATGCTAAGTTATTATAGACTTTACTGTCTTGAGGCTCGAATTGCAAGGCTTCAGAAAAAGATTTTGCTGATTTATCATATTCCCCTTTTAACAGAAAAGATATTCCCAGGTTATTGAACAAAATGCTTATGTTTGGCTTAATTGCAATTGCTTCAAAGTATTGAGTTATAGCTGCATCAAACTGTCGTTGCTGGTCATATATAATCCCGATGAAATTATGCGCTTCCCACAAGCTTGCATCAAGATTGGTTGCCTGTAAAAAACTATCTTTTGCCTTTTCATAATCTCCTATTTTAAAGTATGCCCTACCCAAACCAAGATAGGTTAATGCATTGAGGCTATTATTTGAATTATTTTTAAGAATTTCCTCAAATTCCTGTCTTGCTTCTTCTGCCAGTCCCTTTTTTAAAAAAAGGCATCCTATTTTATAACGTATGTTGTTCTGGCCGGGATCCAAATGCAGCGCTTTATTATACTGGACAAATGCTATGTCAATATTGCCCTGTTCAAAATAGATATCTCCTAGCCTCTCATAATCACTCACTGTCATCGGAGATTTTATTTCCGGAACCCCTTCATCAGCAATGAGAGCTTTTTGTTTTTGACGTTCCATGATTTGCCTGTATTCACTATTTTTAAAAGTTTGTGATTTATTACTCGTCGCGCATCCCCACAGACAAATAGACAGACTGCAATAAAGGAGAAAAGGAACAATGAATAATATTTTAAATCTCATAGCCTTTCGTGAAGTATAAACATTTATTGTGAGAGGTTGAATGTTGTCCGATGAAGATTTTGACCTTCATATTCTCTTGATCAGATATTTTGATTCTTATTATATCCAGACTATGAATGCGCGATATATGTTGGGCTTCATAATTGTCAAATTTACGATATTCCTTTTTAGTAAGTATATTGGTTTTCCCATTGTTAAAATGAGAGGCATTGGCTTGTTTGATGACTTTAATCCTCTTATCTGAATGATTATATGATTTTTTCGCAATTTGATTGACTCTATTTGCCTTTGAGATTCTAATATCTACGTCTTTCCTAGAATCATGCCAGTGGTTTTCTTCAGTTTTATCTGGAAGAGTTGTCAATTCCTCTTTATCCGACTTTTTATTGAGTGACTGATCTGTAGGTGACGATTCTTTCGATTCCACTTTATCAGTGGGTTGTGAAATCCTGGATAGAGCAGCGGCTGCTTCTAATCTGTTGCTGGCATGTGTAGAATTAGTAACGGAAGGATTCAAAGCTAAGGCCTCAGCATAATGTTTCTTTGCTTCACTAAATAAACCTTTCTTGTAAAGCAAATACGCTATATTGTAATGAGCAGTAGCCTCGTCCGTAGCTAACTTAAATTCACTTAGAGAAAAGTCAAACTGGCCGTTTATAGCATAAGCCAATCCCAAATTGTTATGGATCTGCTTGTTTTGATAGTTCAAACCAAGAGCTTCCTTAAAAACTGTAATCGCTTCCTCAATTTTACCTTGAAGAAGATAAGAATATCCTAAATTATTCTTCACATAATCAAGGTTAGAATTTATATTGAGAGCTTTTTTATAATATTCAACTGCAGTTGAATAATCGCCCAATGAGTCATATGAGACACCCAGGCCATTATATGCTTTTGCATAATTAGGCTCGATAGAGATAACCTTTGTAAACTCTTCAATAGCTTCCTTGTGCTTACCTCTTGCCTGGTAATAGCCTGCAAGCAGATAGTGTGAATCAGGATTTCCCTGATATGGCCGCACATGAGAGATGAATTCGGTTATCTCTTTTTCCTTAGGGCGGTCATTTTTATTTTCTGTATCCCAGAATTTGATCCAGCTGAGTACATTGTATTTTGCAGAACAATTTGTTAAAGCAAAGAGGAGGAAAATGCAAAAGAGTAATCGGCAGGTCTTTTCTGTTACATTTTCTATTTTCATTTCTTTCACCCTTTTAATTACTTAATCAAGATTCTCATATCTTATGCTTGCCCAACAGTTATTTCCCGTGAAGATGCGGAAATATTGACCGTATTATCGTTATTACTGCCGGTCCTACAATCGTGATTAAAAGAGCAGGAAAAATAAAGAGAACTAATGGAAATACTAATTTAACTGGTAACTTAGAGGCCAATTCTTCAGACCTTTGCTGCCTTTTTGTTCTCATGAAATCGGAATGAACCCTCAGGGCCTGAGCTATGCTGGTACCAAATTTATCTGTCTGTATTAATAGAGTCACCAGGCTGTTAACATCTTCTACCGCAGTTCGCAGTGCCAGATTCCTCAAAGCCTCCTTTCGTGATTTCCCTGCTCTCAATTCCAAGTTCAATAATCTGAATTCTTCACTTAAAACCTTGTTGCTCAATCTCATCTCCTCCCCAATACGGTTAATTGATGCATCAAGTCCCATTCCAGCCTCAACACAAACAACCAACAGATCCAGAGCATCAGGGAATCCTTTCTGTATCTTTTCTTTCCTGCTTTCGATTTTCAGTTTAAGCCATAGGTTAGGAAGATAGAAACCTATTAAGGCGGCTAAGACTGAATAAAATATAAAGTGAATCGGGTTCATTGGTTTCAGCATTGTTACCTTTAATAAAAGAAAGCCAACAAGTAACACCATTGAAAAGAGGGCTTTAAAGCCAAAAAAGACAATAGGTGTGTTGATATTCTGATACCCGGCTTGTAGAAACTTTACTCGCATAGGGGAGAGAGCTCCTTTACGCCGAGATTTTACAAACTCACCCAGCGAGCTTACTATCTTCATTAAATACTCTTTTATAATATTATTGGATTTTAAAGTGCTTTCTGGCTTTGATTCTTCCCCACTGTGTTGAATTTTTTTGACAAACATGCTGCGTTCTTTGAGATAGACAATGTAATGATATATCCCTAATATGAACATCACGATTCCGATAAATATTAAGATAGCTGTAAAAAGAATGATATTCATTATTGTTGTATACCTCCTATACTTTAATCATGATTAATCTCTTCATTACAAAAGCCCCTATAATCATTAAAGAGATGCCAATAGCGATTAGTATTTTCCCGATTGGGTCTGTAATCAAAATACTTATGTACGAGGGGTTAAACATATACATCACGAATGAAACAAGAAAGGGGAGTATACACAGAATAAAAGCTGAAATTCTGCCTTCAGCTGATAAGGCACGTACGCGGCCTTGTAATTTGAACCTCTCCCGGATGAGGCGACTGATATTCTCTAAAATTTCTGCCAGATTGCCACCGCTATCCCTCTGTATGATAACGGAAATAGCAAAAAATTTAAGATCTGGGCAATCGACCCGACGGGTGAGATTTTTTAAAGCTTCTGTAATGCTGATACCAAAATTGATCTCATCGAAAGTCCTACCGAATTCTGCGCCGAGGGGATCATCAAACTCTTCTGCTGTCAACTTCAGTCCTCCTGCAAAAGAATGCCCTGCCCTTAGAGACCGGGCCACCGAATCCAGAGCCTCTGGCAATTGCCTCTCGAACTTTTGCATCCGTTTTTTCCTCTTGGAATAAACAAAGGCAAAAGGTATTAACCCTGATGCTATCGCAATTGCTGTGGATATCAGGAGGTTTCTGGTAAACCGTAAGGGAAGATAGAGACCGACTAAAGTCATTAAAAGTGTAAGTAATATAAAAACTCCAAGGGGATATCGTGAATCTGCCTGTTCCAAATATCGATCTAATAGTCGTGCCTGAGGAACTCGCGAGAGGAATCTATTCAGCCAGGGTATTTCACTGAGAGGTTTGCTCTTTATAATATCTACAGGCCTATTCAGATATTCTTCGGCAGAAAGCTTGCTGAGTCGTTTTCGTATTCTTTTGAATTCAGGATTCCACATGGTCCTGTAAACCATGCTGATCCCTTCAAAGAGAAGCACCATGATAATAAATATTCCTATTGCAATAATTAAGTCCATTTCCTTTCCTCTTAAACCTGACTGATCACTTTAGATTCAAAGATATCAAAAGAAATTGGTACACCGAGGGCCTTAAATCTATCGATAAAACTGGGCATTATCCCCTTAGACATAAATCTCCCTTTTACATCCCCTATTGGATCAACACCAGTTTGTTCGAAGGAAAATAATTCCTGCATCGTGATTATATTCCCCTCCATTCCTGTAATCTCCTGAATGCTTACCACCTTTCTGCTGCCGTCAATTAAACGCGAAAGATGTATAACAATATTTATGGCAGAGCTGATATATCTTCTTACAGCCTCAGTAGGAAGTATTAATCCTGCCATGGCAACTATGGTTTCTAACCTCATCAGGGCATCGCGAGGGGCATTGGCATGGATAGTGGTAAGAGATCCTTCATGACCGGTATTCATTGCCTGAAGCATATCCAATGATTCACCTGCCCTAACCTCGCCAATAATAATGCGATCTGGCCGCATTCTCAGGCTATTTCTTACCAGATCTCGCTGAGTCACCTCACCTTTGCCTTCAATATTGGGAGGCCTTGTTTCTAAACGAACTACATGTTCCTGCTTCAGTTGAAGTTCAGCAGAGTCCTCAATTGTGATAATCCTCTCATCTGAAGGTATAAACCGGGAAAGCACATTTAACAGAGTCGTTTTTCCTGTACCTGTTCCTCCGGAGATCAAGACATTTAGTCTTGCCTTAACAATTCCTTTTAAAAACTCCCCGATCTCTGGGGTTACAGTTTTAAAAGTGATCAGGTCTTCCAACTCAAAAGGCTCTACCGCAAAACGTCTGATAGATAATATAGAACCATCTATGGTCAGGGGTGGTATAATGGCATTGACTCTGGAACCATCGGGGAGTCTGGCATCCACCATAGGGCAAGACTCATCAACTCTGCGTCCAACGGCAGAAACAATTTTATCAATGATCTTTCTCAGGTGATTTTCATCTTTAAATCTCGCCTCAGTAAGTTCTAACTTGCCATGCCTCTCCACATATATCTGTTTGAACGTATTTACCAGAATATCACTGATGGTAGGATCACTCATAAAAGGTTCTATTGGACCAAGTCCTAATACCTCGTCCTGAATCTCTTTAATTAGCCTCTCCCGCTCCTCATTATTGAGAGGGATAGCGGTATTTTCTTGAAGGATTCTTTCGACCAGCTTCCTTATTTCCTGCCGGAGAACATTTTTTTCGAGAGACTCAATCAAGGAGAGATCTAAAAGGTCTAACAACCGACTATGGATTCTGGTCTTCAAATCGTTATACTCATTTGTTAGCAAAAATCTACCGGGTCTTTCTCTAACTGCCATTTGTATCACCCTCTTTCATCATTTCCTCCATTAAAAATTAAACTTTAAACCCAGAAAAGAGCCTTTTTCTTTCTTTCATCTTTTTCGAATCATCTTTTTCTAAAAGTGCAAAGGCCAATTCTCTAATGTTTTTACCTATATCGGATTTGCCTGCAATTACCGAGAGGGGTTTGCCCTGATTTATGGCTGACATAGTAGTGTGATAGTCGTTAGGGATAGACCAGAAAATCCTTTTATTTATACTTTTCTCTGCTTCTTTTAATGAAATAAAGGATTTTTTGTGATAACGGTTAATAATCACCTTTACCGTATCCAGGGGAGGATATCCTAACTGCTGGAATGTATTAATGAGTCTTTTAACATTAATAAGACAGGGGAGGCTTAAGATAGAGACAAGTATAATCTGGTCGGAGTGTTTTAAAATTTGCATGGACGTTTCATCAAGAGATTGGCCGCTATCTATTACAATGAAATCAAACACAGTCTGCATCAGCCTTAAGATTTCTTCCACGATCTGAGGAGTTGTAGTATTCAATCCATCCAGACTGGAGGGACATGGCAAAATGTAAAGCCCTGAAGGATGTTTTGCAAGAATACTCATCAAATACATAGCATCTAACCGGGCAATATTTTTTGCGACTTCAGACCAGTTGAAGGCTGGTTCGAGATCTAAAAAGAGCGGAATTTCCCCAAATAAGAGGTTCATATCTATCAGCGCTACTGATTTATCACTGCCTGATTCGATAAGGTTATTAGCCAGATTTACTGCAACCGTAGTTGTTCCTACCCCTCCTTTACTACCAAAAACGTCAATGATGATCCCCTGTTTGCATCTTACTTCGCTTGATGTTATATCCTGGTAAAGTTGTTGCTCTTTAAATCTTAAAAGGGCTTTTTTTACGTCGTCCTTGTTAATCGGTTGAGTAAAGAATTCCTTAGCTCCCGCCCTTAAAGCCTGAATTAGAACATCTGAGTCAACGAGGGATGAGGTCAGAAATACATGCTTTGCAAATCTTGAGGTCTGGACTGAATTGATGTACTGAAATTCCTTTGTGAGATCCTCTCCTGTTATTTCGAGAATCAGAAGGTCACAGGTTTTCGATTCTTTGGGAGATTGAATGCTGTACTCTTTTATCGCTGAGATAACCTGTTCCAGATCTTCTCTTGCCTTCTGGTTTCTGACGTCTAATCTGATTATAATATTATTTTCAGGCATTTTCCTTTTCTATTTCACAAGTACTGGTATCCTGGCAAGAATGCCAAAGTTCTCTCCACCGGTTCGACCTGCGGGCACATGAGGCTCACAACTCGGTTTAAAATATAACGTTTTGTCTTCATAGAAAGCAGGTGTATTATTCAGCACATCTCTTAATTCAAAATGTTCTACAAAACTTGCCCAGCATTGTTGTCCTGTAAAAGTGGAAGGACAGGACCACTCTTCCATTTTCCTCGGCACTTCATTAAACTGGTTTTTATCTGTTCTCGTTATCCAAACCACATCCACTTCGACTGCACCAACCACCACTGAACAGTTACCTGTATTGTTCCCCGGACATTCAATAACAGGCAGTGTAAGGCTCCACTTTTTATCAGGCCAGCCATCTCCATCGCTGTCTAAACTCGTATCAGGTATGCCATCTCCATTGCTATCGAACATCGCATTTTTCCAACACTTAATTAAGTTGTCGAAGGCTACCTGTACTTCACCCCCGGTCGTCCCCATGCCCTCACCAAGAAAAATTGGTGTTGGATTGCCACTTCCGCACACAAACGGTTTTACTGAATTAGCACTTGCAGTCTCGCAGGGGTCTTGGGTAAAATTAGACCATCCTGCAGTCTGATGGCCCGGATTAGATCCACTATTTATCATTCTGCCGACACCACATGTGTAACGACCATCAGCATCCAGAATAGCCTGTTTGCAAATGGCAATAGGTTGATCTGCAACCCCTGGTTCGAGAGTTCCTGCAAACCCTCTGTACGCTATTGCTTCAGCACTACGAGCAAAACTTTGATGCCCCAGGATTCTGGCAAAGAAAGAGGCTACAGGAGTTGATTCTCTCCTTGTTCTGACCCTAGAGGCATTAATGAAATCCGTATTTAGATCCAACTCCTCGGTAGAGACATCCCATAAATCGACAGGCGCAAGAGAATCATTAGGGGTAAAAGTACGGGTAGTAAAACTCCAATGTCCCCTCTCCACATCCGTTCCGGTATTTCCACCTGGACTCCAATTAACTTCTACTGCTGTTTTATCACTTCTGTTTTGAGTAGCCACATCATACGCAACCTGATTAGCATCCTGATTGACTTCTGTACCTAAAGCGTTATATAAGACTTGTGCTCCAGTCAGAGCCCCGGCATCGGCCGCATTCTTCAGTTCATTGTCAACGACGAAAAGATGGCCAATGTCAATGGCCAGAGCAGCCATACCAATTAAGACCACTATCACCAAACCCACTATAACGAGAGTTGCTCCTTTGTTATCTTTCATTATTTTGATTAATCGTAAATAGTGAGCCGTTCTTTTCACGCCCTTCATCTCCTTACCTTATTCACATCTCATCACTGTCTCTGCTCCGAGATTAATTCCACCTGTTAAATTGGTGATAAAATTAGGGATTACCAAGAAATCATAGTGGTATTGCACCGTTACTGTGAGTAAATCTCCTGAATCCTGACATTGATCAGGAAGAATATTTGCTGGGGAAGGGGTACCAAAAGTTACTAAGTGGTTGCTTAAGTAGTTAGTAACTACGTTTGTTATCTCACCCTCTGTTAGCGGGATGTAATCTCCCGTTGTTGGATCTGCTCGATAAACGATACCAACTCTTGCTCCCTCTCTGCTGGCATTTGTGATTACCGCTTTGTCATAAAGTAATAAGCCAAATTCTATGATCCCAAAAACAAGCAATACCAGTATTGGCAAAACAATGGCAAACTCTACAGCTGACGAACCTCCCTGATTTTTTAATTTCATGTTATGCATATCTATTTTTTACCACTCAGTCCTACACCGATAAGGGAGACAGGCATTGTGGGATAAGCTGCTGGGGCAGCTTTTTCAAAATCTTTTCGGAACCTTTCCATGATTATCTGGGCCGCCTGGCCATCAAATCCGTAGACAGGCTTAAGGTTTTTCTCTGCCTCAGGGTTTGCTATCTGGTTAATCTTAGCCAGTTTGAATGAAGTACCGTAATCCATATCTAACCTGCTGTATTGCATTCCACAGGCTGATAAAAATGTTACTGCAATTATGAATCCAATAGAAATAATGAGCCTTTTTGTCATCGGTATTCCTCCTTTTAGCTACTCCGGGATTATGTGCCCAAAGTTTCCTTCCAGGCCGCCCTCTTTTTTCGGGCCTGCAGGCGCACCTTTATTTAAAGAACTCCCCCCCTTCTTACCCTCGAGTAATCCCATGAGATAGAATTCAAAGTCATTTGGTTCCCTATACTGGTCGGTTGGCAATGTCTGTTTTGACATATCAAGAGGTTTTACCAGATGGGGAGTGGCAATGATAACTAACTCTGACTCGTCTTTCTGAAAGCTACTGCTTCTAAACAGGGCGCCAAGAATAGGTATGTCGCCTAAAACAGGGAATTTGAAGACAGTCTCTCGAATCTTATCCTGTAAGAGACCTGCAATGGCAAAGCTCTGTCCATCAGCCAGTTCAATGGAAGTAGAAACACGCCTCGTTGTCAAGCTCGGTATTGTAAACCCCTGGAGAGTAACGGCATTTGAAAAATCAAGTTCAGAAACTTCGGGCGCTACGACCATATTAATTTTCCCTGAGCTCAATACTGTGGGAGTGAAATTAAGTGCCACCCCAAATTGTTTGAATTCAATGGTAATTGTTGTCACACCAATCCCCGTTTGAGGAACTGGAACTGGGAACTCACCTCCCGCAAGGAAACTGGCCGTTTTGCCGCTCAAGGTGATCAAGGTTGGTTCAGCCAGAATTTTAAGTAAACCTTCCTCTTTCAGGGCATCGATAAACGTTGTCCATGTAGTATCTTCCCCAAAAAAACGGAGGATACCGTTTATGTTTGGAGTGACATTTATCCCGGGAGCTCCACCGGGGTTTATAAGCCCCGGGGAACCTCCAGCAGGAAATTTACTCGGCACAGTCAGGTTATTGAGCAGGGATAACCCAAAACTCCTTCCGCTGCTACTTACGTAGTTAAAATTAAACCCCAGTCTTTTCAGAAGCGTGCGGGACATTTCCGATACCCGGACTTCCAACATCACCTGGTGTATTCCACTTACTTCCAGTAAATTAATAATCTTTTTTGGCGCAAAGGGTTCAGCCAGGGAGAGGACCTGTGAGAGAGCACTAGTACCGGAAACGGTCCCTGAAAGGGTAATACTGTCATGAATTGCAGTAACGCGTATATCTTTTTCTTCGGGTAGTATCTCATGCAGCTTTTCCTTCAATCGGGAAATATCAGGAGATACTTCTAAATCAAAGATAGCGGAAATCTTCTCATCGCTTTTCCAGAGAGTAAGATTGGTTGTTCCCGGAGTTTTTCCGATGAGGTAAATCTGGTGGGGCGTGAGAACCATAGCATCGGCTATCTCCGGTGCTGTCAAAGAAACCCGCTTTACAGCTTCAAGGCTTTCAACGATAATTGATTTCCCTACAATTATGTTTAATTTCTTAGGTAAAGTAGTTTCCAGAGAAACCCTTTCCGGACCCTGTCCAAGGCAATGACCTGAGAAAAATAAGCAGAATGAAAAAACGATAAAAAAGAGTGCAATAGTGCATTTTTTAGAGATTAATAGGATCATCATAATTTAGTCACTCCTTTCAAAAGTTAATTCACTGAGCTTGCTTCCTTTTATAAAATCTACTTTAATAGTAGGGTGTTTAATAGCAGGAGATTTTTCAGGAACTACAGTCTGCTTTTTACCTCTAACATTCCTTCCGGTTTCCGGGCTGGTATTCTTAACTTGATTGTATGAGGCGAGCAAGGTAGGGATAGTGGTACCTTTAGTTATAACATTTTCAGTATCAATAGGATTTCTCAGGGATAACAGAATTCTCCCTTCCGTTGCTGCGAGAGCCAGTTTTTCCCCTTCCTCAGGGGTTACTTCAAGGGTAATCACATCTACCATTGAGGGTTTCTCCTTTTTCTTTTCCTCTATTTCAGGACCTACAGTTAATACCAAAATATTCTGGAGAACCGTCTTAGTTACCGAAGTAGTTACATCACCTTTTGAAAGGGTTACAAGAACATCCACTCGATTGCCGGGATGAATAAAGCCGGAAACCCCTATCACCTTATCTACCTTCACAGCCATTGCTCGTTTTTTTGAATTGATCGCTGCAGCGACCCCACCCGTCTTAATATCAATTGGAGCTAATCTTGATTCGAAAATTGGTTCGTTAGCCTTTATCGGGGAGATGACAACTCTTCCCTCTAAAGAAGAGGGTTCTGAAAAATACCCCTGAGGGAGACTTTCTTTAAGGAAGGGTGCCATTTTGATCATCTCTTTTTTGATTTCCGTCCCTAGGGATAGGTCAACCACTGCTACAGCTGCTTGTGTTTGTAAGGCTTTCGCTTCCTTAAATCCCCGTTGTAACCTCGTATAAACAAGACTACTGATTATCAAGGCGATAACTATAGCCGACCCGATGAAAATAAATGCCTTCTTTTTCCCCATTTAAACCTCCTTTGTTGTTTAAAAAACTGAATCTATTACACTTCTCCCGAACAAGGAAATTAATGTACCCACGGCAATAGCTATGCCGTAACATAGCCGGGGGCTCTTTTTTCTTTCAGGTATGGGAATATAAAAAAATTTTTTGCTCAAAAGAAAGGTCATTAAGATAGTTTTGTACCTGTTGATTGTTTCTTTCAAATAACCATTTACAGCCAGAAGTACAAGGGCGTAAATACCGCCAACAATGGCGGTAAAAAGAAAGGCTACAAATACTCCCTTAGGACCTAAAACTCCTCCAACAGCTCCCAGAAGTTTCACATCACCAGCACCCATGCCTCCGAATAGATACGGTAGTATCAGGAGAGCAATTCCCAGACATACTCCCTCTATGCTGAAAAGAAGACCTCTAAAGCCATTAAAACTCGAATGATAAGCAATTGAAACTATCATAGTTGGATAGGTAAGCCAATTGGGTATCTTCTGAAAACGGATATCTCGTATGGCAGAAAGGAATAAAGAAACAAATAGAGGAACTAAAATGACTTTATTATCCATAAGATTCAAAACGTATACCTTTCATTAAAAGAAGATGTAATTAGCAAATATAGTGTGTTGAGCCGACATCAGCTCAACAACTATGTTACCCACATTAAAGATGTACATTATCCATCACAGCATGGTAAATGGATAATGTACACCTAATGCGATGGACGAGTTATTACTGTTCTGCTTAAGGCATCGCAGCAGATACTGTGTCGAAAGTGCTAATAAGCGCTTCCCTCAAAGCTGTCACCGCAACTATAATACCTGCAGCAATCAGAGCCACCATTATGCCATATTCAACCGCAGTTGCTCCTTCCTCGTCCCTGAATAATTTTTTCAGAAGCTTCTTCATTTATCTCACCTCCTTTCCTTCCGCGATTTTTAAGACATCAAATGTACGACCAACCTTTTAAGGCTGCATCCTTTCAATATTCATCAACAAAATGAATGCCAGTTAGAAATGGTTGACTGATAAGGGTTTACCAGTTCTCATAAAAGGAGGGAATGTAAAGTATCTTTACATGGTTTTAAACTGTAAAATATCTTTCCAGCCAAATGTTCGGTATTTTCTACGGAATTTGGTCTAATGGAGAGATAAAGATGAATCTGTCTGTATGTAAAACATTTTTACACCAGGGGCTGCATTGAATGAATAAGCCAGCAGAAAGGATAGAAAGTTTAAGCAGGTGTGCGGACTTTTAGTGAGTGAAGGAAACTATGGCAAAACAACAGTGAAACATCTATTGAATTATTCATTTCTTGGTTCCCTTTTTACCGACTTTGTTTTCTGGCTCTGTATTTTCATCCCACAAGATTACCCTCTTTTTTGATTCCTTATGTCTTCCCTTGACTTTCTCCCGATTAACTTTCGTACTGAGGGAGTAATATAAATTTTTGCTCACAGTAGTAATAGATCGTAAAAAAATATACGCTGGCAATTTTCTCATCGTGTTGAATAATAGCAACAGAAATGCCATGAGAACGTTTATTGATTTTCAATGTTTTTTCAAGGATCAACCTCTCCAACTGTAAAAATGTTACATGTTTTTCGTAAAATGCTTTTACAGTTCTTCTATCAGTGGAATATATTAAAACTGACAGTGCCGATACACTGTGGAATTAAAAATCGTATTTCAGATCTGGTGTGAGATTATCGATTAACTATCTAAGCTTTTAGAAAATTGAAGATCATGCTTTTTAATAAGAGCATATACTGTAGGCCGGCTGATACCGAGAAGCTTTGATGCTCTGCTAATATTGTTTGAAGTCATGTGGAGGACATCAATAAGATTCTGCTTCTCCAGATCAGCTTTCATTTCCTTCAACGGACTGATCTCAATTTGTTTAATAACTTCCATGGAGAGATCGGCAGGTGTTATCATATCATTGTTTGAGACCACGATGGCCCTCCTCACTTTATTAATAAGTTCTCTCACATTCCCCGGCCATGAGTACAGATTGATTGCCCTGATGGCACTTTTTGAAAACTGTTTGAGGAGACCTTCCTGTAAACAGAATTTTTTCAAATAGAATTGTGCGATTATTTCTTTATCTTCACCCCTGTCTCTTAAAGGAGGAAGCGTAATAGTAAAGGTATTAATCCTGTGATAAAGGTCCAGCCTGAAACGTCCCTCGTCAACTTCTTTCGCAAGGTTTTTATTCGTAGCTGTGAGTACTCTTACATCCACTTTCTTTCCACTCTTACCACCCAATCTTTCCACCGTCTTATCCTCTAACACTCTAAGGAGTTTCGCTTGTAGAGACAGAGGCAGTTCAGCTACCTCATCGAGAAATACCGTTCCTCCTTGTGCCAGTTCAAACTTTCCTTTTCTGCTCATGTATGCACCGGTGAAGGCTCCCTTTTCGTATCCAAAGAGCTCTGCCTCAAGAAGCCCTTCCGGGATTGCTGTGCAGTTAACGATAACAAACGGGCCGCTTTTCCTTTGACTCCTTTCGTGTATTGCTTTTGCAGCCAGATCCTTACCGGTTCCACTTTCCCCAAGAATAAGAACAGCATTTTCAGTTGGAGCAACTTTTCTTATCATCGAAAAAACCTCAAGCATGGCCCTGGAAGTTCCTACAAACTGTTCATCCACAGGCAAGCCTTTTTCTGTTAGTATTTCTCTATCAATAAAATTCAGCACTCTTTGCATATGATCAGATTTAAGCCTGCTCATTCGGCCGGTGATTCTCCATAAAAAAGTTTCCTGCAGGTGTTTTTCAAGATAATGTTGATCCCTGAAATTTATATACAATGAACAATTGTTGCAGTGCTCTGCATATGATTGATTTTTATGGTCACAATAGGGACAAATATGAAAGTGTTGTATCCTATCCTTTATTATTTCCCACAGTTCCTTTAAAATCGCCTGTTCAGGAAAATAGAATTGAACTGCTGAGCGAAAATCAAAACTGCGAACAATATTTCCAAACACTTTCACTTCACTGCCTTTAGGGAGTGTAATCCTGATGAACAAAGTTTCCGGGTATTTATTTGTTTTATTATCTATGAGAAGACTACTGAGACTTAATTCACGTATTGTTGTCTTCTGTTCTTCTCCCCCACTCTGAGAGGATATCCATGCAGGCAGTTCTGTTTTAACTCTGGCATCAAGCCTAGCCATCCTTTGCCTTTCAATGATTCGAAACAAATAAGGTTAACAAAAGATAAGAACCTTCTTCTCTTTTAGAAAAGATTTATCTTAACCATGTGAACCAAAAGATATAGGTTTTATTTACACGGGCATAGGGGATCTCACCCCTTCCAAAAAAGGGTCGTTTGTTTTCCATCTCGGTTCTCTATGCCCTATTTTTTATATATTTTGTTTGTTTTGTCTGTCAGAATTATTCTGAATTTTATGTAGGGAATTTTCTTACAACCAAAAAATGATGGCTAATTCGCTGGTCATTCTGTGGGATGAGGGATAACTGCCGAGGAAAGATTGTCCGCAGTGGCCTACAAGATTCATTTTCTCTGTGACTGTTTCGATGATCCTACTAACC
>CAZLFE010000053.1:0-15134 GCA_964558725.1 uncultured Nitrospiraceae bacterium | reverse complement strand
TATCTCTTCCATATCATCAAGCATATCTTCTCCACTTTAGGGACAAGGGGCATGGCCAAACCGTTAATTGTCTGAAGCCTTTTTTTTCTTGACCCATGACCCTTGCCCTATTTATTCAGTTTCTCGAATACCCTGTCCATCTTCTCTTTTAACACCTCTGCAGTAAATGGTTTGACTATATAGTTATTAACTCCCTCCTTTATAGCCTCTACAACCTTCTCTTTCTCTGCTTCAGCCGTAACCATGAGAAAGGGCATATCTCTTAATTCAGGGTCATTTCTAACAGCTCTAAGGAAGGAAATGCCGTCCATATTGGGCATATTCCAGTCCGAGACGACGAAACCAAAGCCTCCAGCTTTTAATTTTGTATACGCCTGAAGCCCGTCTTCTGCTTCCTCAATATTTTCAAAGCCCAGTTGTTTGAGGACATTTTTTACAATGCGTCTCATTGTTGAAAAATCGTCAACAACCAGAATCTTCGTTTTATGATCAATCATGGGGACCTCCCTGTGAAAATGCTTCTTTGAGAATGTTTCTTACTACTTTTAATACGTCATCACAAGTTACTGGTTTTACCATATACCCATTGGCGCCAGATCTGATTGCCCTTTCCCGCTCTTCAGGATCATCTTCTGTCGTGATCATAAAAACAGGCATATCAAGCATATTTGGATCAGACCTGAGCGTTTTCAAGAACTCGATGCCATCCATGTACGGCATATTCAGATCGGACAATATGATATTAATATCTTCTCCTGCAAGCTTCTCCAATGCATCCAGACCGTTTTCTGCAAATACCACGTTGAACCCTTTGGACTTCAAATAAAAACCGAGGAGTTTTCGTGTTGTCTGACAATCATCAACCACCATAATCTTCATGGCGTTATGTCCTCCTGTAAACGATAACTTTGTTAGTAATGGTAGGTTTGAATGCCCGTGTTATATTGTGGAGGCTTTCAGTTGATCCTGTGAAGAGAACACCCCCGGGCCTGAGACTGTCATATAACAGCGATACAACTTTTTGTTTTGCCTTGTCATCAAAATATATGAGAACATTACGGCAAAATATAACATCCATGTCGCACATGGACTTCATTATTTTCTCATCGGTAAGATTTATGCTCATGAATTTGACAGCATTTTTCACAGAAGCATCAAGTTCATAGTTCTGATCATGCGATCTAAAATATTTTTTGAGATAAAGCTCCGGCACGTTCCTCACTGAATATGAGTTATATACACCTTTCATAGCGGATGCCAGCACAGCGTCACTGATATCGGATGCGAATACATCCATGCGTATATCAGGTTTTTTTTCAGCGCACATCATGACAATAGTGTATGCTTCCTCTCCCGTAGAACAGGCTGCCGACCACAACTTTATTTTTTTTGTCTTTTTCATTCCGGTAATTTCAGGAAGTACAAAATTAAAAAGGACATCGAACTGCTGGGGCTCTCTGAAAAAGAATGTCTCATTTGTTGTAATGGAATCATAGAGTCTCGAAAGTTCACTACCATTCGCGCTATATTTTACGAGGTAAAGATAATCTTCAAAGCTACGCAGGTTTTCATCCCGGATCCTTGTCAGGAGCTTGTTTGCAAGAAAATACTTCTTTGTATCGGGTATAAAGATGCCGACCTTCTCGTATATGAAGTCCCTCAATTGTTTAAATGTTTCATCCTGTAGCACAATTTCCATTGTCAAATCGTTCTATTTAATTTTCTTATTTATCTTTCGACAGTGTCAGAGTGGTCCGAGCTGTCAATAACCTGCTGGATTTTTTCTCTAATGACTTTTTCGCCGTGATTCAGGAGGGGGAGCAGTATGCTCGATGATTCTTTCCCTCCGAGTCGGACTAAAGCATCAATGGTAGAAAGGACAACAGGAATCTCCTTATCTGACAGCATAGGGATAAGAATTTTAATCATATCCTTTTGCGAGGAGTGGCCAAGTGACTTCACAGCGTAAAGCCTGACCCATGTGTCTTTATCATGTAACGCTGACTTTACTTCTTCATGGCAGCAATGCAGTTCACTCATTGCCATCATAGCGGCTCTTCTGACTTCGGGTTCACCGTCCTGTATGGCCTCGGTCAGTCTCTCAGTGGCTCTCTTATCTTGGATCATCCCGAGTTTTGATAGCGCAGTAACCTTGACCTTAAGACTCTTATCATGTGAAAGAGAGAGCATAATATCAATATTCTTAGAATATTTACTTATGGCTTCTTTCACATATTCTGGATATGCATTGATGTGTGAACATAAAGCTGCTGAATCAATCGTAAGAAGAGCCTTTACAGCCTCATCTATGACATCTTTGTAGTGTTCTTCATAAAGCAGTTTCAAGATGGGCTGAAATGATGTCTTGTCACCTATCTTTCCTAATGCAGCGACTGCCTCCCTTCTGACATGTCCATCTTCATCATCAATAGCATCAACGAGCGCCTGTCTCGTATCTTCGTTATTGATATCACCAAGAGCTTTTGTAGCCGCTCGCTTTATGTCTCTGAGGTTGCTACCAATCAGTCCTATGAGATGTGGAATCGCCTTCTCACATTTCAAATCCCCGAGTAATTCTATGGCAATCTTCTTTCCTCGATACCGAATGGCAGGACTATTCAGGGTGTCGACAAGAGCATCGGAACATCCAAATTGCAATAACATATTTTTGATGTAAGATAGTCTCTCCTCAGCTTGCGGTTCCGATGGATCAAGGGAACCGGCAACATCAATTATGCGATAGATAGCCCTCTCTTCTTTTAAATCACAGAGGCCTTTCAGGGCAATGAGCTTCTCGTCCCAATCACCGTTGCTGAACATATCTATGAGCATAGAAGAGACCTCTGACATTAAAGGAGTAACGCCGATCTGGACAATGCTTTTTATGGCAGCCGTTTTTTCAAACCCCTCTGTTCTTTGCAAGTGCTTGATGAGGGCATCGCTCGAGCGGGGAAAACCTATCCTGCCGAGCGCGTCCACGGCTGCATATCGAACTGCCTCAGAGGGATGATCGAGCAGTGATATAATAGGTTCTATTGAAGATTCCTCTTTCATTATTGCAAGAGATTCGAGGGCTGAAAAACAGACCCATTCATCACCTTTTAGGGCGTCTATCATCTGAGGCAATGCTTCTTTGTATTGAAGATTGCCGATTGCCTTTGCAGCTGATGCCCGCACATTTATATTAGGGTCGTCTTGTAAATTCCGGGCTAATTCTTCAGGATAGGTGCAGTATCCAATCGCTGAGATAAGGTCAACGGCAAACTTGCGGATATCGCTATCTTTATCCCTGAGAAACGGTTTGAGCAAAGGGATGGCATCTCTTCCTATCTCTTTTAAGATGATCGTTGCGGTGTTTCTGAGATATGGCTCATCCCTCAAAAGAGGCAATACCATATGTGCCGTAACCTCACCCCCTAATGAGATGAGAGACCGCATTGCGGCATCCTGGACTCCTGGACTTTCATCTCTCAACGCCTTAATCAAGTGATATATAGCCCTTTCATCACTGCTGGATAAAGCCTCTGCTGATGAGCGTCTTTTAGAAGGATCTGGATTCGAAAGGTCATTGATAAGTTTTGATAACCTTTTCTTTGCTATAGCCATATTTCTATACATATCGGAATTTGCAGAGAGAAACTTTAAGACTCTTTCTCTTTATAGGCCATAAGGAGACATTAGCAATCCAGCAAACCTTGCCTATTAGCTGGATTGTTTTTTTATTCATATAGATTATGGCAACCTTATGCGGTACAGTATGGAGCGAATTAGGCTTGTTTAGCCAGCATAGGGAAGCATCAACAGGTTCAATCGTTCTGTGAAAAGGTGAGCTTTCCATTGGTTTTTGCGTTAATATGCAAACCTATACTGCTTAGTTTTGTTTTCAGTCTCATCAATGCCTGATTGTGCAACTGGCATATCCTCCCCTCTGTCAGGTTCAGCACCTTGCCTATCTCTTTCATTGTCATTCCCTCCCAATAATACAGGGAAAGAATTATCTTCTCTCGTTCCGGCAGCTTATCAATGAGGCTTGCGAGTAATGCCTTTTTGTTGTTATCTTCGTATATTTCCAGGGGAGTCTTCATATGAGGATCAGGGATGCTTTCTGTCAGATCCAAACCATTTTCTTCGCTCATTTTTTTGTTGAACTCTTCAAACCTCAGGGTTCTTCCAGCATGTGCAGTCCGGAGAATTTTGTAGTATTCATCCAGTGTGATATTCAGTTTCTCCGCAATTTCTTCTGCCTCTGGCGACTGCCCCCTTTCTTTCTCAAGTGCAAGATATGCTTTCTCAACGGAGGCAATCTTCTTTTTCATGGATTTCGGTATCCAGTCATGCAATCTGAGTTCATCCAGCATTGCTCCTTTTATTCTGTACTCTGCAAAGGTCTTTATTTTCGCTTCATTTTCTCTATACCGGCTAAGAGCATCCAAAAGACCCATTATCCCAACGCTGATAAGGTCTTCCTCGGTAAGCTGCGGAGGTAATCTCCATACCAGTCTGTAAGCAGTGTATTTTATGAATGGCAGAAAGTCTTTGATTATCTTTTCTTTTTCTTCGTCGCTCAGCTCTGTCTTATGCCCTATCATTTCCTCTACCTTGGTAGACTAGAGGTGAAGCTGCCAATAAATTTCCTATAAAAAACTGCAGTGTCCCCTTAACCTTGTTATTCGGACCTAACACTTTTGATGCAATCTCAAAAATCTGTCTCGCTGCAACGCTATTTGGGTATGCATCAACAAACGCTTTCTGTGCCTTTACCGCCTCCTGCACATGTGCGTCACAGGGTATATATCCGAGATAATCGAGAGAGATATTCAGAAATTTTTCGGCTGCAAGTGAAAGTCTTCTGAAAACCTCAAACCCCTCTCCGGAATTTTTTACTGAGTTTACGATGATATAAAATTCTTTTTCCTGATACCTGGTAGAGAGCACTTTGATCAATGCATAAGCATCTGTCAATGCTGTTGGTTCATGTGATGTAACGACGATGATCTCCTGTGCTGCAATACAGAAGAATGCCACATTTTCTGATATGCCCGGGGCTGTATCGATGAGGAGGACTTCTATATCGCTTTCGAGGGAATCAAATTCCTCCAGTATCCGTAACCTCTGAAATTCATTAAGGGCTGTTAACTCTTGCACTCCTGAACTTGCTGGCAGTATCTTTATTCCCTGTGGCCCATTAATCAGGATATCTTGAAATTTCATTTCACCATTAAGCACGTGCTGTATAGTGTATCTCGGTGCCACGTTAAGGAGAACATCAATGCTGCTGAGTCCGAGGTCAGCGTCCATCACGAGCACGTCTTTACCAAGCTTTTTTATTGCTATAGCAAGATTCGCAACTACATTGGTCTTCCCAACACCACCTTTTCCACTTGCAACTGCTATCGTCTTCACATATTTTTTCTTCTCATTTCTTTCTTTCAGCATTCGCAATTTCCTTTCCTTAATATGAGATTGATAAGCTTATTTACTGTTACGAATTCGATGTCGTCTGGAACCTTCTGGCCAGTTGTTATATATGCAACGGGCCTTTGATAGATGAGGAGAAGATTATAGAGCGAGCCAAATCTTACAGCTTCATCCACCTTTGTAAAAGAAATGTAGTCAATGGGTAATCTTCTATAAAATCGATATGCCTCTATCATGAATTCATCATCACAGCTTGCACTCATGAGAAGATGCAGCTCAATAGGAAATTCGATTTGGGATATTTCAAGCAGATCATTGATATATGTCTCATCTTTAGGGTTTCTTCCCGAGGTATCTATAAAAATAATGTCCCTGCTCTTTGCAAAATTTACAAGGCTGTTTTTCAGGTCTCTGGGGTTAGCGATAATGGACAATGGTATGCCCATGATCTTCGAATATATCCTCATCTGTTCAACTGCTCCTATTCTGTATGTATCGAGATTGATAATGGCGACCCTTTTGCCATCTTTTATCGCACTGGCTGAGAGTTTAGCTATGGTCGTAGTTTTTCCTACACCTGTTGGACCTATGACCATAATAGCTTTTTTATATTCCAAACGGTCTTGCGACTTTGGGGGGAACCCATTCAAAATATTATGTTCTTTTACTTTTATATCAGCTGATAGTAATGAAGGGATATCATTTAAATCCTTAGCGTTCTCGGAGAGGCGAAGGGCGAACTTCTCCCGCACTGACCTCTCTCTGAGAAAATGAAATATCATCTTTTTGTTTGTGGGCAGTGACATCTCAAGACCATAATCTCTCATGCCCTCAATCATCTCACGAAGATTTCCAATCTCATTTTTAATCTCGTTTGTGAGCGTGCTCTTAAGGTACTGAAACTCTGTTGACAGTTGTTGTGGTGCATGAACTTCGGGAAGCTTGCAATGCTTATGGTTCACTACTTCCGCACTGCTTTTCTGTGACGCTATGCTATTGTTGCTTTTACGATTTACTCTTTCTGCCGCATCCTCACCTCTCTCGTGACTTATCTCATAATCCACTGCTGCCGTGATCTGCACAAAGGGTCTGATGCCTTTTCTTTCTTCTGTTGATAAGATGATTGCGTTCTCACTAAATTCCTTTTTCACTAACCCCAGTGCTTCGGTAAAAGTTTTTGCTTTAAATTTCTTAATCTTCATATCTCAACACCCCTGTTATAGATAGTTTTACCGATGGAGAAATTTCTGCATTTGAAAGAACGACCAGAGACGGAAGAAACCTTTCGGTGATTTTCCTGAGAAATCTCCTGACTTGTGAGGTGCAAAGCATAACTGGCAGGGCACCTTTCATTGAATCTCTTGCAAGAGCATTCTCTATAGCCCTGATTAACTTGCTAACAACGTCGGGGCTTATTACACCACCTGTCTCTATGGCCAGCGAGATCTCTCTCTCAAACCTCGGATCCAGCGTCATAACTTTCATGTCTCCATCAGCAGACAGGTACTGCTTGGTTATAAACCGTGACAGCGCCTGTCTCACATATTCTGTGAGTATCTCTGGATCCTTGGTGGAAGGTGAATAATCCAGAAGGCTTTCAAGTATGGTCACTTTATCATTTATTGCCACTCTCTCTTTCAAGAGATTCTGTAAGACCCGCTGCACACTGCCCAGCGTCATCTGGGTAGGAATAAGCTCATCAACAAGCTTTGGATAGTTCTTTGAAATATTGTCTAATATGTTCTGAACCTCAGTCCTCGTCAGGAGCTCCCAGGCATGAGCTTTTATCATCTCTGTCATATGCGTTGCAATTACCGTAGCAGGATCAACAACCATGTAACCTTTTACCTGAGCCTTTTCCACCTCTTTATTGCTAATCCAGAAGGCTGGCAGGCCAAACGCTGGCTCTTTTGTCGGTATTCCTTCTATGGCTTCTGCCTTAGCTGAGGCAACAGCAAGAGAGTGGCCCATCATAACCTCACCCCCCCCAACCTCTAAGCCTCTCATGAGAAAACTATACTCATGCGGCCTGAGCTGCAAATTATCCTTTATATGTACTGCTGGAATAACAAAACCGAGCTCACTGGCAAGCTGTCTCCTTATTGCCTTTATTTTGCTCAGAAGCTCGGCCCTATCAGATTCGACAAGGGGTATAAGTCCGTAACCAATCTCAAATGTAAGAGGTTCAATCTCCATAAAGGTCTCAAGTGAAGGCTCTTGCATTACTGCCTCTGCTTCTGCATCTTTCTCCTCAACTACAGGCTTTGTTAAAGCATATGCCAAGGCACCCGATGCAGCAGAAAGGAGAAAAAAAGGAATATGGGGAAGTCCTGGCACTAACCCGAGTATGACCATTACCCCTGATGCGGTACCTAGGGTTTTTGGATTTAATATGATCTGCCGGGAGATATCCTTTCCGAGATCTGTCTCAGTTCCTGCGCGGCTCACAACGATACCTGCTGCAGTCGAGATGAGAAGGGCTGGCATTTGGCAAACAAGACCATCACCTATGGTCAATGTGGTGAAAGTCTTTGCTGCCTCTGAAATAGTCATGCCCTTTTGAAGAACGCCTATGATAAAACCAACAATAATATTAATGGCTGTTATTAGCAGCCCTGCAATGGCGTCACCCCTTACAAACTTACTGGCACCGTCCATAGCCCCGTAGAAATCAGCCTCCTGAGCAATAAGGGATCGTCTCTTCTTTGCCTCTGACTCGTCAATAAGGCCCGAATTCAGGTCTGCATCAATTGCCATTTGCTTTCCTGGCATCGCATCAAGGTTAAACCTTGCAGCCACTTCTGCAATCCTTCCCGAACCCTTTGTTATGACTATAAAATTGACCACTACGAGTATAAGAAAGACCGTAATCCCTACAGCATAGTTGCCGCCTACAACGAAATTGCCAAAGGATTTTATTACCTGCCCAGCAGCGTCTATACCCTCATTACCTCGAAGGAGTATCAATCTGGTGGATGCAACATTCAGTGAAAGTCTGTAAAGGGTTGTCATGAGAAGTATTGAAGGAAATACCGAGAAATCAAGAGGTTTTTTGATATAGATACTTGTTATGATTATTACTAGCGAGAGGGATATGGAAAGTGAAAGGAGTATATCAAGAATAAAGGGAGGAACAGGAAGGATCATTACACCTAAAATTGCCACAACACTCACAGCAACTAAAATATCGCCACGCTGTTGTATCACCTTGAGAAAGTTCATTGCAAGATAACCCTCATGCCACACCTCTCAACTTATAGATATATGCCAGTATCTTTGCCACAGCTCTGTATAGTTCCTCTGGTATGAATGAGTTGAGTTTGAGCTTATAGATGGCTCTTGCCAGTGGCTTGTCCTCAACAATGGGAATGTTGTATTTTCGAGCTATCTCTTTTATTCTTACTGCTATGAAACCAGCACCCTTTGCAATGACCTTAGGTGCTGACATCTCGTCTTTTTTATATCTCAGGGCAACAGCAATTTGGGTTGGGTTTGTTATTACAACAGTCGCCTTTGGAACTTCCTGCATCATCCGCCTCCGTGCCATTTCCTTTTGGAGGCTTTTTATTCTTGCTTTCATTAAGGGATCTCCTTCTGTTTCTCTATGCTCTTCCTTTATCTCTTCTTTGGTCATCCTGATAGAACGCTCAAAATTCCATCTCTGATAGAGATAATCAAAAACTGCAAGAACAAAAAAGGTAGTGAATGCATATATCACGGCTTTGGCTATAAGCTTGCCCGAGATGTCCTGTATCTCACTGATATCCATAGCTGCTGTAAAGGGGAGAACAGCTATGGCTTTTTTGATGATGTAATAGAATAAAACTCCTCCTAAAGCAAATTTGAAGAGGCTCTTCAGCAATCCCGCAAGACCTTGTCTGGAAAATATATTCTTAAATCCGCTAATAGGGTTAAGCCTTTCCATTTCAAAGTTCAGGGGCTTAACAAGAAAACCTCCTTGCAATGCACCAGCGACCAGGGCAAGCGTGAAGGTAATTCCCAGAAAGGGCGCCAATAACCTCATCATTTCAGATGCTGTGAGTCTCATAACAGTTACGGGGTCTCTCCCGTACTGCAGTCCGAGAAGTTTCCCTGTTAACACAGATATATCCTTAATAAAAATGTTTCCTGCAGAATAAAAAGTAAGGATTATTCCGGCCATGGCTGCCATTGATATGATTTCGCCGCTTCTTGCAACCTGCCCCTTTTCTCTTGCTTTCTGATGTCTTCGCGGTGTTGCCTTTTCTGTTCTTTCGTCATGTTCAGGCACGGCTACCCTCTCGCTAAGGCAAGAATCTTTGCCAGCTCATCTTTAATGCCATTAAAGTATCCGCCAATCACATGCGCAAAGACAGGGATGCCCGCAATAATCACGACAAATCCGACAAAAATGTATACAGGGAATCCAATAAAAAGGATATTCATTTGCGGAACTGCCTTATATATAAAGCCCAGAAGCAGACTCGAGATAAGCATGGCTACAACAACAGGCGCGCTTATCTTTAGAGCAATAAGAAATATCCTGCCGCTAACCAGGACTATTTCAGCGGCGAGATTCTTTATATCGATGTGCCCTACAGGGAGCCATTCATAACTTCTGACAAAGACATATATGAGATCATGATGGGCATCCATAGCAAGGAAGATGAGCATAGCTATCATTCCATAAAGTCTCGCTAACTCTGTTGTCTGACCAAGTTCAGGATTAAAGATAGTCGCAATGGATAGCCCCATTGCATTGCTTACCATTTGACCTGCTATATCAACCGCAAAAAATACAAACCTTGCCATTAGACCAAGAATGATTCCAACGATAACCTCCCGCATTACGAGGAGGGGTATCGCTGTATTTGAGACATTCAATTCCACGATAGGTGTGAGGATAAGAGCTATGGCGATAACAAAACCTATCTTGAACTGTGCAGGAAAATTCTTACTGACAAAAAATGGAAGCAGACTTATGACAATCCCCGCCCTCAGCAGGATAAAGAGAAAGTTATGAATATATCCCGCGAAAATATCCATTATGAATATATCCCGCGAAAATATCCACGATGAAAGCAATTCCGATAACCAGGCACCAGGGGGCAAACAGGTTTGGCATTTACAATTTGATTATTATAATTTAGCAATCGGTTCCTGAAGTTCTTCACTTTATATAGATCGGTATCTTTTCTATTATGTTTGTTGTGAAGGTTATCAAGACCCTGGCCATCCAGGGGAAGCAAATGAACACACATACGAAGACAGCGATTATCTTTGGGACGAAGGTCAAAGTAAATTCCTGTATCTGTGTTACAGCCTGGAAAAGGCTTATGACCAGTCCTACAAGCATGCTGACAAGGAGCGCGGGCGCGGAAACGAAGAGTATTGTCTTGAATGCCTCGGCAGAGAGTTCTTTGATCACATCTACCGTCATTGAAAACTCCTCACAATAGAGCCAATCACAAGGTTCCATCCGTCAACAAGCACAAAGAGCAGAAGCTTGAACGGGAGTGATACTAATACAGGAGGAAGCATCATCATGCCCATTGAAAGCAGTATGCTGGCTACAACCATATCTATTACCAGGAAAGGCAAATATATGAGAAAACCAATTTCAAAGGCTGTTTTCAGTTCACTGATAGCAAATGCAGGAACAACAACCTTCAACGGGAGCTCAGCAGGATTTGATTGCCTCTTTTCCTTTGCTATATTCAAAAATAAAGCTATATCCTTTTGTCTCGTCTGCTTCAACATAAAACCCTTGACAGGTGGTTCAGCTCTCTTAAATGCCTCTTGCATGGTTATCTGTTTATCAATATAGGGATTGATTGCGTCCCTTGTGATGATGTCTATTGTTGGAGTCATGATGAAAAAGGTTAAAAATATAGCAAGACCTATTATCACAGGATTGGGCGGTATCTGCTGTCCACCGATGGCCTGGCGCAAAAAGGAAAGCACCACCACAATCCTTGTGAAGGAAGTAAACATGATAAGTATTGCCGGGACTAAAGATAAGAAACTTATTACAAGGAAGACCTCAACAAGATGGTTATCGACGTTCATTGTTCGTTAAGAAGTTTCTTTATATTTCTCAATTTATTGAGTTTCTCATGCATATCCCTCACTATTTCTGGTTCCAGTTCTTTTTCATCGAATGTTCTTAGCAATTTGAGGTCTGTTGATGTAACTCCGATCAGGAGTATCTCTGCTCCTATTTTAAGAGCTGCGATACCCTTTCTTGGTCCGAATGACTGATATGCAAGAACGGTTATCAGAGACGGTCTCCCCTTCTTCTTTTTAAGAAGAATTCCAACAACAAAGATTAATCCTATGACGACAACCAGGGCTATTGCCATCTGTAGGTATGCCCCTATCATTTGAGCTGTTTTATCCTTTCAGTGGGACTTAGAATATCTGTTAACCGAATACCAAACTTTTCATTGACGACAACAACTTCTCCCCTTGCCACTAACTTATTATTTACCAGTATCTCCATTGGCTCCCCTGCAAGCTTCTCCAGTTCAACAATAGAACCCTGGCCAAGCTGCAAAAGGTCTTTGATGAGCATTCTTGTCTTTCCCAGTTGAACTGTAAGCTCAAGTGGCACGTCGAGGAGGAACTCCATGTCCCTCATAGCGGTCTTTTCAGTCTTTTCAGCCTTATCTGTTTTTAACTCTTCAAAATTTGGCTCTTCAGCCATTGCCTGTTCCTGCGTCATAGAAATCTCCTTTGATTATATCTTCGTTACTTTTATAGCCTGATTACCCCTGCTATAACCAGGCATACCATGAAACTTAGGAACACCTTCCACCCTGATGACAAATTCATCAGAAGTAGATTTACCAAGGTTAATGATACTGCCAATATCAAGGTTCATCAGTTCGCCACAAGTAAGTTCCACCCTCCCAATCTCTGCTACTATCTCAACGTAGGAATCCATAATGGTCTCCTTCAGCCTGGCAATCCATCTCTGATCAGTCTCAGACTTTTCGCTCCGGATTCCTGAACAGAGTATTTCCTTAATAGGCTCTATTATGGAATAGGGGATGCAAAAGAAAAGCTTTCCTGTAAAGTTTTCTACCTCTACGTGGATCTCTACCTTTATTACGATCTCACTCGGTGTCACAATTGTTACGAATTGCGGATTCATTTCAGAGCCAACATGTTCAGGTTGAATTGGCACTATCTCGCCCCATGCTGCGGACATATCATTCAATGCTATTGAAACCACCTTTTTGTTTAACCGCTGCTCAATGGGTGTGAAGGATCTCCCCTCAGATTTGACATATAGTGCATTGTTACCACCGAAAAAGAACTCTACAAAGGCAAAAACCAGGGGGGCTTCTATCACAAGGAGCGCATAACCTTTCAGAGGCTCCATCTTGAATATGTTTATGCTCGAGGGGAATGGGATGGTTTTCATGAAGTCGCCAAATTGTACGGTCTCCACATTATGTATTCTTGTATCAACAAACCTCATAATGAGGGTGGAGACCGAATTTCTAAAGAACCTCGCAAACCTCTCATTGGCAAGTTCGAGTCCTGGCATCCTGCCCCGGACTATCCGTTCCTGACTTGTAAAATCATAGGGTCTCACACCTGAGGGTATCTTTTCCCTATCAGCCTCTGTGTCTATATCGCCTGACTGCACTCCCATGAGGAGGGCGTCAACTTCGTCCTGTGAGAGTATTTTGTTCATTGTATGACAAACTCCGTGAAATAGAGATTTTTAAAAATATCTTTTCCTACAGTCTGATTTGCTCTGAGAAGTAGCTCATCTTTTAACTGAAGCTTTCCTTCAGGGCTTGCTATGGAGTCTGTGGATTTACTGCTTATAAGGATAATTATTGCATCTTTCAGTTGGGGAATGTTATCTGCAACCATTTGCTGGTATGAAGCGTTAGCGAGTTCAAACTGCATCGCTATCTTCAGGAATCTTCCCTGTTCTGCAAGGTTCAGCACAAAAGGGTCAACAGAAACAAGCACAGCTTTCCCTGAATTTTCTCCCTTTTTATGTACTACCTCGTCCGTTTTTTCTTTGCTGCTGAGCATTGTGTAGGCGAGGAAGCCACTTATTGATAAAACTATAAGTGCACTGGCGATGATTATGAGCAGTTTTTTCTTACTTTTCTTTGGTTTTTCCTCCTGAGGTTGTTCGGATTGGCTATCAACCGTTTCGTCTGCCATATATATTTCCCTCCTCTTATGCCAGGTTTCATTGAATGCATATCAAAGACTATGCCTGATAGCAACTTATTGAAAAATAATGATTTTTTAAAAAGGCAGGTTTATTTGAAGAGTGAATCTATGTCAAAGAAATGACTTAGTGATAGATTTCTAACAAAAAAACCATTATTGCAAGACACTAATGCATATACGGTTTTTCGGAACATCCTCAGATTTCTGGCTTGGCTTGCAGGCTCAATACGACCTGGATGTTGCTGCCGATGAACTCGGTGACCATCTTGAGAAAGAAGTCAAGGTATATTCACAGGTCGCATGAGAACAGACCAGTCAGAGAATGTTAAATTTCTTATCTAATTGCTGCCGCAGAAGGATTCTACAAAATGCGTCTTGCACCTGCTACTCGGCAACTCAACTCTATTGAAAAAATTGAGCATTACTGGTACAAATATATACATCTTCAAGAAGTAGAACTAAATCGGATCGTGGGGATTTGTAATGCGATCACGAGCACGTCAGATACTTGATAGGTCAATTTCTGCAATGCTTGCAGCTATCGAGGTTTACAATAAACCGATCTTCGAATATCGAGAAGAGACTTACGCGATTCTTGCTGTCAACGCTTGGGAACTGCTTCTGAAGGCCAGAATTTTACAGATTGATAACAACAAAACTCTTGATCCCGGGAACCTCAATAGTGCGAAAAAGAAATTCTATAGTCCGAATATCATCAGGGAGTTTGACAAACAATACAGACGAAAGAAGTGATAAAGTCATGGAAACCTTAAAAATATTGCTAAGTTTATGCCGTGTGTTTATTCAGGCCTGTTTATGCAAAAATATATTAAGATATTTTTTCAAATAAGCTTGATTTTAGGAGTTTTTTGCAATGTTTAGTTGGGAAAAATTACTAAATGATAAAAGATTCACAGCAACAAAAAAAGATCCTAAAGACTTAAGAACCGAATTTGAACGTGATTACGACCGAATTATATATAGTTCGGCTTTCCGTCGATTACAAGATAAAGCGCAAGTTTTCCCATTAGAAAGGAAAGATTTTGTCAGAACAAGATTGACACATTCACTTGAAGTTAGTACTTTATCTCGTTCCATGGGAGCAGATGTCGCAAGAGCATTGATGAGAGAAAACAGATTACCAAATAACCGCAAATATGATGATGATTTTGGAAGCATACTATCTTCAATTGCTTTAATTCATGACTTGGGCAATCCTCCCTTTGGTCATTTTGGCGAAAAAGCAATAGGAAATTGGTTTGCGGATTATTTTGACAAGAATCATCATGAATTGAAAGAAGAGGTTAAGGAGTATACAGATTTTGAGGGCAATGCTCAGACCTTTCGAATAGTGAGCAGACTTCAAGTCTTAAAGCATGAGTACGGATTGAATTTAACTTTTGCAGCCCTCTCAAGTTTGTTCACGTATCCTAGAGCATTTTATGAGGTTGATAAGACAAAGGGTGCAAGTTTCAAGAAGTACGGCTACTTTCAGTCAGAGAAGCAACTATTTGGACAAATTGCGGAAGAAA
>CAZLFE010000052.1:0-15328 GCA_964558725.1 uncultured Nitrospiraceae bacterium | reverse complement strand
AAAGGAGAATTATTTTTAAGTATTATTTGAGGTTAACTGCAGTTTTTGGGTTAAGTTCTTCATGTGACATTTGATGGCAACGTTGTCACACAGAGGTGGAAATATAATGAAATTACAACTTTGGTTTTAAAAAATTTCAAACTTCTTCTCGATTGACATTGCCGGAAATCTTGGCTGTAATAAATATAAACTTTTCCTTCCCTACTTGAGGGAGAATTGTATATGCAATTTCTTGACAAAGACCCCAATATTGGTTTAAATACATTCGCAGAATTTTTAAGTCTTGGAGACGTATGCCAATAAAAGTTGCCATAGGATGTTATAGCTACCTTTTTGGAGAAGGGCTTAAGAGGCTTCTCGAAGATGAGAGGGAGATAGATGTTGTCGGAATATTCAATGAAGGAACAGACTTTAGAGAGATCATAAAGATCAAACCTGACGTTGCCCTTCTTGACTTTAATATTTTTCGTGACCTTCCTGAGGATTTTGCGAATGACACCCAAGTAAAAATCCTTATTATAGGCAACAAGACGCTTTACTCTGTATCGGATAGGAGGATAGCGGACTTAGTCTCGAAGGGAGTGGCTGGAATTCTTCCCCCGGGTGCTGATTCATATCTTCTCAGGAAAGCAACAAAGGCAATTTCTTCAGGTGAGTTGTGGTTAGACCGCAAAACAATGAGGAACATTCTTTCTTACGAGAGCTTTTCAAAGAGAGAGGTTAAGCTTACGGAAGCTGAAAAGGAGATCGTCTCCCTCATTTGCCAGGGATACAGGAACAAGGAAATTGCGCAGAAGCTTCATGTCAGCGAGCAGACAGTGAAGTCTCATTGCAATCGAATTTATAAAAAGGTTGGTGTCTCAGATAGACTTCAGCTTGCTATCTATGTCTATAAACTGTGGCCCGATTGGAGTCATTCGAGGGTTTAAAAGGATTAAAGGTACAATACTAAACCCGATCAGCGAGAAAGGAGGTACATAATGTTAAGGATTCCCTGTCCGAAGTGCCACAAGATTTCATATACTGCTAATGTAGAGTCTTTTTACTCATGTAACTACTGTGGATTTATCTTCAGCGGAAAATACGGCCCCGATAGGAGGCAGGAATCCCGAACAGAAAAGGTAATTCCCCTTGTCTTTTCTTATCAAGATCGGGATTTTGAAGCACGTACCTTTGACCTCTCTGAAAAGGGAGTGGGCATAAAGATACCTGGTGAACTGCCTATAACAATAGGAGATGTTGTAAATCTCACTATCGGAGACCTCTCCCTAATGGCAAAGATTATGTGGGTAAAAATGCTTTCTGGTGGAGCCCTGGCTGGCCTTCAGAGGTTAAATTAGTCTGTATTGAAAAAGACTGAACCCGTTTCTCGATTGACTAATCCTTCCTCCAAAGAAATTTAAAACTTTAGTTTTAAAAAATTCAAACCTTTTCTCGATTGACAAACCCTTTCCCGAAAATTAACATTGTTTTGAATATGGCGAGACCCTCTTTGATGGTTTAAAGAAGCCAGAACATGAGTTTGAAGGAGGAACAAAGTGGTTATATCAGAAACCGAGCACTTTATGACAGCAATCAATACCCTCGCTCGGTTTCCCTACACCAGGACCTGTCCCTTAGTTCACAGTTTGTTACGACGGATAAGGCCAAACAGATTCTTTCAAACCCATACCGTTTGTGTATTTCCCTCAGGAACTCCTCTCTTTCCTCCGAACTGCTCCTGTCCCAAGACTCTGTTATCAGATTTGCCTTTTCTCCCATGGTATTTCACCAAAGCTACACATATGTTATTGCAAAAATCGTTCCAATGTGCTAAATTAACCAAGATAACTAATCAATGCCCGCTGTTCTTAACAAGTTTAGTTGACTTATTAGTAATATTTATTATATATTGTAAAAAATATAAAAACGCTGCCTTTTCAAAGAGAAACTAATATGTCTTCGCAGAATTCGAATAGAGTTCGCTTTTCCTTCAGTGTAGATAAAGAGCTCAGAATTAACTCGTGGAATGGGGAGTTAGAAGCAATTTATGGGAAATCCCTTACCGAGATTCAAGGGGCCCCCTATTATGAGATCATACCAAGGATACATAAAGGCAATAAAGATGCAATTATACAGGCATTAAAGCATGGCAAACCAGTTATACTGAACGAGTATCATGTTACCTGCCTATGCGGAGAAGTGAAAGGGACTATCCGCGTTACCCCTCTGAAAGATACTAAGGGCAAAATCAGCGGAGCCAATATCGTCATTAGTGCCTACCCAAGCTGTACAGTTTGGAAGAGAATGAAACAATCACAGAGATTGCTCGATATTGGCAAGATTGCGGCAACCTTTGCCCACGGTGTGAGAAATCCCCTCAATGCAATAAAGGGAGCTGTGGTGTATCTCAGAGAAAAATATGCCAGTGAGAAGAAACTCATTGAGTTTACAAGGATAATAGAGGAAGAGATTTCACGGCTCGATAACTTCATCGCTAAATTTCTCAGTACTTCTATTTCAGAGAAAGGTTTATCTGAAACAGACATAAATTTACTCCTGAAAAGGATCGAGATTTTAACATCCCTGCAAGCACAATCTAACAACATTGAGACCGTTTTTGAATATGGTAACACCTATCCCGTGACGATAAATTCTTTCCACCTCGAACATGCAATTCTGAATGTTCTCAACAATGCCATAGAGGCTATGCCCTCGGGCGGGAAACTTATGGTAAAGACCCAGTCTGAATTTCGTTCTGGTATCGAATTTGCAACAATTGAGGTTTCAGATACTGGACATGGAATAGCTGGAGGCAGGAGTGATGATATGATTGTATCCTCTAACGGCAAAGGAAAAGGTTTAGGGTTATTTATTACCCGGGAAATCCTCCGATCCTGTGGGGGGCATCTTGAGATAAGAAGTCAAAGAGGCTTGGGCACAACGGCAAAGCTGTATGTTCCCATAAATAAAAATGGTTGATACGAATAACAACGGAAAAGTTTTAGTCGTTGATGATGAGCCAAATGCTACGAAGGTCTTATCTGCGATACTTTCAGATGCAGGTTATAATGTCGTTGAGTCTTCAAATGGGGAAAAAGCGATCAAAATAATCTCTAAGAAGGATATCGATGTTGTTGTCACGGATCTCAAAATGCCAGGAAAGGATGGGATGCAATTATTCGAATATGTTATAGAAAATTATCCTGATATCCCTGTTATCTTTCTTACAGCCTATGGAACAGTTGAATCTGCTGTAAATGCAATGACGCGTGGCGCCTTTTATTATTTCATTAAACCCCCCGACTATTTACAACTCAGGAGCATTATTGCGAAGGCATTACAGCAACGCTCTTTAAAAAAGGAGCTTGAGATCCTGAAGCAGAGACTCGCGGGCGAAGAAAACCATATCCGTATTATCGGCAATACTCCCCAAATGCTCAAAATATTTGACGCTATTGAGGCGGTAAAGGATTCAGCAAGTAGTGTCCTTATTTATGGTGAAACAGGCACGGGAAAAGAATTAATTGCGAAGGCCCTCCATTATAGCAGTGCAAAAAGAGACAAACCTTTTATTGCCGTGAACTGCGCTGCTATCCCGAGAGAACTCTTGGAGTCAGAACTTTTTGGTTTTGAAAAGGGGGCATTTACTGGTGCTGTAGCAAGAAGGATCGGGAAGATTGAAGAAGCCTCTGGCGGTACACTCTTTTTTGATGAGATAGGCGAGCTTGAAATCGGGCTTCAGGCGAAATTGCTGCGTGTTCTTCAGGAAAATGAGATCGAGCGACTTGGGAGTAACAAAAAGATAAAGGTAAGTTTTCGGCTTATATCATCCACCAACCGTGATCTCAAAAAGGTGGTTGAGTCTAATAATTTCAGAGAAGATCTCTTTTACAGGATAAACGTTATACAGTTAAATTTGCCACCTCTGAGAGAAAGATCCCCTGACGTTCCTCTTCTTGTAGCAGAATTTGTTAAGGAATTCTGTATAAGGGAAAAGAAAGCGCTTACGGTATCAGATGAGGTAATGAAGATATTACAGAGCTACCATTGGCCTGGAAATATAAGACAGCTCAAAAATGTTATTGAGAGGGCAATTGTTCTGGCTAAGGGGCGCATGATTACCATAAAAGAATTGCCTGAGGAGTTTTTATCTCATCAAGAACAAAATGAGACCCTTTCGAAGAAAACCTTAAAGGATTTGGAAGCCCAGGCGATAAAGGAATCACTTCGAGAGTGTAAAGGAAATAAGTCGAAGGCTGCCAAGGCGCTCGGAATATCAAGAAAGGCATTTTATAAAAGACTCAGGGAATTTCAGCTCCTTTAAATTGTCTCCATTAGATACAATATTCCAAAAACAGTTGTTTCCATAAGATACATATATTCCCACCAAAATTCTTCATAATAATTTATTTTTCCAAAATATTTTTAGAAAATACTGAATTACTTTTCTTCGCGGTATTGTATAAAAAATTTTTAAAAGAATAATATTTATTTTTAAAGAATATTTATGGGCTTTTTAATAATCTTGTAAGACAAAAACTGACAGACGCCTAAGTCAATGTCCTACATACTATTGGTTTCCTCCTCAGGTAGAATATGTACACTTAATCTAAAGCAGTGTCTTTAAGGTTGGTATAATCATTGCTGTTATAGGTAGCTAATGGAATGGTTTGCTTTATATGTTAAAGCAAGGCATGAGTTTTTTACTGATAGTGAATTGCGGAAGAAAGGGATTGAGACTTTTCTGCCTGCTGTAAAGAAGTGGAGACAGTGGAAAGACAGAAAAAAACTCGTGAACTTCCCACTTTTCCCTGGCTACCTCTTTGTCCACATCTACCCGAATCCAGAAGGGTTTTTGGATGTGCTCAAGACAAGAGGAGCTGTAACCCTTATTTCTGTTGAATTAGGTCACCCAGCGCCGGTACCCCCTGAAGAGATAAATTCCTTGAGACTTTTGATCGACAGCGGGAAAGAACTTGATATCTATCCTGATCTCAAGGAAGGAACATGGGTGAGAGTGAGGAGAGGACTTTTTCAAGGTGCAGAAGGGATTCTGCAGAAGAAAGAAGACCAATATGTATTTCTGGTTAATATAAAGCTTCTCGGCAGAAGTGTGGGTGTGAAGATTTACGCGGATGATATTGAAAGTATTTAAAGATGAGATAGTGTTTAGCGCTTAACAGATAAAGGAGGCGTATAGCAATCAGCGTTTGTGCTGATAATTAGTTTCTGTCATCTATAGAAGCACTATTTTCCTATACGCTATTCCTTTTTTAAAATGCGATTCGCGATGACCTACATTACCTTCTCGGTTACAAATGTAACTGAGAAGGCGGAGCATTGCTTGTTGAACCAATTTCCCTCTACCTTTGGAAAGGTAGTATAAAAAGTGTGAGTGAAGTTATCAATGTATAAACATGTTAATCATTTTCAAAGCGTTTCTCCCAATACTCTTATGTAGCGAGGCCTCTTATGAAAAAGATATTAATAATTGATGAAAACAGATTCTCGCGCATCTGTTCAGCTATTCTTGAACATGAAGGATTCAAGACAGAGATATTCGGAGACCATGAAGGCAAGTTACCGGGGTTTTACAATAAGGAATTTGGGCTGATAATAACAAGCTATCCCTTTGGTTATTTTTTGTTCGAGAATATAAAGAAAACGAATCTCCCCACCATCATATTGACTGACCATATTAACCGAGCTTTTATCAATCTCCTGGAGGGTTTCAACAATTCATACTGCATGGTAAAGCCTCTCGATTATCAAGAGTTCAGATCCTTAGTCAAACAGATAGTGAGTTGTGACATGTCTGACACAAACGGTCTTAATATTTTGTAGAAATTTTAGTCCTAATGATAATAAGAAACTCAATAGAATCTTTCGATATAAAACTCTAAAATAATGAGTGAGATAAAACAAGTGCTCGAGATTATTGATATCAATAATATATCTTCTGTCCTGGCCCATCTGTCAAAGCTCGTAGGCCTTTCCCTTTCACTCTATGGCGAGAAAGGGAATATCATCGTGCCCCCGGTCGTTGAAGATAAATTCCTGTCAGCATTTAAGGCGTCTCCAAAAGGTAGAGATGAATATAATGATTTTCTCAAGGATTGCATAGAGAAGGCAATCCATAAAAGGGATGTCTCTATCCTCAAGGGCCCTGCAGGGCAGCACTATTTCTTTGTGCCTGTACGCATTAATAACGTCATCTTTGTTGTAACAGGCAGTGGTATATACCTTTCCTTAAAGGAATTTGAGGATTTTTATCTAAGAGATGGTCAGTCTTATGGCCTGCCACCAGAACAACTTGAATCTTGGTCTCATGAGATTATTGTCAAAGATTATATAACCCTTTATGAGATTGCTCGGCATATCCAATCTATGCTTAATCTCCTTCTCAGGTATAGCTATGAAGGCAGCCTCAGTGAGAAGAGATATAGATTAACAAAGACTATCCTGAGCCTCATCTCAGATATAGAGTTCGATATGCAGGTGGATGAGGTATATAACATTTTAGCTGATATCCTCCTTTTCCTTTTCAATGCCGATAGTGTCTCAATCATGGTCAAAGATGATGACACATTCAGTCCACAAAGGGCTGTGGGTCGGCTGAGAGGGCCTCTGCAATCACTGAAATTAAAGAGAGCAGGCATTCTATCCGAGACTGCTGAAAAGCAAAGACCGATATACTCTGAGGACGTGATGGAGATATTGCGATTGGGTTTACCTGATGAGGTTACATCTATCCATGCATTTCCTATTATGGCAAAAGATAAGGTAGTCAGAGTCTTGGGCATTTTTAACTCCCATATCTCTCAGGAGGATGCAGATATCATCTTAGAGTTGTGTAAGGTTGTAGCTTTCATCTTGAGACTCATAGAACTCTATGATAGTTATGACAAACGCAAGAAGCATATAGATATATTGGATATGGTCACTACACGTCTTAATGAGGTAAAAGAACCAGAGGTGCTTTATGAGACTATAGTGAATATGTCAGTACATCTAGCAGATGCGGAGAGGGGCTCTTTAATGTTGATCGAAAATGGCAAGTCCTATCTTACCATAAAAGCTGCGAAGGGGATCAACAAAAAGCTTTTCAAGGAGATAAGGATCAAGATAGGGGAAGGAGTTGCGGGAAAGGTATTTGGTGAAGGTGTTCCACTCATGGCATATGACATCGAAAGGGACGAGAGAGTTCTTCTTCCAAGGAAACCAAGTTACAAGACAGGCTCTTTCATAAGCATTCCTTTGAAGATTGGAGAGAGAACCATAGGTGTTCTCAATATCTCTGATAAGGTAAGAGGAGAGGTATTTTCACAAGAGGACATGGCTTTACTCCGTTCTTTTGCATCATATGCATCTATTGCACTCGAAAGGTCAATGTACTACAGTCTTGTAGCTCACTTAAAGGAGCTATCCATCACAGACTCTTTGACAGGTCTTTTTAACAAGCGCTATTTTGAGGAGAGGTTTTTTGAAGAGCTCCAGCGTTCAGAGCGCCACAATCTCTCTTTTTCCGTTGCCATGCTTGATATAGATGATTTCAAACTCTTCAATGATACAGAAGGCCATCTTGCAGGAGATGAGGTATTGAAGAATATTGCAAATATTGCAAAGGAGAGCACACGTGTTATTGACATCATAGCACGATTTGGGGGGGAAGAATTTGCGATTATCATGCCACAAACAGAGAAAGATGAGGCATTCTTTGTTGCTGAACGTATAAGGAAATCTGTCAAAGAACAATTGCCCCACACATGGAGGACTTTTCCAAAAGAGCATATTACCATCACTGCAGGAGTAGCGACTTTCCCATCTGATGGAAGGGGCATGAAGAATCTGGTAAGGAATGCAGACAGGGCGCTCTATAAAGGGAAGAAGGAAGGTAAGGATAAGACAGTTTTATATATGGAATAACGCATATGGCAAAAACAACAGCGGAGGATTGGTAAAATATAGATAGTAACCATGCTTATTAAGCCTTGTTTTCAGTGCAAATTTCATGAGATCAGAGATGGAGAAGAAGCGCAGAGGAGTTACTGCCGGAAGGAGAGTTGTTGGTCAGAATACTCCGTTTGCATAGCACTGAAGGCTTTAGAACGGTTTTTAAATGAGGAAACTGAATCTCAAGGAGATTTTCTGACAAAAGGATGAAGGTTTTCTCCTGTAATTGCGACAACAGATTTTTAGAATACTATGACTTTCATTACATAACATTGAGATGTATTATAAAAAGTAGCAGCGCATTAGCTACTGGAAGGGGAAAGATGAGATGATAACGCACAAGACAATACAGGATGAACTTTTCAAAGGTATTATTATAACAATGGTCTTTCTTCTACTATTGCTGACCTCTTGCGCAGGCACAGGCAATGCTGTTCGACCAGGATCAACGCTAATACAACAGACCTCATCTGGAACAAAAGCTGAAAAATTAAATATGGAACTTACTCAAAAAAGTATTGAACTTCAAAAAAAGACATTTTCTACTGCTGATTACAAGATAGGACCCGAGGACTTGCTTGAAATTAAAGTTTTTCAGGCAAGTGAGTTAGACACAGTAGCGCGTGTTAGTGCTTCAGGCTTTATAAAGCTTTCTTTAATTGACAAGATCGAGGCTGCTGGACTTACTGTTTATGAAGTTGAATCCCTTATCTGCAAAAAATTAGAAAAGTATTTGACAGAGCCTGTGGTCAGCGTATTTATAAAAGAGTATAGAAGCCAGCAGATCGCAGTGTTAGGTTCAGTGAAAAATCCTGGTGTCTATTATGTTACAGGACAGAGATCTCTTCTTGATTTGCTTTCAATGGCCGGAGGGTTAAATCAAGATGCAGGAGATATATGTATCTTACAAAGGACTTCTGGGAATAATCATCAAGACAACCAACATGTCGAAAAAACGGTTGTAGATCTGAGTCAACTATTAATAAAAGGAAATTTTGATTTAAATATACCACTATATTCTGGGGATGTATTACATGTTCCACAGGCTGGAATATTTTTTGTGGACGGAGCTGTCCAGAGTCCTGGTTCATACCAGTTAAAAAGTAAATTAACATTTACGCAGGCTATAAGCATGGCAAAGGGACTAAATTATGAGGCATTACGTTCTGATATGAAAATCTATAGGGATAATGGAAAACCAGAAAGAGAAGTGATTGCAATAGATTACGATTCTATATTAGGCGGGAAGAGTCCTGATGTTGAAATTAAAGATAAAGACATTATAATTATTTCCAGAAGCGGCATTAAAAGCTTCATAAAAGGGATTGCAGCCACTCTCAATTTTGGTATCTTTAGTTTAGGAGCACGCCCCTATTAGCTTTATGGGTTTCTATTTCTATCTTAAAAGAGTGTTTAAAGTGGGTTTAGAGAGGTGTTAAATGAGAAAACATCAAGATGATGACATAAGACATCAATATGAAATAAAAAAATATGAGCAAAGGGATTTACCTCTTTCTACGCATCTAGAATATCTGAAAGAATATCTCAGTGATAAAGCTGAAGAAGAGGTCCATTTAAGAGATTATTTAAATGTTATCTTTAAAAGAAAGAAAATTGTTCTGGCCTTTTTAATCTCTGTTGTTGTTACCACTTTAATTTTAACTTTTATGATGACGCCTTTATATAAATCTACTGCTGTTGTAAAAATTGATAAAGATACTCCAAATGTCCTTCCCTTTTCGGGCCAGTTTATGACATCAGGTGCTGACTATTATCAGACTCAATACGAGATATTTAAAAGCAGAAGTCTTGCAGAAAGTGTGATTAGAAACCTAAATCTGGATAAGAATAATGATTTTATGCCCATTGAAAGCATACTTGATAAAGTGAAAGGATTCATATTTGACAACACAATAGGTATCATAGTAAAGTTATACTCTTTTATTGCTCCTGAGAATCCTGCAAAGAAAAAACCTGTTAATTCTAATATACCCAAGAAAGATGAATTGCCAAACAGTCCTGTGAAATATGAAATACCAAACAGTGTCATTAATGCCCTGATCGGAAGACTTGAAATTACTCCTGTCAAGAACTCCCAGCTTGTTCGGGTGAGTTTTATATCTCATAACCCTGAAATATCCATGAACGTTACCAATGCAATTGCTCAAACATTCATTGCTTTTGATTTAGAAAGCAGAGTCGGTGCGAGCAAGGATGCAAGGGATTTCCTTGAAAAGCAGATTGAAATTGTGAAGAAAAAGATGGAGGACTCTGAACAAAAACTGAATAAATATGCTTCACAAAAAGAGATAATCCTGGATAAAGATAACGTAAGTTTACTCACGCAAAAACTTTCTGACATCTCTGCTGCTTTGAACAGTATCACAACTGAAAGGATGCAAAAGGAGGCTTTATACAGAGAAGTAAAGGTATCAGGAGCAAATAACCCTGCTATTTTAAATAATTCTTTAATACTGGGGCTCAAAAGAGAGATGGCCACTTTAGAGGCAGAATATTTTAATCTTTCAAAAATATATACACCTGACTATCCAAAAATGAAAAGTTTAAAAAGCCAGATAGATACAATTCAAAACAGAATTGAAAAGGAGTCGTCTAAAATTGTTGCTTCTTTAGAGTCTGATTATAATGCTTCTCTCAAGAAAGAAGAAAATCTTACAAGAGCATTTAATGCACAAAAAAGGAATGTCCTTTCCTTTCAGGACACGGCCGCTCAATTTGAGGTGCTCAAAAGAGAAGTCGATGCTAACAAAGAATTATATAATAGTTTACTAAAAAAGTTTAATGAGGTAGGTGTCTCTGCTAATAGCAGTGCAACAAATATTCAGGTTCTTGATAGGGCTATATTTCCAAAAACACCTTATAAACCTGATGTACCCGTTAATCTTCTTTTGTCAATTGTTTTCGGGCTCATAGGGGGCATTGGGTTGGCCTTTTTAGTTGAATATTTTGACAATAGTGTGAAAGACACTGAAGATATCGAAAAGGGGGTGAGTCTTCCAACGCTCGGGATGATTCCAGATTTTAACGATGTTAAGAGGAGGGTTAATCTTCCCGCACCTGAAACGACTCTGTTACAAAAAGAATCCGATTCTTCAAAGTTGCCAACGATTGTATATCCAGAGAAAGTAACTCCTGTTGCAGAGGCTTTTCGATCTATTAGTGCATTTATATTATTATCGTCCGCATCGAAACCTCCGAAAACAATACTTGTCACAGGTCCGGGAGAAAAAATTGGTAAAAGCACAATCTGCGTAAATATTGCCAAGGCACTTCTGGAGTCATTAGGAAGTGGGATAATCATCGATGCCGATTTAAGGCGGCCAAAGCTTCACCATGCATTTAAATTAAAGAATTCGATTGGTCTTTCGACTTTCCTTTCGGGCAATATTGATTTTGATGGTACCAATGGTGAACTGATAAAATCAACTTCTGTAAAAGGTCTCAGTATTATAACGTCAGGGCCTATCCCCCCGAATCCATCTGAACTCATAGGATCAACAAGAATGCAAGATTTAATTTATGCTTTAGAATCAGCCTTTGAATTTGTTATCTTAGACTCCGCTCCTGTAATGGGGCTACCTGATGCTATCTATCTCAGCAAGCTTGTTAAAGGAACAGTTTTAGTTGTAAAAGCTGGTGAAACAACGAAGAATGAATTAATAGAGATAAAAAAGGTATTCAGAAGCATTAATGCTAAAATCCTTGGAGTCGTATTAAACGGAGTTAAAAAGCAAGACCTTAAGTATGGTTCTTATAATTATTATTATTCTTCCTATTATTCTTCATATTTCAAGGATCAGGAACAGTAATTCCTTTCTTTTATTATTGATTCATGTAAAACTAATGTCCTATATCTGTCGATATTTTCAACATTTTCTCATGCTCTGTTTCTGGATTCCCCGAATGCTTTCGGGGGAATTATCATGATCTATATGCTCACAAGGGCGTATGAAAATAAGTAATCCCCCCTTCCCTTCTTTTCCAAAGAGGGGTATTTTCGGGTCAATGACCAATTGGGGGGACTTGTTATGCAGGTATCAATAGTTCCCTGAAAAGAAAGATTCTTTTGGTAGAGCATGGATAGATGTATAGAGTTTTCAAGGACGAAGACAGAAAGTTAGAAATATTCTCAGCAGCAGGCCTCATTGATAAATTTACGAAAGGCTTTCCTGTAGATGAAATTTACAAAAGAGGCATGCGGTGTTATGAAGTTCTCCTTGATCTTATTGAAACCCCTGAGGTTGCAAAGGAAATTTCGGAGTTTGCACAATTGCCTCCAGAAAAAATACGAAGCTCTGCTTTTAAAATAGTCAACCTTTTCCTGTTCAACAAGGAGAATAATCCATTTCTTTCTCTTGGTTTATCAAATGATGCATCAGATAGTGAGATTAAAAAAAGATGGAAACGACTTCTTATGATTTACCACCCTGATAGATCGTTCAATCAAAAGGGATATGAGGAAATGGCGAAGAAAATCAATCAAGCATACAGAGAGATTAGTGAACTACAAGGGACAAATGCACATCTTCTTGGGAAAGATATTAGAGAACAGTGGGGTTATATCCCGATTAAGACAGATATGAGGAGAACTTCTTCCCAGATATTTCATAATAAATATGTAAAACATCTGCCAAAGTTCATATTAGTAACTATTGTTTTTCTCGCAATGTTCACTATAGCTGTCTTCATTATTCATAGAATATAGACTGATAAATCTGATTAATCCTAAATGTTGCATAAAACAAGCTCATCAATAGAACGTCATTGACCCGAAAATACCCCTCTTTGGTAAAGAGGGGTTAGGGGAGATTTTATAAACATTATTAAAACACTTTTTCTTAAAATCCCCCTTACTCCCCCTTTTCCAAAGGGGGAGAGTTGAAGTATGCAACTAGTGAGTAATGTGCACGGCATGAACGGTATAAACTTCGGCAAATGAGATACGATGAATAGTGGATTTATCGACATACACTGTCATATCCTTCCCGGATTTGATGAAGGTGCCTCTCACATAGAGGAATCCATGTGTATGCTTCAGATTGCTCAAGAGGACGGTATCTCAGGTATCGTTGCTACCCCTCATATCATGAGCGGAGTTTACAACAATACCAGAGAAACAATAATTCAAGCGGTCTCAGAACTGAAAAAAATGACAAACGGGTTCCCTGTTTATCCAGGCGCTGAAATCAGGATATGTAGAGATTTGACAAGCCGAATCATGAATAACGAGCTACCTTTAATTAATGATGAAAGATATCTTCTGCTCGAATTACCTACTTATGCCATACCTCCAATTTCTGTGTTAGAGAATATCGTAAAAAGCCTTGTCATAAACAAAATAACCCCCATATTTACTCATCCAGAAAGAAACGTAGCAATACTCAATAATATATCGATTATGGAAAAGCTTATCATGCAGGGTGGTTATTTTCAGGTCACAGCAATGAGTATCACGAATCATCTGGGAAGTGACATACAGAAAGCTACACTCAAAATGATTAGGAAGAACTATGTCCATGTAGTTGCAACCGATGCCCATAACGAGAAAAACAGGCCCCCAATACTTTCTGACGCGTACATGAAGATTGCAAGGGAATTTGATGAACATGAGGCACAGAGACTATTCATAACGAATCCTTTGAAGATTATTAAAGGCGAAAGCATCGAGTGATACAGCAATGCATAGGCTCTTGCGGGAAATGTATGGATAGAAAAATCCCTCTCCCTTGATGGGAGAGGGTCAGGGAGAGGGTGAACCAATAAATGGCAGATAAGTTAATTCCGTTAGCTAAAAACCTCAGAAAACAAGCAACTGATACAGAGCGTCTCGTATGGAAACATTTAAGAGCTAAGCATTTCAAAGGACTCAAATTCAGACGACAGCAACCTAGAGGGAAATATATTGTTGATTTTGTTTGTCTTGTTTTACGGTTCTGGGACGATGAAGTGTTGATGAATACACGAGGGATGCTTGAGGTGATAAGGACACATTGTTTTCAACCACCCTCCCCTCAATCCCCTCCCATCAAGGGAGGGGGGGAATAAAGAAGGAGTCTCCCATCAAGTGAGGGGAATAAAATGTTTTCACAGAAAACCCTGAAGAACCAATGCATAATTATTGTTTGCCTCGTTGAGAATTTACAACGTATCATTCACAAAAGGTATCTGGTCAAAAATTATTTACTAATAAGGTCATAAGCATGAAGACATTGATTGTAAAATCCCTCCTATCCTCCCTTTGCCAAAGGGAGGGAATGTACCCCTCTTTGGCAAAGAGGGGCGTGGGGAGATTTTTAAATAATGATGCCTTACTTATGCACTCATTAGTAATTATTGAAAAATAAGGAAAGTTTGCATGGAAATACCATTCCATAAACCATATATAACTGAAGATGAGATATCCGGAGTTCTCAATGCATTGAGATCAGGTTGGATAACCATGGGGCCAACAACGGTAGAATTTGAAGAGAGGTTCAAGGGATACATTGGTTCACGAAATGCGGTTTCTATGAATTCCTGCACTGCCTGTCTTCATCTTGCCCTTAAAACGATTGGCCTTAAAGAGAGAGACGAAGTTATCATTCCCGCAGTTACTTTTACTGCAACCGCTGAAGTAATCACTTATTTCAATGCAAGACCTGTTCTCGTTGATGTGGACAGAGAGACATGCAACATTGATGTAACTCACATTGGGGAAAAAATCACAAACAGGACAAGAGCCATAATCCCAGTGCATTATGCAGGTCAGCCCTGTGATATGGATGAGATTCTCCATATAGCGAAAGAATATAATCTCTTCGTTATCGAGGATGCTGCGCACGCCATCCCGGCCTGGTATAAAAAGAGAAAAATAGGAACTCTTGGTGATATGACATGCTTCAGTTTTTATGCCACAAAACCTTTAACGACAGGTGAAGGTGGAATGGTTACTACAAACAATGATGAATGGGCAGATAAGTTGAAAATATTGAGGTTACATGGTATCTCTAAAGACGCCTGGAAAAGATATACCAATGAAGGGTCATGGTATTATGAAGTTGTGGATGCGGGGTATAAATACAATACCACCGATATTCAGGCAGCACTTGGGCTTGCCCAGCTTAAGAAAGTTGACTGGATGTACGAAAAGCGAAAGGAAATTTCAGAGAGATATACCGAAGCCTTTCGATCTCTTCACGGAGTAACGCCACCGCATGTGAAAGATGATAGAAAAAGCGCATGGCACCTGTATGTATTAAAACTAAATCATGAGATGCTCACAATAGGGAGAAATCAATTCATTGAAGAATTAAAACAAAGGGGGATTTTGACTTCTGTTCATTTTATTCCTTTATATAGACACCCTTATTATCAGGACATCTTTAATTATAAA
>CAZLFE010000051.1:0-15713 GCA_964558725.1 uncultured Nitrospiraceae bacterium | reverse complement strand
GTGTGGGAATCGAACCCACCATGCCCACTTGTGGTAGGCAACACTGGATTTGAAGTCCAGGAGGGACACCAGAACCCTATACACTCCCAGATTCATAATACATAATTTTCGAAATTTTGACAATTGTTACCAATGCCTCCTCTAAACCTTTCCAAAAATATATTTTGATAATAATTCCTCTATATCAATAGCAGATTCAGTATCCCTTATCAATCCACCATCGGATAAAAGCTCATCCGACCCTCCAGGTGAAATCTGCAAATATTTCTCTCCTATAAGCCCTTTAGTTTTTATGGATGCTATAGCATCTTCCTGAATCTTCACATCTTTATTAATAAGAAGGGAGATTGTTGCTCGATCATCTTTATCGAGCATGATGCTTTTCACCTTGCCCACTTCAACACCTGCTATCTCGACGACAGCGCCAGTTTTAATTCCTCCAGCATTTGCAAATTTTGCATACACAATATATCTTCCTTCACCAAAGAACTCAAGCCTGCCAAGCTTTATTGATAAATATCCAAAGCAAAGGATACCAATTAAGACAAAGAACCCCACGGCTAATTCAAGATCAATTTTTTTCATACTAACCTCCTAAAGGCCAGGCCTTAATATTCAATAGGGCCTTCATGACTTCCTGTTATAAACTGTCTGACTATTGGATTAGTAGAATTTTGAATCTCCTCTGGTGTGCCTACTTCTATGATAATACCATTATGCAACATGGCAACTTTGTCGGTAATCTCGAAAATTTTCGGAACTTCATGGCTTATTACCACACCGGTATACCCATATTTTTTATGGGTAGACTTTATGAGTACATGTATGGAACTTGCAATAATGGGATCAAGGCCTGTAGTTGGCTCATCGAAAAGTACTATGGCCGGCTCTGAAATGAGTGCCCTTGCAACGGCGACCCTTTTTTTCATGCCGCCGCTTAATTCTCCTGGGTACTTCCTCTCCATCCCTTTAAGTCCTACATCCTCCAGAGCATGCATTACTCTATCACGAACCTCCTCCCTGCTCAGTTTTGTCTTTTCACGCAAAGGGAAGGCAATATTACCATATACAGTGAGAGAATCAAACAGTGCACCACCCTGAAAAAGCACACCCAATTTCTCCCTAATTTTATCAAGTTCCTTTGTTTCAAGCTTTGTAATATCCACTCCCTCAATCAATATACGGCCCTTATCTGGCATGAGAAGGCCAATTATGTGTTTTATTAACACGCTCTTACCACATCCGCTTATCCCCATGATGGTGACTATTTCTTTTTCAGCAATTTTCAGATTAACACCGTTAAGGACTTTCTGACCATTAAAAGATTTATGGAGGTCAATGATCTCGATCATTTAAGTATCCTACAGAAGAATAGCACCAAGGAAATAATCCCATATCAAAATTAATATGGAGCATAAAACAACGGCCTCTGTTGTTGATTTGCTGACACCTTCTGCACCATATCCTGTATAAAAGCCCTTGTAACAACATATCCATGAGACTATCAATCCAAAACTGAGGGACTTATAAATTCCCACCATTATATCTTCCATAGTCACATAATCTTCCATAAGAGAGAAATATGTTCCTGAACTAACTCCAAGGATTTCTACCCCCACCAGATACCCGCCAAATATGCCAATTACGTTAAATATTGCTACGAGCAAAGGAAAAACTATTATAGCAGCAACGATGTTGGGCACAATGAGATACCGTATCGGATTTAGTGCCATAGCAGTAAGGGCATCTATTTGCTCTGAAATTCTCATCATTCCTACCTCAGCGGTAAGGGCAGAGCCTGCCCTGCCTGTGACCATCAGGGCAGAAAGTACCGGGCCTAATTCTCTAATAAGACTGAGAGCAATTCCAGGACCGAGCAATGCTTCTGAACCAAATTTTCTGAGGATATAGAATAACTGAAGGGCGAGTACCATACCTGTAAATGAACCGGTAAGGAGGATGACTAACATGGATTTATTTCCAAAAAACCTAATTTGTCTTAAAAGTAGCCTGAATTTGAATGGAGGGATAAATATAAAATAGAAAGAATTCAGCAAAAAGACAAACATATGTCCCATTCTTCGCAATCGTGAGATTGTCCACAAACCTATTGCTATTAACAATCTTTCCATATAACTCTTCTCAACAAGTCTGTCTTAGCCCATTCTATTCATAAATGTTTTGATCAACCAGAGCAGATGCAGTATCGGATCGGCTTTACAGAGTGTTCACCGCCCTGAGGCGGCTGACACTCTGTACCTCGGAGGTCCGCAGAAGCGGACCGAGAATGAGCGACGATACTGCATCTGCTCTGCTCCTTCACGAATAGTGAATAATCTGTCTTAGAAATGTGCATGATTTAACATCAAGCCTATATATTGTAGCAAAAATATTGGAATGCAAAGCGAAAAAGGAAGTAGTCAATATTTCGACTTTATAAAAAATGAGTTTCTTTTACCTATAAGGCTTAGAAAGCATACATGAACTTGAACCAGAATTGTTGACCTTCTGGTTTATTTTCGACCTCTGTTTCAAACTGGTATTTCAGGGTAAAACTCATGTTTTTATATTCGTATTTACCTTGGGATTGATTTTAAAGGCCCCCCTGACCTTCCTGTTTTGGCAATCAATATTACGAAAAAAAATGTCTCTTTACAAGAGAAATTTAACGGATGGAGTGCTCTAAAAATTTTTATTAGGAAGCAATTGTTAGTTAATACTGAAAATGCACTTAAGCGTGATTTTTTAAGAATCCTTGAGCATCTCTTCGAGAGTAATCCTTACTGACTCCGCGAGGGCAGATAGGTTATAACCGCCTTCGAGGGTGAAGACAAGAGGATTTGGTGAACATGAGAGGATGCTGTGAACAATCTCCCGAATACCATCATCTGAAATCCTGATGTCTGATAGGGGATCATTTTTGTGGATGTCATAGCCTGCAGAGACAAAGGTTATATCCGGCGCGAATACTTTAATAAGATTAGGCAGGATATTCTGATACACAGAGAGATACTCTTTATCCCCTGACCCGGGAGGCATTGGAACATTGTAAGTGTATTTCTCTCCCTTACCTCTTCCCTTTTCTGACTCTTCTCCTGTGCCTGGATAGTGAGGATATTGATGGGTGCTGAAGTAAAAAACGGTATTATCAGATTCAAATATGTGCTGGGTCCCGTTTCCGTGATGGACATCAAAATCAATAATAAAAACCTTCTTGTATCCTATCTTCTGGGCATACCGTGCACCTATTGCAACATTATTGAATATGCAGAAACCCATTGCCCTGTTTGATTCTGCATGGTGACCAGGAGGCCTGACAGCACAGAATGCCCTTTCTATCTCTCCCTTTTTGCATCTTTCAGCAGCCTCAATTAAAGAACCAGCAGCATATAATGCTGCTTCCAGGCTGTCTTCTGACATATAGGTGTCAGGGTCTAAGTACCCGGTACCGAAATTTTCAATCCTTTTGATGTAGTCGCGTGTATGAACGAGGGCAATATCATCATAGGCTGCCTTGAGCGGTTTAATGTGAATGAGCTTTTCCCAGAGCCCTGATTTTTTCAGGGAGCTCAAGATCTGTATGAGTCTCTCTTTTCTTTCAGGATGCCACTCCGGTGTCCCGTGCTTCAGGAAGATATCATCGTAAATAAAACCGACATTCTTCATGAATGATTATACTCTAAAAAAAAGGGGGTTCGAGGATTCAAGGATTCAAGGGGTCGAGTAAATTTAAAAAACTCTTGAACCCTCGAATCCTTGACCCCGTGAATCCTTTGACTTAAAGCAATACCAGAATACTCATCACCGCGATTGACCATAGGATATCAAGGGGAAGCTGGATCTCACACGTGGAATCGAAAAGTGCATCAGTCCTTGCAGGAAACTCTTCGTCTGAAAGCCACAGGATGAAGGTTACCGGTATGCGCGGCATGGGCAGTAATTCAAAGGAGGCGTCTCCATAAGCTAACATTCTTCCATTGAATTCTCTTCCTTTTGTGATAAATCCCTCCCTGCCATTTTTGTATTTTTCAGCAATTTTATCAAGAGGGAGCTGATGTGAACCCTGGAAGAAAAACTCTCCACCCCTGATATTTTCTGGCTTTATGAGCCTTTCTGATAGAGGGATGTCTTTTGCATTTACGAGATAGGACAGAACTGAAATGTTAAAAAAATAAGCGAGCCTTTTTGTAAAGATTTCACCTTTTTCAGATAAATTCCTGATCTCTCTCTTGTGAGGTGAGACAGAAAAATCAAACCCGAAGGACTTTACTCTATAGGATGCAGTCTCTCTGTCAAATAAAACACCAGCCCTTTTAGACACATCTGCCGGTTCAAGTCTTAAAAGACTCTCCCACGCTCTTTCTTCACCTGAAAAAACTTTGTCTGTCATGGCAATTACAATTTGCTTGTTTCTTTTATACCTATCTCGATCATCTTTTGTTTTATCTCTTTGATCTTATCCCTTATCTTTGCAGCACGTTCGAATTCAAGACTCTTTGCAGCCTCTTTCATTTCGGCTTCAAGCGCTTTGAGGGTTTCCTCTTCATATCCGTATTCAGCCCTTTCTTCTGCAGCAGCAGGCACGGTCCAGTAATCAGCCTCATATATCGAACTCAATATGTCCTTAATATTGGACCTCACCGTCTCGGGTGTGATATTCATTTTCTTGTTATACGCCTCCTGTATCCTTCTCCTCCTCTTCGTCTCCTCGAGTGCCCTCTGCATTGAGCCCGTAATGGTATCTGCATAGAGAAATACCTCACCGTTCACATTCCTTGCCGCACGGCCTGATGTCTGAATCAATGAACGCTCTGAACGGAGGAAGCCTTCCCTGTCAGCATCGAGGATTGCAACAAGGGAGACCTCTGGCAGATCAAGTCCTTCCCTTAAGAGATTAACACCGATTAATACATCAAAACTTCCGAGTCTTAAATCACGGAGTATCTCGACACGTTCAAGGGTATCAATGTCTGAGTGGAGGTATCGGGCCCTCACACCAAGGTCAGCATAATAATCGGTTAAATCCTCTGCCATCTTTTTTGTAAGCGTTGTTACAAGAACTCTCTCGGCTTTTTCCGCACGTTTCCTTATCTCTCCAAGCAAATCATCTACCTGTCCTGAAACAGGTCGCACAGTCAGTTTTGGGTCTATAAGACCGGTAGGCCTGATTATCTGTTCAACGACCCAGCCACCAGATTTTCCAAGTTCATAGGACCCAGGAGTTGCAGAGACATAAATTGCCTGGTTAACCCTATGCTCAAATTCCGTGAAGGTGAGCGGCCTGTTATCCAGCGCTGAAGGAAGTCTAAAGCCATAACCGACAAGGGTCTGTTTTCTTGAACGATCACCTTCGTACATGCCACCGATCTGGGGGACCGTTGCGTGAGATTCATCAATAACAATCAGAAAGTCTTCAGGAAAATAATCTATCAATGTATAAGGAGGCTCACCAGGAGCCCTTCCACTCAGATGTCTCGAATAATTCTCTATGCCGTGACAATAACCGAATTCCCTGAGCATCTCCAGATCGAATCTTGTCCTTTGTTCAATCCTCTGGGCCTCAAGCGTTTTTCCCTTCTTTAAAAAATCCTCAATCCTCTCCTCCATCTCTTTTTCTATATTCTTTGATGCGGGTTCAAGCCTCTCTCTCGGTGTTATCCAGTGACTGTTCGGAAAAAGGGCAATTTTCTCGATCTTCCGTATTTTCTCGCCTGTAAGAGGATCAAACTCATGGAGTGCATCAATGTCATTGCCAAAGAATTCCATGCGGATTCCCTTATCCAGTGAGAATGAAGGATGGACCTCTACGATATCACCCCTCACTCTGAACATCCCTCTCCTGAATTCAGTTTCAGAGCGGCTGTACTGCATCTCTACAAGTCTCCTCAGTATCTCATCACGCTCAGTCCGCATTCCTTCTTCTATCACCAGGTGCATATCCATGTAGTCCTGCGGTGAGCCGATGCCGTAGATGCATGAAACAGAGGCTACGACAATCGTATCTCTTCTTTCGAGCACTGCTCTTGTCGCGGAATGTCTCAACCTGTCTATATCGTCATTTATCAGTGCATCTTTCTCTATGTATGTGTCCGTTACGGGGATATAGGCCTCAGGCTGGTAGTAATCATAATAGCTGACAAAGAACTCAACAGCATTCCCCGGGAAGAGTTCCTTGAATTCTCCATAAAGCTGGGCAGCAAGGGTCTTATTATGGGCAATGACAAGGGTTGGCTTGTTGATATGTGCAATAACATTTGCTATGGTGAACGTCTTTCCAGAGCCTGTTACTCCCAGGAGAACCTGATGTTTTAGTCCCTTTTCAAGACCTTTCGTGAGTTCCTTTATGGCCATGGGCTGATCACCTTTGGGAGAATAAGAGGTAACGAGCCTGAACCTCTCCATATTAAATACCCTCCAGAGGGCATTTCTCACATCTCGGTTTCTTCCTGCAGTATGTCTTTCCGAGTCTCACAAAGAGGGCATGATATTCATTAAAAAGCTTAACATCTCTTTTCAGGGATGAGTGAAAAAGCTCCTGAAACTCTTCATAGGGTTTTTCATGTTCCATAATCCCATGTCTTGAAAGAACTCTTTTTGTATAGGCGTCTATAACAAATACAGGTTTCTCCAGGGCATAAAGGAGAATTGAATCTGCTGTTTCAGGACCGACACCGTTGACCTTAAGAAGCTTTGCTCGTAAAGTTTGCATCTTCTCATTCTTCATCCTCTTCATGCTCCCATGATGTTCATTCATCAGGAAACCTATAAATGTCTTGAGTCGCTTCGCTTTTACATTGAAATAGCCTGCCGGTTTAATCAATGATGCAAGCTTGTCTACCCTTATTTCATGGATGCTCTTTGCGCTTAATACTTTCTCCCTTTTTAAATTCTCTATAGCCTTTTCAACGTTTCCCCAGTTTGTGTTCTGTGTGAGAATGGCGCCAACAGCAATCTCAAAGGGTGACTCCCCGGGCCACCAGTACTGGGGGCCAAAGGCACGATAGAGTCTTTTGTAAATTTCGAGTAATTTTTTCATTTAACTTCATCCTCTGAAGCCCTAACCCGAGGCAAGATGCCCCGGATATTTTCTATACAAGCTTTGCTATTTTAAAAACTCTATGAAAATAGGTCAGGCATCTTGCCTGACTGAAGATTCAACTCAATCCCATGGAATAAATTTTCTGAAAACTAATCTTACTTCCTTGACTTCAAGATCTCTAAATAGTAGTTTATTATACTTGTGAGGATAATTGGTAATGCTTGATGCAAGGTTTATAAGAGAACATCCGGAGAAGGTTATTAAAGCTCTCCAAAATAGGGGTTACGACCCGGCTATTATTGATGATTTCTTGAAAATAGAGGAAGAAAGGAGATCTTTACTCCTTGAAGTGGAAAGATACAGACAAGAGAGAAATGAGCTCTCAGAAAAGATATCCAGATTGAAAAAAGAGGGATCTGATGCCACCGCTGATACGCAGGAAGCTAAGAATATTTCAGAGGCAATAAAGATAAAGGAAGAAAAGCTGAGAGAGCTTGATGAAAAGACAAAGGACTTTCTCCTGACTATCCCTAACATTCCTCATGAATCTGTGGTTGTTGGAAAAGATGAAACAGATAACGTGGAGATAAGAAAATGGGGTGAGCCAAGGCAATTTGACTTTGAGCCGATGAACCACTGGGATATTGGAGAAATGCTTGATATTATTGACTTTGAGAGGGCATCTAAAATCGCCGGGGCACGGTTTGCTCTCATGAAGGGCATGGGCGCAAAACTCGAAAGGGCACTGATGAACTTCATGCTGGATTTGAATACATCAAAGGGATATAAGGAAGTCTTTCCTCCGATTATTGTCAATCGAGATAGCATGATAGGAACAGGGCAGCTTCCTAAATTCGCCCAGGAGCTGTTTATCATCACTGATCCCGAATTTTATCTCGTGCCTACTGCAGAAGTTCCCGTAACAAACATCCATAGAAATGAAATTCTGAGAGAGGAAGATCTGCCGATTTATTACACAGCCTATACACCATGCTTCAGGCGTGAGGCAGGCTCATACGGAAAGGATGTGAGGGGTCTTATCAGGCAGCATCAATTCAATAAGGTAGAGCTCGTTAAGTTTGTAAAACCCGAAGAATCCTGCAATGAGCTTGAATCCCTGACAGGAGATGCTGAGGATATTCTTCAGAAACTGAACCTTCCCTATAGGGTTGTAGCCCTCTGTACAGGAGATCTGGGATTTGCCGCCTCGAAGACCTATGACATCGAGGTCTGGCTTCCTGCCCAACAGAGATACAGAGAAATCTCTTCATGTTCAAATTTCACGGATTACCAGGCGAGGAGGGCGAGCATACGGTTCAGGCGAGAGGGAAAGAAGGGCACAGAGTTTGTGCATACCCTGAATGGATCTGGCCTTGCCATCGGCCGCACACTCATCGCCATCCTCGAAAACTACCAGCAGAAAGATGGAAGTGTTGTTATTCCTGAGGCATTAAGGCCGTATATGGGGATAGAGGTGATAAAGTAGAGAACCATTGAAAAATATTCAGAGACTGTGAATTACTAAAAGGGCAAGATTTAATAAATCTTGCCCTTTTCAATTAGGGAAAATTATTCTACTGTGAAGAATGTCTCTTTAGAGTCTTTTGCAGTCTGCGACTGAACAGTTGTAATCACGCTATATTTACCCGGCTTAGCATTTGATGGCAGGAATACGGGAACCGAAGAAGAATATGTGCCTCCACGACGAACTACATTTGCCTCAGGTTTACCGATGAGTTCACCTTCCATTCTTATTTCCCTTATCTCGGTTATGCTCATATCTTTATCTGCTGATTCGAGGACGGCATATGTTGCCTTGAGTTCTACCTTATCACCAGGCTTCACGGTTGCAGGTATTGCAGATACATCTTCAATTCTTAGCATTGTTCCCATGGATGGCTGGTAATTGTATTTTTGTGCCGTTTCCTCTTTTGTCTTTTTTGCATCATAGGCATAGTGTCCAATTAACCCGCCAACAAGTGCACCGGCAAGACCGCCGAGTATTGCAGTTTCTGTCTTAGCGCCTCTTTCTGCCAGTAATGCTCCTGCTAGTGCACCAGTTGCTCCTCCTGCTGCTGCGCCTGTTGCTGCACCCTTGTGTTCTTCCGGGATAGAAGCACAACCAAAAACAACGAACATGAACGAAAGGATCGTTACAATTGAGATGATTCTAACCTTCATACCACACCTCCATTCATTTTTTTTAGAGTATATAAACTTTTTGTAAAAATGTGCAACTATTAATAGTTTTCCCCCTTGACCTCTTTTATAATCATGTGCAAATATATACACGAAGTTTCGGAAGTTTTTGTTGGTTGTAGCTGCAAAGACTTGGACTTTGCGGTTTTTTTGTGGCGCAGTTCCGTAATCTTCAATTTTTTTATCAAGGAGGTGTGGTAGCAGGATGAAGGGAACAGTCAAATGGTTCAATGAATCCAAAGGCTATGGATTCATCACCAGAGAAGACGGCGTAGACGTCTTTGTTCACTATACTGACATTCAGGACAATGGTTTTAAGACATTGTCAGAAGGTCAGGCAGTGAGCTTTGATGTTGAGGAAGGACCTAAGGGCCCAAAGGCAATAAATGTCGTAAAAATATGAGCCAGCAAAGCAGGCCCCGATTCATCGGGACCTGCTTCTATAAATTCATTTATTTCAGTTTCAAACACTTCAACTTTTTCCCTTAATCGGTAATCTGTTTTTTTTACTCACTCAATGAATTTAAACTCATTATACCCTTTAATATTGTCATATTGTTCCCATGTCATTCCTACCTCTGCTTCCGCAAGGATAAACCCGCGTGAATCAATCCTCTCTATGTCATTCCGCACTTGATGCGGAATCCAGAGGTTTCTCGTGGAAACAGGAAGCCCATTTATTTATAAGTTCCCTGCTTTCACAGAGCCCGCCACGTACTTTATACGGAGGACAGAGTCTGGATTCCTGCTTTCGCAGGAATGACGAAAAATACAATGACAGAACTGGCAAGGTTTTTCAAAATGACCTTGCGCATTTTGGGTTAAAATTGTTAAAAATCACCAGAAATTCATATTTATTTAAGCAAAAGGGTAAATAAAGATTTTAAATGGTAGGAAAATGGGCAAGTCTTTAATTACGGTAGGCTTTTCCTCACACAGAATGGAGGTAATACCCTTTGCAAAGAAGCTTATGGAAAACCATGACGTAGTCATCATTGAAGAACCCCCGAATCCAAAATTTATAACCATGCTCAGCAAAAAGATCTCTATTGATGAGTATCTCAGCGAAGTTGAATCAGGATTCCCTGAATTTTCGCGCCGTATGTATAAACTCCTGCAATGGTTTTATCTGAGGGGCAAAGAGATTCTGCAGATAGAGCCATACATGGAACAGCTGGTGCGTATCCACCATATGTTTTTCGAAGGGAAAGAACCCTCAGACGTTCTCAAAATACCCGTGATGAGAGAAATATACAAAGCTGAAAGGAAAGCCACAGGAGCACTGCTCCGTTTTTATGAATCTTCTATGGGGAATTCCTTTCAAAAAGTGAGTGAGGCAGTAAGAAATTTTGCACGTGCTGATGCAGAAAGGTTCCGCCTCCGTGATACGATGAGAGCGAAAGCCATAGCCGAGGTCTTATCTGAAAGTAGAAGGGTCTATGTGGAAGCCGGTACAGTACACACATATCTTGAAAAGACTCTTCGACAGACAGCAGGAAAGAGGTGGCAGATCAAATCAGAATTCTTGTTAGAGCCTGTTGTAAAGAAATTGACAGGAGAAAAACAGGTTATTTCCCCTGGTGATATCCTTACGGAACATTTTATTTTACGGAGGAAAACCAATGAAAAGTTAGAAACACTTCAGGCAGCGAGGGCCCTTGTCTATATTCAACTTCTTGAAAAGGAAGAGATGACCCCTTCCAGATCAGAAAAAACTCCCCATGTCAAAGATGAAATAAGAGCAGTTGAATTAGTGAATAAACTTTCGCTATCCCAATGCGAAGAGATTTATAAAAAGATAAGGTTTCGTGGTCGAAATCAGGCTCTGGAGATAATGCAAGGCTATCTGAATTCATCTCCTCCTTCGTAAAAATTCCCTCGGTTTTCCTGCGCCCCTTGGCGGACCTACAAGCTCGTCTTCTTCCATCAATTCCATTATCTTTGCTGCCCTGTTATATCCTATCTTGAGTCTTCTCTGGATAGATGATATGGATACTTCTCCAATTGACTCACCGAACTCAACAGCCTTCAGATAAAGCTCATCCCTTTCTCCTGACATCTCATCTTCATCCTTCCCGGGTGCCTGTATTTCTTCCAGAATGGTGTAATCAGGCTTACCCTGAGACTTTACAAATTCTGTAACAGCACTTATCTCTTCCTCTGTAATAAGGGCGCCATGTACTCGGATGATCCTTGCCCCGGGAAACATGAGGAGCATATCACCCTTTCCAAGGAGCTGTTCTGCACCTTGAGAATCAAGAATCGTCCTTGAATCTATTTTTGAAGACACCTGGAAAGAAATGCGTGTCGGAAAGTTTGCCTTTATTATTCCTGTAATGACATCAACCGAGGGCCTCTGTGTTGCAAGGATGAGGTGTATGCCTGCTGCCCTTCCCATCTGGGCAAGTCTGGCTATCGAGTCCTCCACCTCGTTTGCTACTGAGAACATCAAATCAGCAAGCTCGTCAATGAAAATAACAATGTAAGGCAGTTGATCTTCAATCGCTGCCTGACTGTTGTAATTATCAATATTCCTTGCAGCTCTCTCCGCAAGCACCCTGTACCTCCGCTCCATCTCTATCACGATCTTTTTCAATGCCTCTGCTGCCTCTTTCGGGTTTGTTATGACGGGCGAGATGAGGTGAGGTATTTCCTGGTATGCCGAAAGTTCGAGCAGTTTTGGGTCTATCATCAACATCTTCACCTCTGCCGGTGTTGCTTTATAGAGTACACTTATGACCATCGAATTGATTGATACACTTTTACCTGAGCCTGTCGCACCTGCAACAAGGAGGTGAGGCATTTTTGATAGATCTGCTATGACAGATCTTCCAAAGATATCTTTACCAAGACCAAGGGTAACTTTTGAATTGCTCTTTTTAAAACTCTCTGAAGAGAGAATCTCCCGTAAAGATACTGTCTCCCTCTGACTGTTTGGCACCTCTATGCCTATGGTAGCCTTACCTGCAATTGGAGAAACCCTGACACTCTGTGCTTTAAGAGAGAGGGCAAGGTCATCAGAGAGGGAAACAACCCTGTTTATCTTTACCCCTGGTGCAGGCTCGAACTCAAACATGGTAACAATAGGTCCTGGATGTACCTGGGTAACCTTGCCTTCAACATCAAAATCTTCGAGCTTTCTCTCGATCAGGGTTGAATTTTCCAGGAGTTCCTCTTTTGAAGGCCTGTTGGATGGTGAGTCATAGAGATGGAGAAGTTCTAAAGAAGGAAGCTCGTAATCCCCTATCTTCCTTGGTCTGATAGGCTCAGGCTGAGGGAGACTTGTCTCTGTCTTCTCTGAGATTTTTTCCTCTATCTTTTCTTCCAAATCTATCTCTTCTATCGTCAGATCTCTTTTGACTTCTTTTTTCCTCTTCTGTAAAGCGAGGGAAGTCAAAGACACAGGGCTCAAGAGGATGATGGAAGAGAGAAATGCTGAGAGCGAGAAGATGTAGGCTCCTGGAAGGGACAGGAAGTGGTTAGCCATATAAGCTATTTCTTTGCCTATGAGGCCACCGATACTATCAGGGTATTTTTCTATATTGATGTGAAAGGTAAAGGATAAAAGCGATAATAACAGTGAAGACGAAAGAGTAAACAGAATACCTCCGAAGAGGTAGATCTTATGCCCCTCTTTTCCGAGGAGCCGCTTAATGCCAAAGACAACAATGAGAAGAGGGATAATAAAGGCAGCAAGCCCTAACAGGATAATCAACCAGCCTGAAATATATGCTCCCACTGTCCCGCCGAGATTTCGTATTGGTTCAGGGGGCACTGTGAATCTGAAAAACAGAATAGGGTCCTTTATAGAATGTGAGACGAGACACAGAGAAAGGTAGATGCTTCCCAGGACAGAAAGGACACCCACAATCTCTTCTTTTATCCTTTTTATCCTCTCAACCATATACCCGCTATTATAACAGCAGCCAACATGAACCTGTAATAAACGAAGATATTCAATGGGTACTTCTTGAGAAAAGTGAGAAGGAATTTAATAGCAAGGAACCCAGTGATAGAAGAGGTGAAGAGCCCTACGGTGAAGAGTTGAAAGTCGTAGATCCCGTGGCTTGTTAAGAGCTTTCTCAGATGAAGAAGGGTTGCACCTGCAATTAGGGGGGTTGAGATGAGGAAGGAAAATCGTGCTGATGGCTCCCTTTTAAGACCTTTAAAAAGACCTGCTGATATCGTGATGCCAGAGCGCGATACGCCTGGAATAAGGGCGGTTGCCTGTGCAATACCAATCGTTAGAGCATCCAAATAATTTACTTGCTCCACATCTTTATGCTTCTTTGCTTTCTCAGCAGCTAACATGACAAAGCCCACTATAATAAGCATCGCGCTGATTACAAAAGGTTCTCTAAGGCTTTTTTCTATGATATCATTCAGAAAGAAACCGGCAACACCTGCAGGTATCGTGGCAGAAATAATCTTGACGAGGAGTTTCTGTTTTTTTGTAAAAAGCTCTGCCCAATCTTTCCAGAAGCAGAAGAGAAGGGCGGTCAGTGTCCCGGCATGAAGAGCTACATCGAAGGTAAGGGTATTAACATCTCCTTTCCATCCGAAGAACCAGGGTAATACGATAAGGTGTGCCGTGCTGCTCACAGGGAAGAATTCAGTAAGACCCTGGACAACCCCGAGGATTATTGCCTCAGCAATCAAATTCTATACCTCAAATATAATCGGCATGATCATGGGTCTTCTTTCCATGGTGTCCCTGAGGTATTTCTTAAGGGTATTTCTGAGCTTTGCCTGGAGTACTGAAGAATCTGAAATGATTTTCTTATCGAGTTCTTTTATGGTATTTGTCAGGAGCTCTTTTACATCATTCATTACTTCCTGAGAGGCATCCTCAAACACGAAGCCCCTTGATATGATATCAGGGCCCGAGACAATATTCCCTGTAAGTTTTTCTATTGATAAAAGGATCAGGACGATTCCGTCATGGGCAAGTCTTAAGCGATCTCGAAGGACCATCTCTTCCACATCCCCTACGCCCTTTCCGTCTATAAATATCCTCCCTGAATTCACTCTGCCGTTTTTCCTCGCCTCTTGATCAGATATCTCGAGGATTTCGCCATCTTCGAGTATGAAGACATTCTCTCTCGGAATGCCGAGTTTCTTTGCGAGAATCGAATGGTATACAAGATGTCTGTATTCACCGTGTATGGGCATAAAGTATTTTGGTTTTATGATGTTCAGCATGAGCTTGAGTTCTTCTTTTGAGGCGTGTCCAGAGACGTGTACCTCAGAGACCTTCTCATAAAAGACATGTGCTCCCCGTCTGAAGAGGTGATTTATGATCCTTCCTATGGGCCGTTCATTACCAGGGATCATTCTTGCTGAGAGGATTACCGTATCCCCTTCTTTTATTTTAATATCTTTATGCTCATCTGTCGCTATCCTCGAAAGCACACTCATCGGCTCACCCTGGCTACCGGTTGTTATGATTACAACCTCACTGTCATTGAGTATCTTCAAGTCTTCAAGCCTGAGCCATGTGTCCTTGGGGATTGTGAGGTAACCGAGGTCGAGGGCAATCTCTGCATTTGCGACGATGCTTTTACCGGAGATTATTACCTTTCTTCTGTACCTTACTGCAACATCAATTGCCTGCTGAATCCTGTGGATGTTTGATGCAAAGGTGGCGATGATAATTCTTCCTGGCGCATTCGAGAATATGTCCTCGAATACACGTCTCACCTCTTTCTCAGAAAATGTGAATCCACCTTTTTCAGCATTTGTGCTGTCAGAGAGAAGGAGGAGGGTCCCTTTTTCTCCATACTCTGTAAATTTATGGAGGTCCATCAATTGGCCATCAACGGGTGTAGGATCGAGTTTGAAATCGCCCGTATGGACAACCAGTCCGACAGGGGTCTGTATTCCGAGTCCAACTCCATCCACGATGCTGTGCGTTACCCTTATGAACTCTACAGCAAATGCACCGAGGTTGATTACATCCCTTGGTTTAACAGGGATGAGTTTAATCTCTTCGAGATGGTGTTCCAGGAGCTTGTTCCTGATGAGACCGAGTGTAAGGGGGGTACCATAAACCGGGACAGAGATTTCCCTGAGTAAGAAGGGAAGGGCTCCTATGTGGTCCTCATGCCCATGGGTAAGGACTATGCCTTTTACCCTTTCTCTGTTATCAAGGATATAGGTGAAATCAGGAATGACAAAATCAACCCCGAGCATATCCTCTTCTGGAAACATCAGACCTGCATCAACGATGATAATGTCGTTGCCATATTCAAAGACTGTCATGTTGAGGCCAATCTCCTCAACACCACCGAGGGGAATCACAGACAGGATGTTTTCCATTAGTAAATTATTATATCAAATCTGATTTCTGATATTCTGATATTAAGTAATGTGCCATAAATGTGACCAATATCTCCTTCTGAAGTTTCCTGAGTTTTTGAGGCCTATTCCTGTAAGTCCTTGATAGGCAATGCTTGTAGGGAAAAAGGAAGTGGAA
>CAZLFE010000050.1:13985-16010 GCA_964558725.1 uncultured Nitrospiraceae bacterium | reverse complement strand
TTCCACACTGTATTTGACTATCGGCAAAAGAATCCGCTCCAATACTCTATCATCTGTTAGTTCTTCTCATTTTATTAATAAAGTGGGTTAAGTATTTTCATTGGATTATACGTCTTCGCATCAGTCTGAAGGGATATGGAGTGAGGAGCACAAGAACAACAAGAATCCAGACAATGTCTACTTGAATCCCGGAGAGCAGTCCTGAAGAAAAGGACCTGCAGATATTTACGAGGTGATAAAGGGGAGTGAAGAACGCAATCTTCGAAATGATGGGGGGAAGGGTATCAAGAGGGAAAAAGATTCCTGAAAAGAGAAACATCGGGGTCATGACGATGGTATAGAAATAGTTAAAGGATTCTATTCCTGGAACGATAGCTGCAACGATAACAGATATCTCAGAAAAGATCAGACCGCTCATAAAAATAAAAGGGATTACGAGGATTATCCGAGGGGAATCGACAAGCCCGAAGAGAGAGATTACTGACATGATTATGGTGCCGTAAAGTACACTTTTCGTAGCTCCCCAGATTAATTCACCAGCTATAAGGTCGTTCATATTTACAGGCGTTGCCAGTATCGCATCAAAGGTTTTCTGATAGACCATTCGGACGTAGGTTCCATAAGTACACTCGTAGGCTGCAGCAAACATTGAGGAGGATGCGATGATTCCTGGAGCTATAAATTTTATATAAGGCACGCCGTTGATCTCTTTCACAAAAGCACCTAAACCGAGTCCCAGGGCAGCAAGATAAAGGATTGGCTCCAGAAAATTCAAAGCAATACTTGATTTATAAAGCTTTGTATAAACCATGGCATGCCTCTGCCAGACCCTGAATGCACGTTTAATATTCATACTACTCCTCTAAATACAGGCTGAATATGGTGTTGGAGCGGTTTCTTTTGCCGATAGTCAAAGGTCTATTTTACAATCAATAAAGAGGCAAAAGCCTCGGAGTCCCGATCTTATCGGGGCGAGAATGAGCGATAACACCATGTTCAGCCTGATAAATCAATCCTTCAGTCCCTTTCCTGTTAATTTCAGATAGACGTCCTCAAGATTTCCCCCGTGCAAGTTCATAAGCCTTGCTGGTGAATCAATAGTTATAATTCTTCCTGAGTCCATTATCGCTACCCTGTCGCATAGTTTTTCAGCCTCTTCCATATAATGGGTTGTTAGGAGGAGAGTAGTATTTTTTGCCTTCAGGTGATTCAGTTTTTCCCATACAGAGTGCCGGCTGTGCGGGTCAAGGCCGGTAGTTGGCTCGTCAAGAATCAGTAACTCTGGATTATTGATAAGCGCCCGTGCAAGGAGGATCCTGCGTTTCATTCCTCCTGAAAGGGTTTTTATGTTTACTTTTGCCTTTTCCGTTAACTCTAAAAATGCAAGAAGTTCCCGTGCAATACCTGAGGAGGCTTGTTTGGGTATATCAAAATATCTCGCATAGACAACAAGGTTTTCAAAGACTGAAAGATCGGGGTCGAGATTATCATCCTGTGGCATGACACCTATTCGGAACTTTATTTGACCCGGTTCTTCAGACACGTTCATGCCGAAGACCCTTACTTCTCCTGAAGTTGGAGGCATGAAGCAATAAAGTATGCGGATTACTGTTGTCTTGCCTGCGCCGTTTGGTCCGAGGAAGCCGAAGCATTCGCCTTTTGCAATTTCAAAATCTATGTTATCTATGGCCTTGAGAGAGCCATAATACTTTGTCAATTCTCTTGCAGAAATAATATGCATAAAAAATCATTCTATGGTATCCTGATTTTATCATATAACAGGAAGAAATATTCTATATATGGATGAGGTAAAACTTCCGAGTGATGTAAGGCTCCTTTCAGAGGCGGTTATAGAGCTTAACATATCGAGGAAAAATGTAGAGTTATATCCGCCTGACCATCCCGTTATCAAAGAATCAATCGATAGAGCCCTTGATCATCTTAAGAAACTCTTTAAGGTAAGAAGCGCTATAACCCTCGGCATTGCAAAAAACATGCTGGTTATTGATGACTTCACCCTCGGCA
>CAZLFE010000050.1:0-13885 GCA_964558725.1 uncultured Nitrospiraceae bacterium | reverse complement strand
ACCCTCGGCATTGCAAAAAACATGCTGGTTATTGATGACTTCACCCTCGGCAAGAAAAACCCTGTCTTTCAGGATTTTGCCCTTAGTCTTTATGGTAAGGGCATAGCAGCTATCACGTTCTATTCCGGTCTTGATGTCAAGGATCTCCTTGTGCTTCATGAACTGATCATCATGCGTGAAGGGCCTATAGGTGATGCCTTAGTCCAGCTTGCAGAGATGAAAGACCTCAGGCATATAAAGTTAAGTCCTTTAGACCTTTCCGTTTTCGAGTTTAAGGAGGGCCAACTCAGGCTCGGTGTTCTTGAAAGCAAGATATTGGAGGATTACGTATATGGCTTGCTTGAAGGAAGGCTTGCAGATAAGGATGCTGAAGATTTAGTCAATAAAGTACCTCCTGAACAGATGGCATCTCTCATAAATAGCCAAATGCAGGAGGATGCCCCAGGAGAGGCATATGACAAGGTCATTTCAGCATATCTGAGAAAGAGAAGTAAGCAAGTATTAAGCAGAGAGATATTTAAAAGGTTTTTAGTATTCCTGGAAAACCTGAGGACTGAACTGAAGGAGCAGTTTTTAAGCAGATCTCTCAGCCACCATTTCTCCGAAAATGAATTTGAAAGAGTACTTGCTGAACTGACAGAAGAAGAACTCAAGAAACTACTATCAGTTTTTGAAATGAGCTCCGTAACGATACCAACGAGCCTAAAGAACCTCCTCGATAAGTTTGCGGAAACCACAGCGAAAGGTGAATTTGTCTTCGATATGACTGCTAAAGGGAAAGCCTATGTGGATGATATAGAGATAGACAAAGGCATAATTAAGCTCCTTGAAGAAGATCACTTTCATACCTTTGTCAGCGAAGAATATCGGAAAGAGCTTGAGATGATGATTCAAGGTGTTGAATCTGAAGAAAGTCAGCTTACTGAAATACTCAGGCAGGATAGCGGAGAAAGGATAGTAGATAAGGCTTTGTCTGAAGTAATACTTGAACTCCTTGAATCTGACTCAATAACCAGTGAGGATTATCGGAAGCTTGTTACAGAGCTTTCAGAGCTTGTAGATAGTTTCCTGGAGACAGGCAGGTTTCGGGAACTTTGCGATATTTACAACACTATGTATTCGTATTCCCTTTCCGGAAGGTTTAAAATCGAAGCCTCAGGCATGGTTGAGTATTTCTTCCGCACAGAAAAGTTCATTCATAGACTTATACAGGCATTTAAGTTCCTGGGTAAATACGACACAGAAGGTGCTGTGAGGCTTGCAAAAGTTTTAAGACTCTACCTCATAAGCCCTCTGTTAGATGCATTTACAGAAGAGGCTAATCCGAAAATAAGGAAAATCCTTATTTATATACTGAGCAATATTGGTGTCGATGTTGCCCATGAAGCTGTCAAAAGGCTGAATGATAAACGCCTGGATAACGTAATAAGTATGATAGCCCTTATCAGGGAGTGCGGCGGAAAAGAGCATATAAAGCATATAAGACCTTTTGCCAAAGACAAAAACAAAAGAATATCTATGGAGGCGATAAAGACTCTTCTACACTTTGGTGACCGTGAGGGTCTTTCCTACCTAAAGCTATACCTGAGGAGCGATGATCCTGATCAAAGAGAACAGGCTATGCTTCTTTCAGGCACCTATAAGGTTAAGGAAGTAGTCCCATACCTCATTGAGATTATCGAAAAGAAGGATATCTTTGGCACAGGATCATATTCTAAGATTCCGGTCATCAAGGCCCTTGCACAAATAGGTGACCCTCAGGCAATCGAGCCTCTCAGGAGGCTTTACAAGTCGAAGGGCCTTTTATTCAGCAGTGTACGGAATGAGCTTAAGTTGGAGATATTTAGAAGTCTTAAACAGTACCCTGCCTATGCAATCAAACCACTCCTTGAGTTAGGTATCCATTCCAAAAATGCAGAGATCAGGGCTATTAGCACGAGGCTTTTGAAAGAAATTTATTATCGAGAGGATACAGAAAATGAGTGATAATTTGTCTGAGTTCCTTTTCTGTATTGTAACTGCTATGGCTCAGTGCTCCCTCTATTCAAAGGATCACCCGGCTGTGACTGAGTATTCTGGAAAAGCCCTCGATCTCCTCAGTGAGCTTTTTATCAATGATTCAATAGATATAACACATCTCGGCGGGAAACTGATACTCAATGATACGCCCCTTCTCGAAAAGGGAACATATATGGAGAACTTTGTAAGGAGAATGAAAACAAAGGGTATTGACAAGATTATCTTCAAGAGGGGGATTAACACGGAAGAACTCATGAGTTTTATCTATTCGATGGCTTCTAAAACTGAACCTCCTGTGAGTAGTGAACATATCATAGCCGGAACTGTCCAGGTTAGGGTAAAGCAGTCAGAGGAAGATCCATCGGCAATCATGCGTGCGAGCATCTCAAGGGTTAAAGATGTCTATCAGGAATTTTCAAGGACACAGAGGCTTGATATGGTTGGTCTGGAAGATGCAGTTTTAGGTTTCCTTTTAGCCCTCAAAAAGGAGGCTAATGTGCTACGCCTTGTGAGCCCCATCAAATCTCACAGTGAGTATACCTATGTACATGCTTCAAATGTTGCAGTTCTGACCCTTTTCCAGGCTCAATACCTTGGCCTGAAAGATGAAGGCCTCCGTGAAACAGGTTATTCAGGATTGCTCCATGATATCGGAAAACTCTTTGTCTCGAAGGAGATCATTGAAAAACAGGCAAAGCTCAATGAGACGGAGTGGAAAGAGATGAAGAGACATCCAATTTACGGTGCGATATACCTCGGCTCTTTATCAGATGTACCGAGACTTGCAGTGGTTGCAGCATATGAGCATCACTTAAAGTTTGACGGAAGTGGCTATCCTGATACGAAATGGCGTTCAAGAAAGCAACACATCATAAGCCAGATTGTTGCATTAGCAGATTTCTTTGACGCCCTCAGGGCTGAAAGACCATACAGAAAGGGCGTTGAGTTGCATGCATTAATAGATCTCATAAAAGGTGGATCAGGCAAGGACTTCAATTCCCAGCTCGTTGATACTTTTATTAATGCAATGAAGAAGACAGGAGCCTTTGGTTTCTGAAATTATTACTCCAATTAAAACGGGATGAAGAATTTATATTCCTTAAGGAATTTTCTGAATGTCCTGGCAGCTACTGTTGATGGTTCTTCATAAAGGCTGATAATGTAAAACTTTCTCCTGAGTCTTTTACCTGGTAAATGTAGGAGATTAATTGAACCTTCCTTAATGGCACTGAAAACTGACCATTTTGAGACAAAGGATATGCCTGTCCCTGATTGGACCATACGGACAATTAATTCTGGATTACCGAGCGTCATCGATATATTGATATCCTCCGGTTTTATCCCCAGAGCATGCAGAAAATCATCTACTAATTCCCTCGTGCCTGAACCTGTTTCAGGCATGATGAAAGGTTGGGATACGAGATCCTTGGGAGTCAGGGGTTTTTTCTTTGAAAGAGGGTTTTCATCAGAGGCAATAATAACCATCTCATCCTCAGCAATTTCTTCAAAATGAATAGTTCTCTTTTTTGTATCTCCCTCTATGATGCCTAAGTCAATAACTCCATCACAAATGTAATCGATTATCGATTCAGTATTTGAGACAGAGACTTCTATCTGGACTTCAGGATAATTCTGGGCAAAGCTGTAAAAAACCTGGGGAAGCAGATATATTGCCGCTGTTGGACTTGCACCTATAGGAAGGGGACCTTTTACCTTGTGAACGATGCTGTAAACATCGTTTTCCATTTTTTTATAGAGCTGGAGTATCTGTCTTGCATAACTATAAAAAAGCCTACCTGCGGATGTGAGGGTAACTGTCTTAGCCTTTCTGTTTAACAGCTTGACTCCAAGTTCGTCTTCAAGATTTTTTATGAGGTGGCTCATGGCTGACTGTGTCATCAACTTTGCCTCTGCAGCTTTCGAGAAGCTCTTCAGTTCAACAACATGACAGAACGCTTTCAGCCTGTGGTCTTCCATAAGGATTATTGTAAGAAGTCAGTGAATCAGTGTCAATGAACATAATCTATGAAGATAATTCATTGTTTCGATGAATATTATGAATTTGACTCTAATATATGAATATTTACTAAATAGTTAGAGAACACCAAAGCAAACACTAAACAACAGAACAATTCCAATATGGACTCATGATAGATGACATAGATATTCGTGCAGGGTTCTTAATATTTATTATTGTAGATATGTCCATAGGCTATGCATAGGCTACAATCGGCTTGAGGTCAAAGACACCAAATAAGAACCCTGCACGAATTTTATTCTATTAGGATAAACCTGTTATACATTTTGTATTTAAGAATAGATGCTTCTTAGAGAAGGATCATTTTACGAATAATTATCTTTATTTCAAAGAAGTCATTAAGCAAAGGAATCATTGTGTTATTAATGTGATTAATCAGTATTCAGTTGTTAGGAACTAAATGTCCATTACCGAAAAGGAGGTTATATGAAAAAATTATGCTTCGTTCTTCTCGTCTTATTCTTTTCATTTTCAATGAGGATTACACCTGTTATGTCGTCTGACCAATCTACAGAGATCGAACAGCTCAAGAAAGAGATGCAGAGATTAACGGAGGAACAACAGCTCCTGAAAAAGAAGATAGAGGAGTTAGAGAAAATACAGGTCCGGAGTGAAACCAAAACTATCGAGACAGAAAAAAAGGTTGTAGAGGAAGAGAAGAAAGGGATACAGGCTGGGTATGATAAAGGCTTTTATATAAAGACCCCTGATGAGAATTTTCTCATGAAGACTAATCTATTTCTCCAGTTCCGTTACACATATCTTCATTTTGACAGGGTAGTGAATGTCAACAATGAAGACTGGAGCAGCTTCCTCATAAGACGGGCGAGAGTCCTTTTTACTGGTAATGCTCCAAATAAAGACTTGACATATTTCTTCCACATTCAGTTGGAGCCTACAAGCGCAGTTAACCTGCACGATGCATACATAACATGGAAAAAATATCCTTATGCCCAAGTCCAGTTTGGTCGTGCCAAGCTGCCTTATGGACTTCACTTCTGGCAATCTGCGAGCCAGCTTAATGGGGTGGAACGAAGCATTTTCTCTGGTGAGACGGACGTAGACGGCAAGTCAGATACGAGAAAGTGGCCTGGCGGAAATGCCAATTTCCCTGTCAGTGATGAGGACAGCGTTACAAAATTTCCTATAGGTGGCTTAAATCTCTTCAGATCACAGGGAGTTCATCTACAGGGTGATATAGATTTGTTCGGTCAGAATGGGTTCTTGCAATACTGGGCCGGTGTATATAATGGGAGAAATACAAAAGGAGGCATAAACATTGACAGTACTCCATTATGGGTGGGCAGAATCTCCGTTAATCCCTTCGGCAAATATAATCTGCTTCAGCAGGGTGACATAGATTACAGCAAAACCCCTAAAGTCTGTTTTCTTCTTTCGAGTTTTCAGAATACAGATCGGTTGAGCGAATTTCGGAGTTCAAAAACAATTGGAAGTGATGGGAAGGGACAAACAGTGAAAGTGGACCCTTATGGTATTAAGGGTTCTGGTTACGACCTGGCCACACTATTTAGGTATAGAGGCTTTTCTGCAGATGTTGAATATGGCTATGACCGTTTAGAACAGGAGAGGGAAGGTGGAGATACCTGGGATCGTTTTGCCTACAGATTTGATACGGGTTATTTCATAATACCCAGGAAATTCGAAGTAGTAGCGAGGTATGCTTATGTTGAACGGGTTGACGATAACACAGTAGAGAAGTCCCTTGCTTCAGGCCTCGGTCTTGTGAGCGTTAATGGCGGTACAAACAATGCTGTTGAGGATAATCTCAGGGAATATACAGTCGGGTTAAACTACTACTTTTATGGCCACAGCCTGAAGATCTTTGTAGATTACAGCTATCTGACGAGGGAGTTTATCAAGGTTCCTGGCGCTACTGTTTTTGCTGAAGACCAGCATGACAATAGGTACAGAGCAATGATGCAGTTTTATTTCTAAAGATAAATACAATGAATCAATAAAATGGTCAATAATATGAAAACAATTCATATTTATCATGAATATTATGAGTTTGATTTCCATTGTAGTAAAAACTATTATGTAAGTAAGGTAGGGCTTTGGTATGCTTTTTTTGAGCTTTGGGCATTGGCTACAATCGGCTTGAGGTCAAAGACGCTAAAAAGCTCAAAATTTCCTAGCAGCACATAGTTATTCAGTGCTGCTGGGTATTTTTCTAACAGTTTTTAATCTCTTTGAGAATAAAATACACTTATCATGAACGACATAACCTCAGCAAATCCCATGACAAGCCTAAATAGTATTAAATCCTTCGTGGGGATATAACATATTCCTCTCGATGCTAACCCTAAATCCTCTTGTCCTATCCTTTGGATAGGGTAGGACAATTGGTAACAATATTGGTCATTAAAAACATAAATATAACAAAAAGATAAATATGGAGGTTAAAATGCCAAAGGAAAAGACAAAACTCGTGATTGCATCAACGACAAGCACCCAAAATTCAGGCCTTTTTGACATCCTTATTCCCGCATATGAGAAATCCACAAAATACGATGTAAAGCTGGAAGTCATTGCTGTTGGTACGGGAAAGGCAATAAGGATAGCAAAGAAAGGAGAGGCTGATTTACTCTTTGTGCATGATCCTTTTCGAGAGGAGAAATTCATCACCGAGGGATACGGTGTGAATAGAAGGGCTGTGATGCATAATGAATTTGTTATCGTAGGCCCTGGTAAGGATTCTGCTGGAATTAAAAAGCTAAAAAGTGCAGTGGAGGCATTTGAAGAAATTGCAGAGAAAGGCTCTCCCTTTGTATCAAGAGGTGATGATTCAGGCACAAATATCAAGGAATTAGATATCTGGGATGATGCTGGCATTAATCCGAAAGGTAAGGGTTGGTATTTTGAAGCTGGAGCTAATATGGGAGATACCCTGCTTGTAGCTAAACAAAAAGGAGCATATACATTCACTGATATGGGGACTTTTCTCAATTATGAATCTAAGATTGATTTGAAAATTCTTTTTAAGGGTGATCCGATATTGAGAAATAACTATAGTGTAATTGCTGTCAATCCTGACAGATTTTCACATGTTAAATACAGAGAAGCTATGGATTTTATTGCATTTGTCACATCAATTGAAGGCCAGCGTTTAATAGCAAATTATAAGAGGCATGGTGTCAATCTTTTTTATCCAGATACCATTCCAGCGGTGATGGGTGAAAAGAAATAGAGTTATACTAAGAGTTTGACAATGACAGCTTATGCATACAAGTATGATGGATAATATGATACCAATAAAGGAGGAAGAAAATGAGATTGATGAAAATCACTTTAACTTTAGCATTTCTTTTAATGATTTTTATGGGAACGAGTTTTTCAGCAGAGAGCGAGATAATCCTTGCATCAACTACAAGCACGGAGAATTCGGGATTGTTTGGCTATATTTTGCCCATATTCGAGAAAAAGACAGGCATAAAAGTAAAAGTTGTTGCGAGGGGTACAGGGGCAGCCATTGAAATGGGAAAAAGGGGAGATGCAGATGCTGTTTTTGTCCACGCTAAGGAACTGGAATTGAAGGCTGTCGAGGAAGGGTATTTTGTAAATCGCCATGATGTCATGTACAACGATTTTGTAATTATAGGCCCCCCTGATGATCCTGCAAAAATAAAGGGGATTAAGTCTGCCGTTGATGCTTTTCGTAAGATCGCAGAGAGTGGATCTCCCTTTGTTTCGCGTGGAGATAATTCAGGTACTCATACAAAAGAGCTCGCAATATGGGGAAAGGCAGGTATAGATCCGAAAGGGAAAAAGTGGTATCTCGAAGCAGGTCAGGGAATGGAGAAAACGCAGAGGATCGCTAATGAAAAGCTTGCATATACGCTAACAGACAGGGGGACATGGCTTGGTACAAAGGAGAAGGACAAGCTCGAAATGGTTATCGTATTTGAAGGTGATCCTATACTTTTAAATCAGTACGGGGTCATGGCTGTCAATCCAGAGAAGCAAAAGCATGTGAAATATAAAGAAGCGATGGAAGTTGTTAACTGGATTATCTCAAAGGAGGGACAGCAGGCAATAGCCGCATTTAAAGATAATTACGGTAATCAGCTATTTATACCGAATGCAAAGTAAGGCTGAATGAAACTTAAGATGCAAGATGTAGGATGCATGGTTTATAATTAAAATACATAAAATCATGAATCTTGAGTCATGTATTCTGCATCTTGATTATTTATGTATTCCTTCATAGAGGGTTTTAGTAAAGCTTTTACACTTATATTTCACCTCGATCGAGAGCTATTCAGTATTATCATTTTGTCACTTAAGGTTTCTGGTACTGCCCTTATAATAGCAACAGCCGTAGGCCTTCCAATCGGTGTCCTGACAGGATTGAAGAGATTTACAGGACGTGGATTTATCATTAGCCTTCTGAATACCTTTATGGGCCTGCCACCTGTTGTTGTTGGGCTTTTTCTTTATCTATTACTATCCAGGAGAGGACCCCTCGGTTTCATGGCCATACTCTATTCACCTTCGGCAATGATTATTGCCCAGTCCATTCTTGCCTTTCCAATTGTGGCAGCCCTTTCCCATTCAGCTCTTATAAAGATTGAGCCTCTCATTAAACAGGCCTCCCTGTCTCTTGGTGCAAAACCTTTTCAAGTAACGACTACTGTTATGAGAGAAGCACGGTATGGGATAATGTCAGGGGTGATTGCAGCTCTTGGAAGAGTAATGGCTGAAGTGGGTGCAATTCTCATTGTTGGTGGAAACATTGCCGGTTATACAAGGGTTATGACGACAACCATTGCCCTTGAGACAGACAAGGGGAATTTTGAGCTTGCCCTCGCATTGGGTATTATACTCCTGATGATTTCACTTATCATTAACATGATCCTCTATTTAATTCAGAGAAAAGGAGCATTGCAAAGGTAGATGAACCTGAAATTAACTGTTTCCAATGTTTGCAAAAATTACGACGGGAAGCCTATTTTAAAAAACTGTTCCTTCTCATTTGATAGAAGCGGAACCTATATTCTGATGGGTCCCAATGGGAGTGGTAAATCAACATATTTCAGGATATGTGCCCTTCTTGAAGATCCTGATGCTGGAGAAGTCAATTATTTCTCGGGTGCTGATATTTTAAGGAAGGACATTGAACTGAGACGCAGGATAACTCTCTTGTTGCCGAAAGTTGGAGTTTTCAACACTACGGTATTTAAGAATGCTGCTTACGGGTTGAAAATAAGGGGAATGAAAGGGCCTGAGATAAGGGAGAAAGTCGATAAGGCACTGGAGTTTGTCGGCCTGATTCATAAAAAGAAACAAAATGCGCTGACCCTTTCGAGCGGAGAAACGCAAAGGCTTGGTATTGCAAGGGCTATGGTTATCAAGCCAGAATTTCTTTTCCTTGATGAACCAATGGCATCTGTTGATCAAGAGAATACAGAGATCATAGAGGATATCCTTTTGAGAATGAAAAAACAGGAGAAATCAATTGTTGTCATAGCAACCCATGATATAGCACAGGCGGAAAGACTCGCAGACTGGTTACTTTTGATGAAGGATGGAAAAATTGTTTCTTCTTGATGGGTATAGACAAATTCGTCCTTTCGGAGATGCTTTCTTTGTTTGAACGTCGATCTCTTGAAGCAGTAAATCTTTTTTGAGGTTTAACTATTAAAATTTCCCTCCTTTGTAAAGAGGGGTGAGGGGAGATTATAAATTCTCGATTGTCTTTTCAATCGGTAACTACAGGCTTTTGCGTTTCGTAAACCCCCTTACTCCCGCTTTAGAAAAGGGGGGATGAGAAAAGGATATATTATTGCCTCACAAACGTTTTACTACCTACTGAATCTCTTTATTGATTGTCTTCAGCTTTCTTTATATCATATAATAGGTTAAGCACTAAAGACTACTTATAACCTTAACTTTTGATTTTATTTGAGGAGGTTATTCTGGAGAAAAGAAAGCCACGATTAGGATTTTTTAAATATTCGTGCTGTGCAGGATGTGAGTTTCAGTTCATATATTTTCAGAATTATATTCCTGAAACCCTTGAAAACTTTGATTTTGTATTCTGCAAGATGGTCTCAAGTGGCGGAACACCCGAAGGACCTTTTGACATTGCCCTTGTTGAGGGAACGATAACAGAGTCTTGGCAGGTTGATGAATTAAAGAAAATACGGGCAAGGAGTAAATATCTCTTTGCTATCGGTTCATGTGCTATAAACGGAGGCATTCCTGCCATCAAATCAACCCAGCCAGAGCTTGAAATAGAAAAGAGGGTTTATAACGATCTATCAACAATTCATGGCATCTGTCTCAATGCTAGTAGTGCATACGTTAAGGTAGACGGTGATATCAAAGGTTGTCCTCCGGGAGAAAGAGACCTTTACGAGGCATTGACATCTGTTCTTACGGGGAAGAGTCCTGATTTCCTCCAATATAGTGTCTGTATCGAATGCAAGGTAAAAGCCAATATATGCGTTCTTGTTGCTTATAATATGCCATGCATGGGGCCTGTGACCAATGCCGGCTGTGGTGCTCTCTGTCCATCATATAACAGGGCTTGCTATTCATGCTGGGGTCCGATGAAACAGGCCAATGCAACAGCCCTTGCAAGACAATTTGAAAAAATAGGATTATCCCCGGAAGATATATTTAGGAGGTTTACTCTCTTTGGTTCTGTGACAACGGAGTTCAGGAGGGCTTCGGAACTATATGAAGATTAGTATCGATTATATAGCAAGAGTCGAAGGTGAAGGTTCTGTACATTTTGAAATAGAAGATGGCAGATTGAAAGACCTGAAGTTGAATATATGGGAACCACCAAGATTTTTTGAGGGCTTTCTCTGTCAAAGAAGATTTGATGAAGTCCCTGATATTGTTGCAAGGATATGTGGCATTTGTCCAGTATCTCATATGACAACCTCGATAAGGGCATTGGAAAAGGCACTGGGTTTCAATCCTTCTCCTGATATCATTCATCTTCGCAGGATTATGGCTTTAAGCCAGATTGTTGCAAGTCACCTTATACACCTTTATATGCTTGCTATGCCTGATTACTACCGTCTTTATTCAGTAGCTGATATGCTTCCGAGATTTGGATCTGAAATTAAGAGGCTTATGAAAATGAAGGAGGTAGTAAATAATCTAACCGCCTTGTTTGGTGGCAGAGCGCTTCATCCTATTGTCATGGTTGTTGGTGGTTTCACGAACATCCCTTCAAGGGATTTGGTTGGAAAAATGATAAAAGAATTGGAGGATATAAAAGCTGATGCACGAGAAGTGCTCAGGGTTGTCTCTGAACTCCCTTTCCCGGATGCTACCAATAATTCAGAATACGTTACAATCCACACACCTTCAGGTTATGCAATCAATGAGGGATTTATCGTTTCCAACAATGGTATTAACATCAAGGAGGATGCATATTACTCTGTTTTTGGGGAAGAGGAGGTATTGTATTCCAATGCAAAGAGGACGATTATAAAGGGCAGGGGGTCTCTCATGTCAGGAGCACTGGCAAGGCTGAATCTCAAATTTGATATGCTTCATGAAGATGCGAAAAAAGCTGCAAAAGAGATAGGCTTTGTTGTTCCAGATGATAATCCATTCCATAACAACCTTGCTCAGGCAATTGAGGTAGTTCATGGCATCAGCGAATGCATAGAGCTCCTTGTAGGACTTACCACAAGGAGACCTGAAATTCAGATTAAGGTGAAAGAAGGAGAGGGTTTCGCAGTAACAGAGGCACCGAGAGGACTCCTCTGTCACCACTATGTTTTAAACAGGAGGGGTGTTGTTGAGAGGGCAAATATTATTACCCCCACTGCCCATAATTTTTTGAGTATCGAAGAAAATTTGAAAAAACTTGTGCAAAGGTATATAAACGAAGAAAAAGAAGAGTTAATATTAAAGTGCGAGATGCTCGTAAGAGCGTATGACCCTTGTTTTTCATGTTCTGTGCATTAACCGCATTACGGATCTGAATAGGTTCATTTACAAATTTTAGTACGTGACGAGGATATAGTATTTTCGCTCATTCTCGCTCTAACGCCCTCCGAGGTAAATTCTTTCTTCGAAAGAATTTAAAGCCGCTCAAACACTATATCCTCTTCTGTAAAAATTGTTTATGTAAGTGGGCTAAAGTATATCCAGATGAACAAGATTATATTGTGCTCCCTTTGCATTTTGGCAGTCCTCGCTGCCTTGAAAATAGCCTTCGCCCTCCTTACAGGTCTATCAACATTCAAGACAGGAGGAGCAATGTTTACTACTACACATCGTTCAAAGATAAAAAGGATCTTAGATGATGTATCAATGGGTCCTGGGCAGGTAGTCTATGACCTGGGATGCGGTGATGGCAGATTCCTGATAGCTGCAGCAAAAAGGTATAAAGTGAATGCCATTGGCTTTGAGATAAATCCTTGGGCCTATTTGCTGTCACGACTTAGGGTAGGGTTATGGCAAGCGAATGTCTCGATCCATTTCCAGGACTTCTGGAAGGCAGACCTCAGTAAGGCAGATATCGTTTTCTGCTACCTCTTCCCTGATGTTATGGAGAGATTGAAAGAAAAGCTTTCCAAAGAACTCAAGGCAAAGGCTAAGGTGATAAGCTGCAACTTCGAAATACCAGGGTGGGGACCAGAAAAAATTATTACTGCTTCCCACCCCATACACACAGATCCCATCTTTATATATACCAAAAAGTAATAGAAAAGATAGGAATTCTAACTTTCTTTCTCCTGTTGCCCTATTTTTCTTATGCACTCCCTTAAGATTTCAATAGATGGAACAGGTACGAGGCTCCCGGACTCATCAAGAAACATCCTTCAGGAAAAACCAGGTGTCCTTACGGGAAGGATATCTATGCCATTGATGAATAGAGAAGGGGAACCCATCAATCCAAGTCTCATGGCCTCCGTCCCGTTAGTTACATAGAAGTTCACTTCTGCCTCTACTGCCTCAAGTTCGAGGGCTTTTTTGATATTTTCTCTGAGAGCTTCGTTAGAACTGCAGTGAGTAGATATATAGCAATTAATCTTCATAGCTCTTTTATCTTTATAAGTGCATAAAAAAACGGCACGACAGGAAAAAGGTTTTAACTTTGTTTAGAAATTTAATTTTAAAAAATAATGTTCAGTCGAACTTATACTTTTATATCCGTCCTGATTCTGTGGCATTTTTCCTGACTCCCCATATTCTGTCCTCAGCTAACTTCATGATGGTCTCTAACTTAGCATGAGGATTTTTTCCTAAATTAGTTCTTACCAATGAATCTGGGTCATCCGCTAATTCGTCAAGAGTGTCTTCTGGGGTATGAGGATTTATTGCCACATTATTTCTGACTGTCCATTCTTCGTCCTTAGCTAACTTCTTCAGTATTTCTTTAGGAGTATTGGAATTCTTTGCCACAGCACTCCTGATCATCCAGTCTTGATCACCAGAGAGTTGGGCAAGAGTTTCTGGTGAGGTATGAGGATCATTAACTATATCCCATTTGGATCCCTTTTCCATAATTTGTACCTCCTTATTTTTATTTTAGTATTTTGTTCGAGTTCAGTAAGAATTAAAGATATAATAAGAAAAGTAGAAAACTTTATCAACCCCTATAAATTCTTTTATGAAGTTGCTGATCATTTCATGCTCATCGAAATACGTCAAGAAAAAGTAAGTACGAATTTTGTAGTATAATAACAAAATTATTTGAGAGATCTTTAAAAAGAATTAAAGAATAACATTTGAGGAAAATCATGGATGAGACAACAGAGAATAATATATATTGCCCAATTTGTTATGGAAAGGTGGAGAAAACAGACAAACCTACTTGGGCATACTGTCCTGTAC
>CAZLFE010000049.1:0-16089 GCA_964558725.1 uncultured Nitrospiraceae bacterium | reverse complement strand
GTTATAATAAGCTATGCTAAGGATATTTTTACTCATTGTCTTTTTATCTCTTTCCATACCTGCCAATTCTTTCATCTCAGATGATGAGATTGCATTATTTCAGAGGGAGCTTGAGAGAAAGCCTGTTGGCGAACGCATTGCCTTCTGGGCAGAGAAGTTTGTTGGTACCCCTTACGATCCTGATCCACTTGGAGAGTATGTAACAAAGAATGTGATTGTTGCTGATGAGCGAGTTGACTGCATGTATCTGAGTTTCAGAACTCTTGAGCTTAGTCTCGGGAGAACCCCTTCAGAGGCTATAATAATTGCACTGGATAAAAGATTTATGAATAGAGGCAGAATCGTGGAGGGTAAGATTGTAAATTACGAGAACAGGTTTCAACGCGGCGAAGACATGCTCGACAGCGGCAAGTGGGGGAGGGAAGTTACCAGAGAGATAGGTCCGATTACGAAGATGAAGGGTTCAAGAGGAAGGAATAAGATAAGAATTATCTCCAAAGATACTCTGCGAGCTCTCCTTGATACGTTAACTTCTCATGCGTCCCAAACCTTATCCCTTAAAAGTGGTGATATGCTTTTTTTCATCAAATCACCTGATCAAAGGGTTTCAGATGAAATTGTCGGCCATATTGGTATTGTAAGAGAGGAGGGCGGGATCTTTTACCTTATTCATGCAAAAGGTAACAAAAACAAGGGGGGAGTGGTAGAGAAAGTTTTACTCACTGAGTATATTGGCTCCATGCCTTTTATTGGTATAAGGATAAGCAGATTCGATAAGATATTTACCCCGTAGGAATGCCCCATAGATTGATAGGGAATGATAGATTAAGAAATCTTCCGCGCCCCGTATAACAATTCCAACGGGGTTTACTTCCTCCTCTGGAATTTTGTCTTCTTTCTCAGCTTGCTGTGCTTATGCTTACTCATCTTTTTTTTCCGCCATTTTACAACATTGCCCACGTAATTACCTCCTTTAAAAATTCAAAATTAAAAAAGCAAAAATAAAAATTCTAAAAGACTTATTTTAAAATTATTCATTTTAAATTTTTCATTTGCTTTGCCTGGTCCATAAATGCCTCAAGTTGTATCTCAATTGTCGCTGATTCTGTCCCATCGTACGGTATGTTCATACACGGGATCTCATAGTCCCTGCTTACACCTCTGAGAAGGGCAGTAACAATTGTCCCTGGCATACATCCAAAGGGCATGGCATTTATAATGCCCGACGCCCCTCTCTGTAAAAGATCAATACATTTGCCGATACTTAAAATGGCCTCACCTTCAAAGGAACTGTGAATATAAGGTGATGCCTTCTTGAGGATCTCTTTTGTATCCGGTTCTTTCAATGTCTTGAGAAAACCCTCAAAATGTCGTGCATATCTATGCTCTACCCGCTTTTGATAGAACCTCTTCAAAAGAAAACTGATGATAGCAGATTTCTCCTTTTTTAACCATGCCTTTTTGAGACCCATAAAGTTAACATAGTAAATCCATTCTTCTACGGGCGCAAGCCATACCTCACCACCCAGGGCTTCAACCTTTCTTATGAGGTCTTCATTGGAGAATCGATGGCATCTGACGAATATTTCACCAATGATTCCGACAAGAGGTTTTTTATCTTTATAGGCATGTAGATTTTCAAAATCTCTCCTTATATCCTTCAGGATATTCTCCAGTTCAACATTGTTTCTTTTCAACGTGAAGTATAACCTTCTGAGATACTCATCATATAACCCATCTGCTGACCCTTTGTCTTTCTCATAAGGTCTTGTCTCATGGAGGCATTTATTCAGCAGTTCATATGCAAGGATTCCCTTCCATGCATTCTTTGTGAAATCCTTGCCGACAATTCCAAGATCGCTGTAAAAAGTGGTATCCTGGTTTGGCGCAAATATGGGGACATCCTCATAGCCTAGTGTGTCAAGGACGAGTCTTTGGAAGACGCTGTACTGACCGAATCTGCAAGGTCCTGTAGCAGAAGGCATGAAGAAGGCACTTTTGGAAGATACGAAACCGTGCTCCATAACTTTCTTTACCATATCGCCCGTAGTGACTGTGAATGGATAACATTCTCTGCCAGAGACATATTGCCTTCCGATGTCCGCGGATTGTTTATCTGACTCGGGAAGAACCTCGGACTCTATACCACTGTGTTCAAACGCAGCTGCAAGGGCAAATGCATGGTCAGACATGCGGGGGATGTAAAGGGTGCGTTTTGAGTGACGAGTCACAAGTGATGAGTGAGGGGTTTTTTCTTCTGTCTTCTGTCTTCTGATTCCTGACTCCTGGTTTCCTATGCTGTCAATGAAGGCTTCACACCTCGTGATGGCTCCGGCAGCAGCGCTATGCTCATCTATCTCAAGAAAGAGATAAGGTTTCCCCTTCATCTCATTATCAAAGAATTTAAGGATAAAAGAATCTGGGCCACATGAGAAATTACCAATATAGATTGCGTAAAGGTCAGGATGATTCCTTATCAATTTTGCAGCCTGGAGTATCCTCTGACCTGATTTCCAGTACATATTTGGCCAGTCTTGATGTATGCTTATTTCCTCGACAGGGAGGAAATCCATAGGGATAGAATGGACGCCGAGATCAGCAAGTTTTTTTGGAATTTCAAGATTAACACCGCTATCAAATGCATTGTATGCCCTGCCCACTATTACAATAGATCTGTCTTTTATAGAAGAAAGGGCTTCCTTCCCTTTTGATTTTATGTCCTTGAGGAATTCTTCCTGTTTCCTCTCTGATATTTCTAAAGCCCTTGATATATCTTTTGATTTTAGTCCGAGAGGTCTGAATACCCGCTTAATCTCTTTTTCAAGAAAATCCTTTCCCCTCCTCTGATTGACTATTGGGATTAAAAGTTTTATGCCTTCAAAGGCAATCTTTGATAGGTAGGGAATTGTCTGTGTGTAGGGACAGGCATATCCCCTATCGAATGGATTTTCAGGGGTATTGAGGTTAATAAAGCTTGGCAGGAGCAGAGCATCCACATCTTTATCAAGCAGGTATTTGATATGACCGTGCGCAACTTTTACAGGAAAGCATGTCTCTGAGAGGACGCTCTCGAGGCCTGAGTTTACTATCTGCCTGTTCGTCTTTGGCGATACTTCTATATCAAAACCGAGTTCCCATAGGAGCGTTGTCCAGAAGGGGAGATAATCGTGGAAATAGAAGATGTAGGGGATGCCTATCTTCAGTCGAGAATCGTGAGTCGAGAGTCGTGAGTCTTTTAGGTCTTTTTTGACTGCTGACTGCTGACTGCTGACTATCGACTGCCTTTGGAGGTGTTCCTTCCACAGCATCTCATCCCTGAATGAGAACAGGTCCTGGATCGCTGATTGCGAATCAAGGGGCCCCTTATTCTTCTTCACATCATATTTTTCGCACCTTCCACCGTAGAAGAGAAAGCCCTCTTCACCAGTAATCTTTATTCTGTTTATCTCACATGAATTTGGACAGCTTTTGCATTCAAATGAGGATATTTCATAGGGCCTCTTTGAAAGCTCGAAACCCTTAAAAGCAGTGACACGGTGAAAGAGTGACTCGGTGACATGATGAACTTTTCGTTTTTCTGTCTTCCCGAGTCTCCGTGTATCCGATTCCCCATTTTTCATGTGTCTCATCGCAATAAGTGCCATGCCTATTGCACCTGCGACTTCATGGTGAAGGGGAACGGTAATCCTTTTACCAAGATATTTTTCAAAAGCTACCATGACAGCCTTATTAAAGGCCACTCCTCCGAGGAAAAAGATATTCTCACCGATATTCTTTCCGGCGACAACCCTGTTTATGTAATTCTGGACAATGGAATATGCAAGGCCTGCGAGAAGATCATTCTTGTCAATACCTTTCTGGAGATTTGCCATCAGGGAATTCTCCATAAAGACCGTGCACCGTTCGCCGAGCCTGCTCGGGCTCTTGGAAGAGAGTGCAGACTGTGCAAATTCTCCCTTAATCGAGATATTCAATTTTTCCGCTTGCTCCTCGAGGAAAGAGCCTGTTCCGGCTGCACAGGCCTTATTCATCTCGAAGTCAACGACTACCCCGTCTTTCAGGGATATGTATTTTGAGTCCTGTCCGCCTATCTCAAAGATTGTGTCTACGGTTTTATCAAAAAATACCGCTGCTGTTGCATGAGCGGTAATCTCATTCTTTACGATATCCGCTCCTACATAGTCAGCAATCATATATCTTCCTGAGCCGGTTGTGCCAACTCCCAAGATCTCAACCTTTTCTCCTATTTCCTCACCTATCTCTGCAAGCCCCTTTTTAACTGCCTCTATAGGTTTGCCTGCTGTCATGAGGTATCGTTTTGAGAGAAGCCTTCCATGCTCATCTATTACAGCAAGATTAGTGCTTATGGAGCCAATATCAATACCGAGATATGCCTTTATTTTCAGTGGCGAGTGACAAGTGACGAATGATAAATTGCTTTCAGTATCTGTTTCCAGTGCCTGTTCACTGACACGGTCTACCGGCACTGACACGTTGGTTTTCACTACTGACTCTTGACTATTGACTGTTGACTGAAAAGGGTCATTCAAAGGAGGATGTCCTGCCTCGATGGGTCTTTCAGATCTTAAAAAATCTTCGAGTCTCGAGAGATCAAAGTGGTGCACAGTGCCTTCGTGCAGATTTTTTAAAACAGCACCAATTGCTCCCATAAATGCGTATTCTTCAGGGACAAAGAGTTCATCAAGTTCGAAGATTTCCTTAAAAGCCCTTACCATCCCTTTATTTGCTGCAACGCCTCCCTGAAATGATACGGGAAGTCTTATTTTCCTGCCTCTCAATATAGAGCCCTTGAAGTTCCTTGCAACAGCGAAGCACAGACCTGCTACAATGTCTTCAACAGGTGTCGCAATTTGCTGGAGGTGTATCATGTCAGATTTTGCAAATACACTGCATCTTCCTGCAATCCTCGAAGGCTTTTTCGATCTCAGTGCGAGTTCGCTGAACTCTTCTATGGTGAGTCTTAGCCTTTCTGCCTGCTGATCGAGAAAGGAGCCTGTACCAGCAGCACAGACAGAATTCATAGAAAAGTCTCCTATGGAGTAGCCATCTCTATCCAAGATGATGAGTTTTGAATCCTCCCCTCCCATCTCGACTATCGTTTTTATGTGGGGGAAGAGTTTATGTGTGGAATATGCCTGGGCAACAATCTCGTTTACAGGTTCTATCCCGAGGACAGAAGCTATGAGTCTTCCTGCTGAACCAGTTATAGACAGAGAAAAGTAAGAAGTCTGAAGTGAGGAGTCTTTAATTAGCTCGGGGTTTTCATTACGCATAACGCATAACGCATCGCGCATAACAGTTTTTAGTAGTTCAAAGGCAACACTAATAGGGTGGCCTTTATGCCTTTCATAAACGCTGTAAAGCCTGTTTGTCTTTTCATCAAAGACTACAAGCTTTACACTTACAGAACCTACATCTAGACCAATGAACCTCATCCCCACCCCAATTTTTTAAAATTATACCACAGACCAAGCGTCTCCTGAACAGGAAGCATGAAAAAGTAGATATTGTGGTTTGCTATTCTATATTTATTGCATTCTTTTTACTTTATATCTTCATGAACGAGTTCAATCACTGTTACTTCAGGTGGTGAGAGAAAACGGATTGGCGGTCCCCATGTCCCTGCACCTCTGTTCACATACAAATAAGAATTATTGACGAGATTTAAACATCCCGCATCAGCAGGGTAATATATTTTTGTGAGGAGACTGTATGGAAATATCTGGCCTTTATGGGTATGGCCTGATAGCTGCAAATCAAAAAAACCGAGAGCATTTTCATCAACAAGAGGCCGGTGCTTGAGCAATAAGATGAACTTATCACGAGGTAGCCCTGAAAGCAATTCTTTTTCTTTAACATCCCTGAAAAGCCCGTAGCGCTTTCCCATAGGATCATCAACACCAACGACATTGATGAGTCCTGATACAGTTAATCTTTCTCCTCTCAAAACAGTAAAGCCTGCCTTTTCTGTAAAATCGAGTGACTGGTTAAGCCCTGCAATAAATTCGTGATTCCCTGTTATTGCAAATTTTCCGTATTTTGGATGAATCTCTTTCAAGAGTTCTGTCAATCCAGTAAGACTGTCACTCTGTCCATCCACAAGGTCTCCGGTAGAAACGAGCATGTCAGGATTTACTGCCTTGACTTCTTTAATGATTCTCTTTAATTTTTCTTCCCTCGCAATAAGTCCAAGGTGTATATCAGAAACCTGGACTATCTTCAGTTTGCCTACCTCTTCAGGGATTTTCGAGGTTCTTATTATTACCCTCTCGGTGTGGATATCTTTTGCCTCGAAATAGCCGTAGGAGGCAATGAGGATTGAAAGTACAAGGGGGATAAAAAAAGAAATCTTTGCCGAAAGAACAAATGAGAAAAAACCTCTCCTCAATCTTCGATTAAGCAAATATACAATAAACCGGTAAAGGTCGATGATGAAGGAAATAGGGGCGAAGAGAAGCAGGATTCCCATCCATATATACCCGATGTAAGACATCAGGCGTGCAGTGGACTCTAGTCCATGATGTTCAGATAGACGCACAATTGTGGGAGCGAAAATCATCGCAACCATGAAAAGTATCAGAAAGACACTGGTTCCAGTGCGAAAGGCAAAAGCGGACCTTATCTTAAGATAAGCGTAGAGATGCATAAAACCATATGTTAGTAAAAAAGTTGTCCAGAAAAGGCTCATCGAACTTTATCGTAGTCCTTTGTCAATATTTTGCTTATATCAGTCTTTTTCTTTTCATGGGAATATAATTTTGGAAGTGCTTTTTTATCAAAGTACTCTTTTCATCATCTCTTAAGATCTTATTTAATGCGTAGTATCAATTCTTTACAATTGTAGAGTCATAAACTCGGAAAATATTTACTCAGTTCAGGCGAAAGCAAAGGATGGTTTAATATTATATTCTTTGTCAAGTGAATGAGCCATGACTACGGCTTTGTCAATTTCCTCGTAGGGGAAAGTGGGAGTATCTAAAACAAGGTGAGGAGCTTTGTCGTCAAACTTAAGGCCAAAGGTATTGCTCTGTTGATACAGAGCAGTGCCGGGAAGGACATGAAGGATACTAAAGATAATAGTAGTAGGCTTCATATTTATTAATGTCTTAACGGATTTTACAAATTTAAAAAAGTTATCACCTGGCAGCCCAATGATTAAATCAGTAAGCACTTCTATCCCGTTTCCCTCCAGGAGCCTCACCGCCTTTTTAAATTTCTCTTCATCGTAGTACCGGGTGACATTTTTCAAGGTGTCCCTGTTTACTGTCTGAGGACCTGTCTCCACACTTTTAACATTCGCCTTTTTAAAAAGGGCGATTGTTTCTTCATCGACAAATTCTGCAATGATCTCTATTGTGCGTAATTCTGTGTTAAAGCGGTTCGCTGCAAAGAGCATCTCAGTTATTTTTTGAAGTCTCTCTTTTTTAAGATTGAAAATGGGATCAACAAAATGGAAACTTTTAATCTCTGGATTACTCATAATAAATTCTATTTCTCTTCTGATTCGATCTTCAGGAAAAAAACGAGGTTTCGGAGAATTCTTTCCTTCAAAGCAGTAGCTACATCTAAAGATACAGCCACGGAAGGTCTCTATATAGGTTACCTTATCTCTTGGTATGAGGATGCCTTCAAGATAAGGCGAGGGGATTTCGCTGAGATCCTCAATCAGCGGCCTGTCCGGGTTTTCTAAAATTTGTCCGTCAACTCTGTAGCTAATGCCTTTTATTTCTTCTAACCTGCCTTTTCCTAAATAAGACCTTAACAGTTCTGCAAATGTAGCCTCTCCTTCCCCTTTCACAATGACATCAATGAAACGGTTTTCCTCCAGATATTTGGTGGGGATTGGTCCTACCTCTGGCCCACCAAGGATGATCTTTACGTGGGGGAAGATTGTCTTCACAACTCTTGCAGTTTCCAGAACTTTATTGATATTCCAGCAAAAGCAAGAAAAACCAATAATATCCGGCTTATTCTGTGATAGATAGTAAACCACTTGGCGCGCATCGTGCGTTTCGGTATCAAAGTCAATGATCTCTATCTCGGTATTTTTAAGAATAAATTTGTCTTTTTGGGCATTAGCCTTGAGATAGCCTAGGGCAAGAGAGAAATGGTTAGCCCAATTGAAAGCGATGAGGGTGACTCTCTTTTTATTCATGCAGAACCCTGATGTCTTGGAGATATTTATTTTCTTTTATGGGAGAAAATTCTCTATCTCCAAACTGGTTTAAATATTCTCCTTCTACTCCTGGGCAGATCTCTTTATAAACACAGTTTTGGCAATATTTGTGATATCTGTAGGTTTTGAGATTCATAGTGGTGTCATGCCTATAATATATTTCACCTATGTGGGGTTCTATCCCTTGCATAACACAGAAGGGGAAGCCCTCGGTTAAAATCCAGACACGATTCAAAATGCTTATATGAGTTGCAATTTTTATATGAGGGAGGAGGTTTTTCAATGATAGATTGGGGTCTTGAAAGGATAGGATAATGCGATGAACGCCAAAATTTATGCCTGTAGTGATCATATTTACTATATCCGTATAATTTTTCTTACAGACAGGAATACGTAACCAGATAAATTTATCACAGGAGCGATTTTGTAGATTTGCCAGTCCCTGCATAGTTTGCCAGAAACTCTCTGGCGTCTGAGTGAGATAGTCATGGAGATCGGGATTAGATCCCCATAATTTTATTTCAAATAGATAACATCCTCCATTTACTATCTGAAGCAGGACTTGGTTATCAGAAAAGGCTCTCCCATTCGTTATTAACTTTATTCTTCTATAACCGTTTTGCCTAGCGGCAAGGATAATCCCTGACAAATCACTTCGCAGGGTCGGTTCTCCGCCATAAAATGCTACGCTGTCTTCTTCTCCCCGATTCAGAGCAGTAGTTATCGTTTTAAAATCAGGCTGAGAGGGGTCTTTTTGCCTGTAGGAGCAATAGAGGCATTTATTGTCGCATTGATTACCAAGAAATATTTTTTTATATTGCAGCAAGGATCCTCTTTAAATTTATTAAAGTAATATTTTGAGGCATTACTATTTCAAAAACTTCATCCAGTTACAAATGAAGGAACTGCAAAAGATTATCATAATTTGATAGGTCTTTGACTACATAGTCAGCACCGGCCTCTATAAGTTCATCTGGAGAATAAGGACCGGTGGCAACGCCTATACACATTGCATCATAAATTTTTGCACAATGGACGTCACGTGGTGTATCCCCTATCACTATGCATTCATCGGTACCTATCTTTTTCTGGCATAGTTCCTCGAATCTGTTTATTGCAATAGGTAAAAGCCTATTCCTGTCTTCATCATCGCTGCCAAAGGCACCTGTTGGGAAATATTTATTTAGCTTGAAGGGTTCAAGTTTTATCCTTGCTCCAGGCTCAATATTCCCTGTGAGAAGCCCGAGTTGTATATCTCTCATAAGGCTCAATATTTCTAGTAATTCATAGATACCTGGTTTTATATGTCTCCTGTCATTATGTACTTCCTTCTGCAGATACCTGAGATATGCATTGATAACAACATCAAAATTACCGTCCACCGATATACCGTTTTTTAGCAAACCTTCCTTCATTATTTGTGTGTCTGTTTTGCCGGCCATGCTTATACCGTGAAAGGCATTCACAATTGAGAACAATTCCTCGAATGAAAGATTGAGGGAGCGGCTTCCTGCTTCCCCTGAATCTATGAGTGTGCCATCGATATCGAACAGTATCAAATACATCGGTTCATTTTACCTCACATTGGTTACTCAGATAAATGTTCTATGACTTGATAACCCTTTACATCGGGCTTAGATAATTTCTTTTTCTCTAATCTCTCTTCATACAACGTTATTGCCTCATCTATATCCTTTGTTCCTTCTACGAGAAGGAATCTGAGGTATCCATTACCTCTTTGTGGACTGATACTACGGAAGCGTTCTTTGAGCGTGAGAAAATAACAGTAGTGAAATAGGTCTTCGCAGGCCTGATAACCCCTCTGCATAATAGCTTCCTTGGCCTTTTTCAGAAAAAAGAGTTTTTCTGAAGGGTTCAAGTCTTGTATGAATTTTTCCTTTAGTTCCTTTCTTAAATGGATGTCTGGCAAATGAACTCCTTTAAATCTAATCTCTATAATATAGATATATTTTAGTATAATTTTTGGAAAATTATCGACCTTTGTAGTATCACTGTCAGGGCAGGAATGGGTGAGACAGGTTATTTTTACAACGGTGTGCTTTTATGAGGCTTAAGATACCTTTATGGTGCTTTCTGAGGTCATATAGAGGTTAACAGATTAAAAATAATACATAGTTACTAATTTGTATCGAGCGGCACCTGCCTTTATATTAATATGTAAGGGCTGCCTTTTTCTGGTTTGCCACAACCACAAGCACATAATTTTCAGGGTCAAGGTATTTTCTTGCTACCTTGAGTATGTCTTCCTTTGTTATTGAATTTATATAGCCAGGATATTTTTCTATATAATCAAGGCCGAGGTTATAGAATTCAACAAAGGCGAGGAAATCTGCAATTTTTCTGTTCGTATCGAGCCTTCTCGGGAAACTCCCTGTTAGATATGATTTCGCATCAGAGAGATCTTCGTCAGAGACATGCTCTTTTCTGATCCGCTCCATTTGTTTGAGTACCTCGGAAATCACTAACTCTGCTGAATCGTTTTTAGTTTGAACCTCTACCTGAAACAGGCCTTTTTCCTTATTTAAAGAAAAAGAACTATCTACATCGTAGGCGAGTCCCATTTCATCCCGTATGGACTGCATGAGTCTTGATGAGAAGCCCCCACCTCCGAAGATATAGTTCATGATGGAGACAGCATAATAATCTGGGTTATCCCTGCTGATACCGATGTGCCCTAGTATAATAGTTGCCTGTGTCAGGTCCTTATCTATTTTTACAACCCTCTTGGTCTTTTTTTCCTCGAGTCCGGTGGCAGACCGCGGTGGCAGGTCAGCCTTTTTCCAGTCATCAAGATATCTTTTGATAAAAGTATTCAGTTCGTCTTCAGTGAGGTCCCCTACGATTGATAATATAGAGTTGTTAGGCAGAAAATGATCAGAATAGAACTTTATCAAGTCCTCTCTTTTTATAGTATCGATGGTCTCGGCAGAGCCCTCTGTGAGCCTTCCATAAGGATGCTTACCAAACACCTCCTTTCTAAAGGCTCGCTCAGCTATGAAAGAAGGATTCTCCTCACTCTGCTTCAGAGAACCTTTGATAAGTTCTTTTTTCCTCTCAATTTCATGTTGTGGGAAGGTGGGATTAAGCAGGATATCAGAAAAGAGCTCAAAACCTTTGCTCATGTCTTTTTTCAGAACTGACAGAGAAATGGTGATGTAATCTCTACTATTCGAGGCATCGAGGGATGCACCTAAAAACTCTATCTCCTCGCTTATGTCAGTGGATTTGCGATGTTTAGTGCCTTCCAAGAGAAGTTCTGCAGTAAGGTTAGCAAGCCCTGCTTTATCTTTTGATTCGTTGAGTTGACTCGCTTTTACAAGGAGCGTAACCATTACAATAGGAAGACTGTGTTCTTCGGAATGGAGAACAACAAGGCCATTTTGGAGGGCGGTTCTTTTTACATTGAAGGCATAAGCATTAGGAGTCAGTAGACAGGAAACAGTAAACAGTAGCAGAAGTAAAAATATCAAATGTTTTTTAAACTGTTTACTATTCACTTTTCGCTCTTTACTTCCTTTGTTGGTATCAAAATTCCCACGGTCCTGTTGTCTTCTTTTAGATATCTGTTCGCAACTTTCACTATATCTTCACGTGTTACCTTTCTGATACCCTCGAGGTATCTGTCAATAAGCCCCCAGTCTCCAAGCATCTCGAATATACCGTATTTTATAGCCTCCAGATAAATTGAGTCTTGCTCCATGATAAATGAAGCCTCTATCTGGTTTTTTGCCTTTTGAATTTCCCTTTCCGATGGTGGCTCTTTCTTTATCTTCTCAATTTCTGCATAGAGAGTGTTTTCTACATCCTTGATATCACTTCCGGGAGAGGCTGTTGCATCAAGAAAAAATAAATATGGCTCTCTGTTAAAACCATCATAATCACTGTCAACATCAAGTGCAATCTTTTTTTCATACACGAGAGAAGTATACAGTCTTGAACTCTTCCCTCCAGATAATATCAGGCTTAAGACATCGAGGGCGTAGCTATCTTCATGGGGAAAACTGGGAGCATGGTAGGCTACAAGGAGATATGGTAATTCTGCTTCTCTCCTCAGGAGGACTCTTCTTTCACCCCGTTGCTCAGGCTCTGAAAAGTTAATGTTTTTCCTCAGGGGACCAGGAGGAATATCACCAAATAAAATTTTGATGTGTTCAATTATCTGATCTGCTTTTACATCTCCTACAATAACGATAACAGCATTACTTGGTGAGTAGTGAGTCTTGTAGTAATTATATAAATCATCCCTTTCAATGGATTTCAGGTCAGACATCCATCCTATTACAGGTCGTTGATAGGGATGTACTTTGTATGCTGCTGCTTCAACCTCCTCAAAGAGAGAATTCTGGGGATCGTCCTCGTATCTCAGTCTGCGCTCTTCCATGACAACACTCCTCTCAGAAAACATTTCTTTTGGATCGAGTGTCAGATTCTGCATCCTGTCAGCCTCGAGGTCAATGGGAAGCGTTATCCTGTCTGAAGAAAAAAGCTCTAAATATACCGTATAGTCCTGTGTTGTATATGCATTATCTGTTCCACCACTTTTTTGAATAATCTTTGAAAGTACTGACGGGCCATACCGAGAAGTGCCCTTAAACATCATATGTTCAAGCAGATGGCTCAGCCCGGATTTGCCAGCAGGTTCATCTCTTGAGCCTGTACGATACCATACCTGAAATGTCGCTACAGGTGCCTTATGTTTTTCAACAATCAAAACCTTCAGTCCGTTGTCCAATTTTTGTTCTTTAATATCTAATGCGTAGAGAGTAGAGGGTATGATTAAAATGAGATATATAAGAGCAATCCTGAACTGTTTCATAAATAAATATACCAGAATTTATAAAAGTAGTGAAAGTAGCATGTATTCATTCAAGGAAGCATCTTAAAATCTGTGCTTTAATATATCTTTAATAGATCCTGGATGCTATGATAAATGTGAGTGTTATCACGGAAAAGAAGATATTATCTACATTAAATTAATGCTTGACAGTTTCCAGTATCTTCGTTATGTTTATTTACAAGAAAACTTTCTAAAAGGAGAGGCATTTATGGTGAGACCAAAAACAATATTAAGTATAATCTTCATTCTATTGGGTTTCCTCTTATATCCTTCCTTCTTATTGGCACAAATGCAGGAATATAAAGATTATACCATTATAAGGGGTGATACCCTTTGGGACATTTCTCAGAAAGAGCTCAAAGACCCTTTCCTCTGGCCAAAGATATGGAAAGAGAATCCTGATATAGCCAATCCTGATAAAATTTATCCACAACAGAAAATCAAGATCCCCCTCTACATATTGCAGAAAGAAGTATCTATACCGGAGGTTCCAGAAACTAAGATAAAAAGAGAAGAGCCTAAAAAAGAAATGGCCAAAAAGATTGAACCTCCTAAAAAAGAGTACCTTGTTAACAGAGACCTCTTAATAGCAAGCGGTTACATTGCTGATTCAGTGCATAGTGCTGGATACATAGATGATTCTCCGACTGGCAGAACTATCCTTGGCAAAGATGACGATGCCTATATAAAGACAAACAATCCTTCTAAAATTGGGGATAAGTTTTATATTATCCGATCTGTAGAAAAAGTTACACATCCAAAAACTGGTCTTAGCCTTGGTTATCTCATCGAAATACTTGGGACTGCAGAGGTCGTTGGGCAGGATGGCAGTGAAACAAAAATAAAAATTACAAACTCTTACAACGATGTTGTCACTGGAAGCCTCCTTGATACCTTCTACGAGCTAACCCCCCCCTATCATACTGAAACTCCCAGGAAGCCTGATATCAATGGCTATTTAGTCGCTACAAAAGAACTACGTATGTTAACTGGAATGTTGGATATTGTTTATATTGACAGAGGGAAAAAGGATGGTCTTGAAGTCGGTGACTTACTTGCAACTCTCATACAAGGAAAACATAGAGTAGTAAACGGCACCATACAGGTGATAAACATCAGAGAGTCAACGGCAACTGCTATAGTAAGAAAAAGCAGCGATGCAGTCAAAAAAGGAGATGAAGTAGTAGGACTTAAGTAGAAGTAATCAGTGTCTTGAGAACTTTAAGTCTGCTTGGATGTTTAAGCTTTCTTAATGCTTTTGCCTCTATCTGTCTGACTCTTTCTCTTGTTATAGAAAGATGCCTTCCAACCTCTTCGAGGGTATGGTCTCTATCCATACCTATCCCAAATCTCATTCTGATAACCTTCTCCTCTTTTGGAGTTAAGGATTTCAACACCCCCTGAATATGCTCTGAAATTTCGATCCTCTCAGCATCAGAATAAGGTGAGGGGCTATTCTTATCTCCTATAAAATCTTCAAGTTCTGTATCCTCATCACCTACAGGCGTCTGCAGTGCTATAGGATCCTGTATTGCCCTGAAAACCTCTTCAACCTTTTTCGTCGGAACCCCGAGTTTCTGAGCAATTTCTTCTTTTATCGGCTCTCTGCCGAGTTGTTGTGTTAATTCTCTTGAGGCCTTGGTAACCCTGTTATAAAACTCCATCATATGAACAGGAACTCTGATGGTCTTCGTCTGATCTATTAAAGCTCTGGTTATGGCCTGTCTGATCCACCACGTTGCATACGTGCTGAACTTGAAGCCCTTTTCGTACTTGAATTTATCAACAGCCTTCATGAGGCCTATGTTTCCTTCCTGTATAAGATCAAGGAGAGGAAGTCCTCTACCAACGTAATTTTTTGCGATATTAACAACAAGCCTAAGGTTACGGGTTATTAATTCATTTTTGGAAGTAGAGATGAGCGTTTTTGCCTTCAAAATCCGATCCCACAGCCCCTTAAGGACATCAACCTTTACTCCTACTTCTGCTTCAACCTTTTTGTAGGCTTTTTCTACTTCCTTTGATAACACCTGCAGTTTTGTGACATTAATATTTTTCTTTTTCTTCTCGTTGATAGCTTTTTTCAGCTCTTTCAAAGAACCGTACTTTGCAATTTTCTTATCAGCACTCTCAGTTTCTCCCATAAGGTTTTCAAGTATCTCAACAGTCCTTATTAGGGCAACTTCGGCTCTTTCCTCTTCTGGACTTAACTCCTCATCTTCTCCGTTTAGACTGGCTTCAGTTTTTTTGTAAAGGGGTAGGGCAGTAATAATATCCTTTATGATTTTCTTGCCTTCCTCGAGTCTTTTTGCGAGCTCTGTTTCTTCATCTTTTTTCAGGATAGAGATATCACCCATTGAATAGAAATATGCTTGCACAAGATCCTCTGCTTTTTCATATTCTTCTAATTCCTCTTCTACTTCTTCCTCAGGTAAAAGAGCTTCTTCATGATCGATAACCTTAACTCCCATATCTTGCAGGATATCCATGAGGTCTTCTAATTCATCAGGCGAGAAAAACTCTGAAGGCAATGCTTCATTTATTTCATCGTAGGTTAAGACCCCACGCCTCTTCCCTATATCGATTATCTCTTCAAATATATCTCTTTCTCTCATTTCCCCTCTCAGTTGCAAATACAAAGGGGCTTTCGCCCCTTTTAGAAGATTTTACTTCTTTATCTTTTGACAACAGAAAAAATAAGGGTCAAGTCGCACGGTCTATTAGTACTGGTAAGCTGAATGCATTGCTGCACTTACACTGCCAGCCTATCAACGTGGTAGTCTACCACAGACCTTAAGGTGGATTGCTCCACGGGAGACCTCATCTTGGGGAGGGTTTCACGCTTAGATGCCTTCAGCGTTTATCCCATCCAGACATAGCTACCCGGCATTGCCACTGGCATGACAACCGGAACACCAGAGGTCTGTCCATCCCGGTCCTCTCGTACTAAGGACAGATCCCCGCAAGTCTCCTCCGCCTGCAACAGATAGGGACCGAACTGTCTCACGACGTTCTGAACCCAACTCTCGTACCG
>CAZLFE010000048.1:0-16847 GCA_964558725.1 uncultured Nitrospiraceae bacterium | reverse complement strand
TTCTGTAATAGAGGTTTTTAAAACCTGCTGTCTAATACAAATTTCAATGGAAATCAATAAAAATAAGTTTCCACTTTTTCAATAAAGTGGTAGTTATTGATGATGAAACCATTTATGAAATAACCTCTCGATCTTGTCCCTGTAAGTTATTGAAAATAATACGATAACTACTGTAACCCCTATAAGCACAAAGAACTGATAATACTGTTGTTTGCGGATATAGGTGCCTCCAAGGGTAAGCAAAACTGTTCCTGAGAGCCTGCCAGCAGTGCTTATGATGAGGAATTCTTTGATGCTCATAGGCCCCAGACCCAAAATGTAGCATAGATAATCCTTTGGAAAACCAGGGATAAGAAATAGCAGGAATATGAGAAAGGCTGCCCTGTGGTTCTTCGACTTTAAAGTATAATCAAATCGTTCAATGGTCTCTCTTTTAACAATTTTTTCAACAAAAGGCCTACCAAAGATTTTTGAAAGAATAAAGGCACAGAGGGAACCGAATGTTAATCCAATAGTTGAAAGAACAATCCCTGCAAAAGTACCGTAGATATACCCTCCGAGGAAACCAGTGACCTCTCCCGGAATAGGTGCAGCCACTACCTGTACTACCTGAAGAAAAACAAAACCAACGAATGAGAAAGGACCTAAAGAGTCAAGGAAAGTTATAAGTCTGTTCCTGTCCATAAAGAAATGAAATGCCCCGCTCGTATACAGGACCAAAATGAGTATGAAAAATGCAAGCAGGAAGGATAACTTAATCCATGTCCTATTATTCATGACGAAAAAATCCTTTCAAGCCTGAAGAACTGAAACTACTAAAACCTTTTATAGTTGTTTTCACATACGTATGTTTTTTTAAAATTGTGTAAGAGAATTTTTAATGAGTTAAAGCCCCAAAGACCAATGTTTCTATTTGAAATTACCACTCAGTTATTTTATAGATTATACATCAAATCTATTTTATAATTTATTTAGTTTATTTAGTGCCTTCTCAAGACTAATAAAATCAATGGATGACATTGCTCGCAGCAAAGAAGTAAGCATTTCCAGGAAACTGGTTGAAAGCGCTCAGGCTGAGATAACCATAGTTCTGCAACAATTGCGTACAAAAATGGATGGCCTGAGTGAAACTGAAGCCAGAGAGCGCTTAAAACAATATGGGCTTAACGAGATCGCAAAGGAAAAGCGTAAATCTGTCCTGGTGCGGTTGATCTCTAACTTCAAAAATCCACTGGTAATCCTGCTATTGGTGTTGGGATTCATCGCTTACCTAACTGGAGATATACGGGCAACAGTAATGATTTCAATCATGGTATTGCTTGGGGTTGTCTTGCGATTCTTCCAAGAACTACGTTCAGACATAGCGACAGAGAAACTCAAGGAAATGGTCAGCACTTCCACTACTGTTTTGCGTGACGGTAAGAAAAAAGAAATCTCATTGAAGGAACTGGTGCCAGGTGATCTTGTCCTACTCTCAGCTGGAGACATGATACCGGCCGATGTGCGTCTCATCACTGCGCACGATCTCCATGTCAACCAGGCAACTCTGACCGGCGAACCATTGCCAGTTGAGAAATCGGCCTCCCAGGCAATAGATCCAACCCAAAGCCCGCTTGAGATGACCAATATTTGTTTCCTGGGATCGAATGTGGAAATAGGTTCGGCTACAGCTGTTGTAGTCGTGACTGGCAGCAATACCTACTTTGGCTCGCTGGCTACCAGCATTGTTGGCGAACGTGAACTGACCAGTTTTGACGTAGGGGTGAATAGGTTCGCTTGGTTGATGATCAAGTTTATGATGGTGATGGTACCGCTGGTTTTTCTCCTCAATGGATTGAGCAAAGGCAACTGGCTGGAAGCATTTCTTTTTGCAATGGCGGTTGCTGTTGGTCTTACACCCGAAATGCTGCCGATGATTGTCACGGTCAACCTTTCCAAGGGCGCAATTAGCATGTCCAACAAAAAGGTTATTGTCAAGCGTCTGAATTCAATTCAAAACTTCGGTGCTATGGATGTGCTTTGCACAGACAAGACCGGAACAATTACCCAAGGAAAAATCGTGCTGGAGAAGCACCTTGATGTTGAAGGAAATGAACGGGAAGAAATCCTCAACTTTGCTTTCCTTAATAGTTTCTATCAGACAGGACTGAAGAACCTGATGGATGTAGCTGTGTTAGACCACAAACATTTGGAAAAACAGTTAATTGAAAAGCAGAATTACCGGAAGATTGATGAAATCCCTTTCGATTTTGTTCGCCGCCGCATGTCAGTAGTAGTAGAAGACAACCAGAAGCAGCATATCCTGATATGCAAAGGTGCGGTGGAAGAAATTATCGCTCTGTCTACCCAGATTGAAATACAAGGTAAAATACTCCCCATAGATTCTGCTGATCACCACACAAAGACTGTAAAGTTGGTTCAGCAGTTAAATGAACAGGGATTCCGGGTAGTTGCTTTGGCCTGTAAAAGAATACCTGAAGTGGCTAAAGAATACTCTGTGGCTGATGAAGCGGACATGATTCTTTTGGGTTTTCTGGCATTCTTGGATCCACCCAAAGAAACAGCTACAGAAACTCTGGAAGATCTACACCGCAATAACGTTCAGGTTAAAATCCTGACCGGTGATAATGAAGTTGTGACCCGCTGTATCTGCAAACAGGTTGGACTGGCAGCCGATCATATCTTATTGGGTCATGCACTCGAAGAAATGACAGAAGCAGAGTTGGCCCAGGTCATTGACCGGACAACAATTTTTGCTAAACTCTCTCCAGCCCATAAAAAGCGCATCATTCGTACCTTACAGAAGCAAGGCCATGTCGTAGGTTTTTTAGGAGATGGCATCAACGATGCTCCAGCTTTAAAGGCTGCAGATGTTGGTATTTCAGTGGATAGCGCTGTAGATATTGCTAAAGAGTCGTCCGATATCATTCTACTGGAACATAGCCTGCTGGTGCTCCAGGAAGGTGTAATTGAAGGACGAAAGGTTTTTGGAAACATCATCAAGTACATCAAGATGGCGGCCAGTTCCAACTTTGGTAACATGTTCAGCGTGGTAGGCGCCAGTATCTTTCTACCATTCCTGCCCATGTTGCCGTTGCAGGTGCTAACCAATAACCTGTTGTACGATTTCTCGCAAACCACAATCCCTACGGATGATGTTGATCAAGAATGGCTGATGAAGCCGCGCAAGTGGGCTATCGATGAAATCAGGAAGTTTATCTTTTTCATTGGTCCAATCAGCTCAATCTTCGACTACCTAACTTTCTTCATCATGCTATACGTGTTTAATACCTGGAGTAACCCGGCCTTATTCCGTACCGGTTGGTTTGTAGAGTCACTGTTTACGCAAACGCTGATTATTCATGTGATCCGTACCAACAAGATTCCGTTCATCGAAAGTCAGGCCAGTCTACCACTAATAATGAGCTCACTAACCATAGTGGCAATTGGGGGATGGCTGCCATTTTCGCCCGTAGCCAGCTCATTAGGATTTGTGAATCTGCCGCCACTGTACTGGTTTTTATTAGTTGCGATGTTGTTGTGCTATATAATTCTGACTCAGTTGGTCAAGACTTGGTTTGTTCGCAAGTATGTAAATGAAAAAACCGTATAGAGAAGCTAAAAAACGAGGAATACTCTTTACTTAATCTATCACTGTCTGGTAAGTCAAGTATCGAAGTAAACTGGCTATTTATATAGCGTAGCCTCTTTTATCAACGTCTTCATCTCCCTCACAGCCCTTTCCGTTCCTACAAGCACAGCCCGTGAGATAATGCTATGTCCTATGTAAAGTCCTCTAATTCCCTGTATAGAGGCTATCTTCTGAACATTTGAATAATTAAGACCATGCCCTGCATTGACGGTGAGACCAATATCGAGAGCATGCTTGACAGCATTCATGATTCGTATCAATTCTTCATCCTGTGTTTTAGCTTTTGCATTTGCATACATTCCTGTATGTATCTCTACCATATCTGCTTTTATCTGCTTTGACACGGCGATATCTTCAAGATCGGGATTAATAAATAAACTTACTCGAATGCCCTTATCGTGTAATTTCTTAATTGCCTCACCAATGCCTTTCTTGTGTGTTTTTACATCAAGGCCACCCTCAGTTGTGAGCTCCTGTCTCTTTTCGGGCACGAGGGTTACTATGTCAGGTTCCATACTTAGTGCAATATTTACCATTTCTTTCGTTGCTGCCATCTCGAGGTTCAGTTCAACAGCTAAAAGTTCTCTCAGCAACTTCACATCCCTGTCCTGAATATGACGCCTGTCTTCCCTCAGATGAACCGTTATCCCATCAGCGCCACCGATTACAGCCAGAGTCGCAGCCATAACAGGGTCAGGCTCAATGCCTTTCCTTGATTGCCTTATCGTCGCAACATGGTCAACATTTACGCCGAGTAACATTTTTAAAAACCTCAAATATCATGTTAGAAATAGACATAACCAAGAAATATAGTAAAACCTATAAGTTAGATAGGAAAGGCTGGTGAAGAATTTTTATACGACACCTTAAAGTAAGACCTTTTGAAGCGTAAACTAAAAAAACTTTAATTTGTGAAGCACTTACGACTGCCATATTAATAATCTGTCGATTATAAAAATTCTGAGACGGTCTTTCCTATCTCCATTAAAGACATTTTCTTAGCATATTCTCGGCAACTGGTCTCCTGAGAGCATTTCAACTATTCTGGTTCCGCCTATGGATGTCTTCAGGAGAACCATTTCGGATGGCGCCTCTTGCACGTCACCGATTAATCGAGTTTCTTTACCAAGAGGATTCTTTTTCATGACACTTATGAGAGATTCTGCTACATGAGGACTAACTATTGCAACGAGAATCCCTTCATTGGCTACATAGAGTGGGTCAAGACCGAGGAGTTCACAAGCACCTCTTACACCAGGGGGCACGGGTATGAGGTCTTCTTCAATGATGATACAGTATCCTGAATCCGTTGCGAACTCCTTGAGGGTCGTTGCAAGACCTCCTCTTGTAGGGTCCCTCATAGCACAGATTTCTTTCGTTGTATTCAACATATCTCTGACGAGACTGTTCAGAGGTGCTGCGTCACTCAACACAGGTGGGTCGAAAGTAAGACCATTTCTCTCTGCCATAACAGAAATTCCGTGGTTTCCAATCGGACCACTTACAATAACCTTGTCACCTGGCTTTACTTTTGAAGGTGATATTTCAAGCCCTTCCTCAATTATTCCAACCCCTGATGTGTTGATGAATATTCCATCTCCTTTACCTTTGTTAACTACCTTTGTGTCCCCAGCCACGATCTTTACCCCTGCCTTTAAAGCAGCTGTGGACATAGAAGAGAGGATTTTCTTTAAATCGTCGAAGGGAAAACCTTCTTCAAGAATAAGACCCACAGTAATGTAAAGGGGACTTGCCCCTACCATCGAAAGGTCATTCACAGTGCCATACACGGCCAGGTCGCCGATATTCCCTCCGGGGAAGAAGATTGGTGAGACAACGTAAGAGTCCGTTGTCAGGGCTATCTGTCCCTGGTTTATTCCTTCAAGCACTGCAGAATCATTCAGAGATTTCATTTCAAACTGGGGGGCAAAGTGCTCCCTGATTAATCGGTGCATCATGGTTCCACCACTGCCATGGCCAAGGAGAATTCTATCCATCTTTCCTATCCTCTCTGTGTCATTCCGCTCCGCCTCTGGCGGACGATGCGGAATCTATGTTCGTTGTTTTTTTCTGTTTCCTGCTGGAGTTTACCCCTAAATTCCCTCCGCCTAAGGCGGATTCGAGGGAATGACAAGAGGTGCAGGAATAACAAAGATATTTAAATTTCCTAATGTTTTGTAGCAGGATCATTTGTTACCTTTCGCTATTTCTTCAATCCTGAAATCGATCCTCCATATTTATAATATGCAGCGCAGCTTCCCTCAGAACTGACCATACAGGCACCTACGGGCCTTTCAGGAGTACAAGTCTTTCCAAAGAGGGGACAGTCCGTTGGTATCTTTATCCCTCTCAGTACTAAGCCACATTGGCAGGCTTTCGGTTCCTGAGCATCAGGGACGTCAATTTTGAATAGATGAGTGACATCCCAACGGCTATATTTATTTTTCAATTTCAATCCACTCTGGGGGATTACCCCGATTCCCCTCCAGTTTGCATCACAGGGCTCAAAGTATTCATTAATGAGAGATACAGCCTTCTGATTGCCTTCCTTTGTCACTGCACGTTTGTATTGAATCTCCACGGCTGGCCGGTTGGATGCAATCTGTTCAAGGAGCATGACGATACCTTGAAGTATGTCCTCTGCATCAAAGCCTGTTATTACTGAGGGTACTCTATAATCAGATGCCAGGAATTCATATGGCCTGCTTCCTATAATGGTACTTACATGTCCCGGGAGTATAAGACCATCTATCCTAACTTCGCCGGAATCAAGAAGAGCTTTAAGGGCTGGAGGAACTAATTTATGCGTGGAGTATATAGAAAAATTATGAGCCCCGGCTCTTTCTGCTTCATAGAGGGTTCCGGCAATAGATGGCGAGGTTGTCTCAAAACCTGTTGCAAAAAATATAACCTTCCTGTCACTATTTTCCTGAGCAAGTCTCAATGCATCCATTGGGGAATAGACGATCTTTATGTTCGCACCTTCTGCCTGTGCATGATAGAAAGATTGCTTGCTCCCGGGCACCCTCATCATATCACCGAAAGTGGAGAGGATATTCCCATTCATCCTTGAAATTGCAATAGCAGTATCCACATCTTTTATGGCGGTAACGCACACAGGGCATCCGGGACCACTGAGGAGGCTTATTTCTTTGGGAATGACATCCCTGATACCGTGTTTGAATATTGCCACCGTATGGGTCCCACATACTTCCATGAGCTTAACAGGTTTACCGATAGAATCAATTACATCTTTTATCTTTGTAAGTATCCTTTTGTCTTTCATACCGCTTTCTTCATCCTTTCTCTAATTATATATGCTTGACCAAGGGATATGCCAGCATCATTTGTTGGCACTTTCTCATGTATGTGCACCTTCATGCCCATTGCAGTAAGACTGCTCATTGTTCTTTCTATGAGATACATATTCTGAAACACCCCTCCACATAAAACAACATCTTTCATTACGTACAAATCAGATAGCCTCTTGACAACTCTCACAATAACAGTAACCAGAGTGTTATGGAATTTAGACGAAATAATACTTTTATTTTCCCCCTTTGCCAGATCTTCCATAATTTTCAGAACAGTCTGGGAAAAATCAATCTCAACAGGATCCCGTAATTTTATATCAACAGGGTAATCATCAGCAATACCAGGTTTTGTCAGGGCTTCCAGTGCAATTGCAGCTTCCCCTTCAAAGGTATTTTTATCACAAACCCCCATCAGCGCTGAAACTGCATCAAAGAGCCTTCCAGCTCCTGATGAAAGAGGTGAGAATTGCCTTTGATCAATAATCTTCAAGATATCTTGAATCCTCTTATCACCATACCTATCCATAAAGCCAATGGATTTAAGACATGGGATTGTTTTATCTCCGGCAACATCTTTGATAAAGCTTACTGTTATCCTCCATGGTTCCTTTACTGCCACTTCACCGCCTGGAAGTGGAATATATTTAAAATGACCTGTTCTTGTGAATCCATCTATATCAGCAATCAAAATTTCCCCGCCCCAGAGGTTCCCGTCAGTGCCATAGCCGGTCCCGTCAAAAGAGACACCGATAACTTTCTCTTTAAGCCCTTTTTCAGCCATAACAGATGCAACATGAGCATAGTGGTGTTGAATTCCAATCTTTTGAATGCCTTCCTGTCTGAGCGCCCATCGTGTTGACAGATACATGGGATGGAGGTCATATGCAAGAGCTACAGGATTTACCCTGTAAACATCTTTCAGATTCATGAGACTCTCTTCAAAAAACTGTAATGTCTCATAGTTTTCCATATCGCCTATGTGCTGACTGGGAATTGCAAAACTCCCCTTTGTAAGCGTGAATATATTTTTAATATCAGCGCCGCATCCAAGGACATCCGGTCCTTCCTCGTGCAGGAGTATAGGGTCAGGCACATATCCCCTTGAACGGCGTATAAATGATAATGATGTGTTGTTAGGCATAACTCGTACGACTGAATCGTCAACGCGCATAAAGATATCTCTATTATGGACAAGAAAGGCGTCAGCAATACCAGATAATTTGGAAACTGCCTCTTCATTATTAATGACAATAGGCTCTTCTGAAATATTACCACTTGTCATGACAAGGGCATCGAAATTAGCAGTAATCCCCCCATGTCCCCAATTTTCAAATCCCCCCATCCCACCTTTACTAAAGGAGGGTGAGGGGGGATTTGAATTCATGTTTGGGTGTTCAATAAAAGGGTAATAGAAAAGCAGATAATGCACTGGGGTATAAGGAAGCATGAAGCCGAGGCAGGTGTTATTTGGAGAAATTGCATCAGGAAGGGGTTTTTCCTTTTTTTCAAGAAGTACAACAGGCCTTTTATTAGAGATTAAGAGATCTTCCTCCTTTTGAGATACATCGCAGAAATTTTTAATCTTTTCGACATTAGGAGCCATGATGGCAAAGGGTTTATTACTTTTTCTCTTTCTTAACCTCAACATATTTACTGCCTCTTCATTCGTTGCATCGCAGGCTAAGTGAAACCCTCCAAGCCCCTTGATAGCGACAATGTATCCTTGCTTTAGAAGCCTTATCGTCTCTTTTATTGGGTTTTCTTTCTCATCAATTTTTACCTTTTTACTAGAAAATCCCCCCATCCCCCCTTTACTAAAGGGGGGTGAGGGGGGATTATTTTCATTTTTTACTATTAACTTTACACTGGGGCCGCATACCGGGCATGCATTCGGCTGAGCATGGAATCTCCTGTCTTCTGGATTATAATACTCTTTTTCACAATCAGGGCACATCTGGAATACGGACATCGTGGTATTTGGCCTGTCATAAGGGACGGATTTTGTTATCGTGTATCGAGGTCCGCAGTTTGTACAGTTGATGAATGGATAGAGGTAACGTCTGTCACTGTTATCGAAGAGTTCTTTGAAGCAGTCTTTACATATTGAAACATCTGCAGAAATGAGGGTAAAACTCCCCTCATCTTCGCTTTTAAGTATCTGAAAATCCTGATACCCGTAATAGGGCATTGGAATTACCTCAACATCCATGATCTGTGAGAGAGGTGGAGCTTCTCTGGTAAGCCTCTCGATAAAGGTGGAGTTATCGTCACCCTCAATCTCTATGGTAACACCCTTGGAGGAATTCATCACGAAGCCTTTGAGATTCAAGGATCTGGCGAGGCTATAAACGAAGGGCCTGAATCCAACACCCTGGACAATTCCTCTGACTAATATCTTCACTCTCGAATTCATTGATTACTTTATGTGTGACTGTAACCATTCCACCCATTTATTTATCCCCTCACCTGTCTTGCATGAAACTTCAAATATTTTCAGCTTTTTATTCAGGGACAGGGAATTCTTCTTGATCTTTTCTATGCTTGCATTTGTATAAGGAAGAAGGTCAATCTTGTTTAAGATCAGCGCCGACGATTCCTGGAACATTAACGGATATTTCAAAGGCTTATCGTCTCCCTCTGCAATGCTGAGAAGCATGACCTTCATGTCCTCGCCAACCTTAAACTCAGCAGGACAGACGAGATTTCCAACATTCTCTATGATGAGGAGATCAAGGTCTTTAAGGGGTAAATCAGCAATTACCTCATTAATCATATTCGCATCAAGGTGGCATGCTCCACCTGTATTTATCTGAACGACTGGGATACCGAGTTTTGCAATCCTTTTAGCATCGTCTGTGCCAGCGATATCACCCTCTATAACGCCGATCTTCAGGTTACTGGAGAGTTCCTTAATCGTCTTTTCTATGAGGGATGTCTTGCCTGCTCCAGGGGCACTCATGAGGTTGATAACATAAACTCCTGATTCATGAAACATATTTCTATTTTCTGCGGCAATCCTGTCATTTGCCTCCAATATATGTGATACGACCTTAACTTTCACCCCGTTAGACCTCCTTTAAAACGTTTTTGAAAACGCATTAAACCATATTAATATTTTATATTCGATAGGCGTTAAAATACGTCCATTTCATAGATATGTAGCTCATGACCTGTTTCAACCCGGATTGAAATGTCCCCACACTGTGGACAGGATATAATGTATGCCTCTTCTACAGTGAAACTGCTTTTGCAACTTTCGCAAAAACCGGTGACAGGTATTTCGTCAATAGTCAGGCTTGCTTTTGCTGCGATGGTGCCAATCTTCACCGCATCGAACGCAAATGAGAGGGCCTCGGGCATTATGCCCGAGGCCCTTCCGATCTTAACCTTTATCTCTTCTATGCCTTTATAGCCTTCTTTTTCACAATTTTCAACAGCAATCTTTAGCAAGCTCTGAGCAATAGACACCTCATGCATTCGGTTCCTTAGACAACCTCTCTTTCTCTTTCTCGTAAGCTTCCTTGCCTGCCTCAACAGCCTTTGATATGGTGGATTTTTTCTCTTCATAAAGTTCTCTACTCTTATCAATAGTAGAGGTAACCTTTCCCTTTACATCTCCGGCATAATCCCTAACCTTACCCCTTACATCATCTGTAAGCTCTTTTATCTTATGTCTTGTCTCACGGCCTGACTCAGGGGCTAAAAGCAATGCGAGGGCTGCACCCACAACACCTCCAAGTAGAAAAGAAAGAAACATACTACCAGCACTATACCCATCTTCCTCTCTCATTGTTTACCTCCTTTCTTAAAGAGATTACTGAGAAGATTACTCGATAAAACTCCGAGGGCTGTCCTTACGCCGACCTTAAGGCCTGAGGCTTTTATGAGGGCAGAGGATGCAACATTTTCTACAAGGTTACTCACATGACTTATATTCTGTCCAACATCTTTGACAGCACCCGAGAAAGTCTTAATATCGCCTGTTACCGATTTTATTTCGTCAGATATATCTCTGAGGCTCTTGAGTGTCTGCTGCAATTCTTCAAGTGTAGTTTTCGTGGATTCTTCTGTATTTTTCAAAGATTCCCTTAGAGTTTGAACTGTCTTCCTCAATTCTATGAGTAGCCAGATAAGGAAAAAGGCTGATGCAGCAACTGCAATTGCTATAAGTCCTATCCATTTATCCATTGGATAAATTATATCACAAAAAAGGCAAGCAGTGAGAAATAAAAATTATGGTATTCTATGATTCATGGATGACGAACTGTATATGAAGCGTGTTCTCAGGCTTGCAGCAAGGGCTCGCCATATGACGAGCCCTAACCCTATGGTTGGCGCTGTAATAGTTAAAGAGGGCAAGACAATCTCTGCGGATTTTCATCGAAGGGCAGGAACCCACCATGCTGAAGCCCTTGCAATAGAAAAAGCTGCAGAAAACGCTAAGGGTTCCACGCTTTACATTAATCTCGAACCATGCTGCCATACAGAGAAAAGGACACCTCCCTGCACAAAGGCTATCATTAACGCTGGTATAGAAGAAGTAGTTATTGGAATGACAGACCCAAATCCAAAGGTCTCGGGAAAAGGAATCTTAGAGCTTCAGAAGGCTGGTATAAGAGTCAGATCAGGGATTCTCGAAAACGAGGCAAAGAGGCTTAATGAAGCATATATAAAATACATAACCACAGGAAAACCCTTTGTGGTACTAAAGATTGCCATGACCCTCGACGGAAAGATTGCCACCCCTGAAAGGCAGTCTAAATGGATAACATCTGAAGAGGCGAGAAAGATGGTTCATCGTCTACGAGGCAGTGTTGATGCAGTCATGACAGCCATAGGAACCGTTAAGGCTGATAATCCTGAGCTTACAGCAAGGATAAAAGGCAGGAAAAGTCCACAAAGGATTATTATTGACCCTGACCTCGAAATCCCTCTCCATTCAAAAGTTCTTCAAATACCACCTCGGACGATTATAGTAACAAGAAAGTCATTAGCAGTTGAAGAGAAGAAAAAAACGTTATTGGACAGGGGTATTCAGATAATGGAATATGATGGAGAAAAAGTTCGTCTCCAATGGCTCATGAAAAATCTTGGGGAAAAGGAAATCACATCGGTTCTCATCGAGGCAGGATCCTCAATGAATGCCTCCACTCTCGAAGAAGGAATTGTCGACAAGGTGATGTTCTTCATCGCACCCAAGATCATCGGAGGAAAAGAGTCGTTTCCTGCTGTAGGAGGGAAGTCATTCAGAAAGCTTGAAGAGGCATACCTTTTAAAAGATGTAAGTGTAAAACGGATCGGGAAAGATATCTTGGTAGAAGGATATATTGTCAAAAACAACCAATAACCAAATATAAAAAATACAAATCCTAAATCCTAAATCCTAAATAAATCCAAAAGCTTCACATTATAAACCTGTATCAAAATGCAACGCGTGTAAGTCATTGGAATTTGGGATTTTGAATTTGTTTAATATTTGGTATTTAGAATTTACAAAAAGATGAGCTTGCCACGCCCTTCGGGCTCGCAATGACAATGCAAATAGGTTAATTATTTTATCAAGCTCTTGGTTTGGCGAGTATTTCCAGGACTCTGAGATCAAGGAATCTCTTTGAAACAGCGGATTTCAAAACCATGACAGTATCAGCACCTTTTGCAGTTCCAGCAACTGATAGTACTTCCTCACCTTCTGGGATCAGTCCTGCATCAGCAGCCATCATAGCAATCTCACAACATACTTTTGTACCTTCACCAAACCTTCTGAGGGATTGAGCGATAAGTATTGTTGGGTAAGTGCCACCAAACTTTGATACCAGGGATGTTTCGAGGGAGTGGGTTAACATAGAACCTGTGAATATTTTTGCGCCGTTTTTCTCAATCTTCTTTCTTATTTCTGCTTGCATCTCATGGGTATTCGGTTCTTTAAAGCCTGCTGAATGAGTCACTATAACAAGATTCAGATCCATACCCTTTAATTCCTCAGAGAAAAGCAAACCTGTGTCTCCTGTTGTCGAGGCTACTACTAAATGCTTGTATCTGCTTTCCCGAAGTGCTTTTTTGACAACCTCAAGGCACGCATCAGTGTTTTCACTTCCTGACTTTTCGAAGTATACAACTGCTTTTTCTACAGCCATGTTGTATCTTAACACAATGGGAAATTTGAATATGGTGAGACACATCTTGGATCAGGCGTATTGATACTACCGGATACCAATAGACTGACAGCAGGACATCCTCCATGACAGAGAGAAAACAATTCACAGCTCATATTTATGCAGGAATTTTTCTCAAAATTCCTGAAAAAGTCTAGGATAGGGTTTTTCCATATCCTGTCGAAGTCTTCTACTAAAATATTACCAAGCCTGAAATCATCGTGCCGGGAAAAAAGATAACAGGGATAGACAGATCCATTTGGCATTACTGTGAGCTTTGTTGTTCCAGCAGGACACCTGACATATTGGAGAACTGGATAATGTTCAACGTCAGGGATAAAGCCCGAACAGAATACTCCATCTACATTTTCATAAACACCTTTAAGGCTGTTTATTTTTCTAAAGAACTCATAAAAAGGCAGGCTGTTTTTTAGGTCATCGTTACACAAGGTATCCATAAATAACAGATAGTACTGTATACCTGATAGTCTCAGATACTGTTGAGCTGTTTCAGGGATTGTCTGTTGTTTTGAACAGACACTTTTCAAAAGAGGTTTGTATCTGATGATATATTCATGAAGTTCTCTGGTGATTGGGTCAGTATGAATAGAAACCCCTATCTTTATCTGCTCTCTCTTGTATGTTCTTGAAACTCCCTCCAAGAGGTGAATATTGAAACCATTTGAACTAATCGTAGCTTTAAGGTTATTTTTACAGACGAGATCCACTATCTGAGCAAATTCGGAATGGAGTGTTGGCTCTCCTCCAAGGATGTCTATCTCTTTAACCCCTGTGTCTGCGATAATCGAGATGATTTTTTCAAAATCATTGATCGAGATATCCTTCTCTGATTGTATCCCTCTATTGAAACAAGATGTACAGGAAAGGTTACATTTCAGAGTTGGATAAAACTGTATATACTGGGGGAAATCGGTATACAATGAAACTCCCTTTGTGAATCCATCCTTTCTGTATCATCCGCACTTAATGCGGAATCCAGTTTCTTTCTGGATTCCTGCTGAGTTTACCCCTGGATTCCCGCTTTTGTGGGAATGACAAAAGGGTAGGAATGACGGAAAAAGACAATTCTTGATACCCTGTAATCTTGCCAGAGGATTATTCATTAATACATTAGCTTAGAGGACAATTGATCACTAAAGAACAGATAGAATGAGAGATCGAAGGATCAGAGAAGATATTCTGCGAGATTTATCTTGTATTTATTAGGGTCCAGAGTTTTCACAATTGTTCTCAAATATCTACTTGTCTCATCCTTCTCGGAAAGGTTAACAACAGGGCCTCGAACGCTTCTCCCCGTGCTATCAATAATGATTAATACCCTCGGTCTATCTGCAAAAGCTGCATTGCATTCATAAACAAGGCCAACCTCTTTTGTATTGAGCATGACGAGCGTTCCGATGGGAAAGATACCTACCATGTTGGTAAAAAATTTAAAGAGCAAAGGATCAAGTTGAGTCCCGGCACCTTCCATGAGAATACTCAGTGACTTATCAGGAGACATAGGGATTCTCTTATAGACCCTTGCAGATGTCATTGCGTCGTACTGGTCTGCAAGAGTCACTATCTTCGAATAAAGGTCAATCTCCGGATATTTTCTCACCGTGGGATACCCTGAAAAGTCGCAATTCAAATGATGCTCAAATGCAACAATTAAAGCCCTTATGGCGCTACTATTAAAGCGTCCCAGTCCCAAAATTGCTTTAACACCCCATATAGGATGTTTTTGGATAATCTTCCACTCATCATCGTTAAAGCTGGACGGCTTATTCAGCACTTCATTGGGTATCTCGACCTTACCAATGTCATGGAAAAGAGCTGCAAGGCCAAGTTCTGTAAGAGCCTGTCTGTTCAGCCCTAATCTCTGCCCAAGGGACATGGAGAGGATGCTGACGTTAACCATATGGTGATAGGTATATTCATCGTAATCCTTGATTGCAGTCAAACTGAGGAGAAGATGTTCATCTTCAAGTAACTGGTCCACCATCGTCTCAACGATCCTTTTCGCTTTCTTTATATCGACCTTTTGTCCTGTCTTGATTTTCGTCATTACCCCTTTTGTATATGAGACGGCATTAAAGTAAGTCTTCTTTATTACTTTTCTTGCATCAACCTCTTTGCCTTCACTGAGTTTCTTTAGTCTATCTTCTACGATCTTTTTTAACCGATCGATATTAATAATCTGAGATTTATCTATGAATTCTGACATCTTCTCATATGGTGAATCTGAGAAGCCGGCTGCAATAAAGGCCTTCAAGAAGACATTGACATCTTCAGGCTTAATGGGAGACTTAAACATGATCTTCCCGATCTCTCTTTTCCTGCATTCCTTGATAAGAAAGTCAAAGTTCAGGAGGTATTCGAGGGAGTAACGTATCCTTGCATCATTCATATAAAAGAACTCACCAATAAGTTCAAGGGTGATGCTCTTTTCTGACTCAACCAGTGGATTAATTAAAGAGATGAGTTTTTCGATGGCATTCCTCACAGCGATATTATTCGGATCATGAATAAGAGCTGTCTTTAGAACAATAGAGAGCTGATTAATAATTTCACTTGCACTTTTCAGAATATTAGTATCTTCTTTACTGGCCATGTTCAAGCTTCTTAATAGCAGATTGAGTAAATTCTCTCAGAAGTTTATTTTTGGAGTCATTATATTTATGGAGAAAAGGTAATGCATCTTTATTGCCCAGAAGACCCAGGCTTAGTGCTGCACATGCCTTTTCTTCGTAGTTCTTGTCCCACCAGAGAAAAGACCCTTTCCTCAGTGTCTTTATCAGAAAGTCAAAAACCTCCGCATCCTTCCACCTTGAGAGTATCTCATAGAATATTTTTTTCTCCTCAAAATCCCTTTCCTTGAACATCTTGTCAGAGATTTTTTCAAGGATTATCCTTTTCGCTGCAGTTGAACCAATGTTTCCAATAGCTCTGGCGGATTCAATCCTGACTCCAACATCTGAATCGTCAAGGTGTTCTTTCAGGGGCTTTAATATCTCTAATCTGCCGAGTTCAGCAAGGGCTCTGATCACTTCTTTTCTGACTCGTGTGTCATCGCTCTTCATAGCCTTGAGGAGGTATTCAATTGCTCCTTTATCCTTGATCTTTCTCAGAATATAAATAATATTCCTTACAACATACCATCTCGTATCGCTCAGGGCTGTAGCGAGGGTCTTGATGTCTTGTCTGCCAAGGAAAACAAGGGCTTCAATGACCTTTTTCCTTCCGCGGAGTGTTTGTACATCACCGAGGATTTTCACAAAAGTTAGTATTGCCTTTTTGTCAAGTAATGCTATGAATTCTCTAAAGACCTCATCCCCTATCTCAATATTACTGTCCAGAACTTCACCGAGGATATTCGTTACATCATCACTTCCTGGATACATGAGGAGTATTCTCATGTATCTCTTCAGCTCCTCTGTCGATAACGGGTCCTCGAGTATCTCCTTTGCCCTCTTCAGCATATGTACTACCACATTGATGTCTCCCTGTCTCACAGAAAACTTAATGGTTTCCTTGAAAAACATCACGGTATCTTCGAGGAGTCCACTTATTTCAGCAGAATAGTTAAACATCTCGAAAAGGATTGTAGTTAGTTTATCTATCTTATTACTTGAATCATTTTCCAATTCTTTCATAAGGATCTGCAAATCCTTATCAGAAAAAGAGATAACGGATACATCCTTTATATCCTCGTCTTTGAATTCCTCA
>CAZLFE010000047.1:0-16921 GCA_964558725.1 uncultured Nitrospiraceae bacterium | reverse complement strand
CGAGAAGAAGTTTGAAATTTTTTAAAACCAAAGTTGTAATTTCATTATATTTCCAACTCTGTGTGACAACGTTGCCATCAAATGTCACATGAAGAACTTAATCTCTGAGCATAGAATTCCGAACTTCAAGTGCAGATCCAGAACCTCTCCACCCCTTAAGAGGATCAGGACAAAGGAGAAACTTCAGTGGGTCACAGTCCCATTTTCCTCAATGCCTCATCAGCGGAATCTTTTGAAGAGGTCACCTCTTCAGGGAGATAGAGCATCACCCCACCTTTAACCGGCCTTATCACAATCTTTCCTTCCTGAGCTAATTTGTTTGTAACCTCGACGGGATTTTCACCATTAAAATATTTCTTGAAGGCACTATTAAAACCAGAATATACAGTATGAATTCCCTTGTATCCCTCCTTCCTTAAACTTACAATCGCCCTCCTTATAAACTCTTCATAACTCAACTTCTCTGACATAGTCTGCCCCCCTTTCTTTCTTCTCCAGGCAAATTTGCGCAGGTTCTATCCCTAAAGACTTCAGCCATTCTATAATTACCTTTTTCATAGCCTTTGCATTATAGCCATGCCATCTCTTCCTCTCCTTCGGATAATTGATGAGGACATTCTTGAATCTCTTGAAAGCACCTTTTCCGTGAAGGGCATGAATAAGTTCTCCTTTGATGACAGGATCTTTAACGGTCTCGAGAAATTCTGTCATGACATGATGTGCCTCGGAGGAATATCTCTCTGGAATATGGACATATCTGCCATTTTCATTGAGGAGGACCTCAAGCACCAGCTCTACTTCATCTTCCATCCAACAAGGCAGGTTTGGTTCTTCAGAAAATTCTATAGATTCCACATTGTCTTCTATTTCATCAAAATCACCTTCATACAGTCTTGCTCCAACCTCACTCAGGATATCTTCAGAAAGGGCTATAACCTCTCCGGTTTGAAGGTCAAGGAAGTAGTCAAAGGAATCCCTCACAACATCTTCCATTGCCTTCTGGATTTCATCAAAGTCTATCCTAAGTATTTTCACCACCGGGAATAATCTTCATTACATACTTTTTGATACCTCATGAGGGCAGGAAAAGTCGCTTCACATGCCTTTCTCCAGCCACATGTTTTGCAATAATCTTTTGACCATTCATGGATTATCTCCGGGATCTCATCTCTTATTTTCAGCCATTTTACCCTCTTCTGCGCGCTCAATCTTAGCAATTTTATTGCCCTTCTGTCCATCTCTCGTATCTCCCTCTCAGTATCTTTATCATAAAGACACCTTTTCCCTCTGAGATGGGGGCACTTCCTACAGATATCATCAGCACCTGAACAAATCTCTATCTCCTCCCCGGAATCAGCTCTTTCCAATATCTTCTTGAGGTTCGCAACAAATTCAAAATTATAACCCTCGCCGCTGAAGAAGTGTAGACATATGAGATGATGGCCTCTGAGTCTTAAGGGTGGCTCTAGGGGAATTTTCATACCTGCTCCCTTTTTAAGGATTGATTAAGGGATCTTTTAAACCTGCCTCTCTAAACCCTTCAGCCCTAATTACACAGCTATCACATAAACCACAGGGGATTAGTTTGGAGTTTTCTTCTTTGTACCTTTGAACTCCTGTGGTAGCAGGCTGTGGATCATAGCAGCTCCATGTCAGAGAGTAATCAAGCCCGAGTTCAACGCCCATTTTTATTATCTCAGATTTCTTCATTGATACGAGAGGCGCCTTTATCATAAACCTTACCCTGCCCTCGACAGATGCCTTTGTTGCAAGATTTGCCATATCCTCAAATGCCCAGAGGTACTCTGGCCTGCAGTCAGGATAACCGCTATAGTCTAAGGTATTTGCACCTATAAAGATATCCTCAGCCTCAAGAACCTCTGCCCAGCCAAGGGCAAAAGAGAGAAAGATCGTATTGCGGGCAGGGACGTAGGTAACCGGAATTAGTGGCGAGTCCTTCTTTTCACTCGGAACTCGTTTGGGCACTTCCACATCCGAAGTAAGGGCTGAACCTCCAATATCTCTGAGGTTAAAATGTATGATAAGGTGTTTTTTAACCCCAAAGGCTGAGGCGACCAGCCGTGCAGACTCGAGCTCCCTCTTATGCCGTTGATTATAATCAAAACTCAGGGCATATACTTCATATCCCTCAGATTTTACAACGGCAAGGGTCGTCGATGAATCAATTCCTCCACTCAGAAGAACCACAGCTTTTTTTCTCATTACCATAGTACCATTTAAAAAATATCATCCCGCGTTCCTTCTTTACCGTCCGCTCCCATACTCATGATGGTAAATGCATTCTCGCTGTGCTTATAAACATAGGGCATTTTCCAGGGATCTACTGTATTTGATACTACATCTAGTGTCTCAGGATATTCACCGTGTTCAAACTTATACGCTTCTATCTTAGATCTCAGGTTTTCAACTGTCTTTGATGCCCTGAATTTCTTGACCGTATCATCTCTGCTTAAAAAAACGAGGAAGAAAGAAAGCAGTACAGAGACTGCAATTGCTCCTCCTATGGCGACGGTGTAAAAGAAAGTATAAGGAATGATTGGTTTTTTGGCTTCTTTGAGAGGCGCCTCAACAACAGGGACAGCCTCTCTTGATTCTACAGCTCTTTTTTCCATAAGGGAGAAAAGGACCTTAGCAACTACAAACCCATCCTTCCCGCTGATATCTATTATTGTGCTGAGATCGTTTTCTCCATCCACCAGAGATAGTATCTCTTGCTCTTCCTCACTCAGACCAGCAACCCCCTCCATCTTCTTCACCAAAATAGTATCGAGAGTTAATCTACCTTCGAGGAGAGACCATTCATCAAGTATCCTCAGCCCCTCCATAAGCAGGTATTGTGTATCGAGAGTTATTGGGACTTCCTCATCACCAACGGTATCGAGAGCTATCGCCTGGGGGGTAAATTCATAGGTTCCCTTCTCCCATCCAAATATCTGAAGGACTGTCTCAGTAATCTGACCGGTCAAAACATCCTTGATATGTTCTTTATCGACAACCCCTTTCTTCACAAGGATGCTTCCGAGTTTCTTGCCCGTTCTGCGTTGTTCTTCAAGAGCTATTTGCAGATCTTCATCCTTTAGGATGCCTCTTTTAAGAAGCACCTTACCGAGCCTGACATCCTCTTGCCTCCTTTTAGATATTGCTCCTACAATATTACCCTCCAGGAAAAAGAGCTTTACCCTGTCTCTCTCCCCCTCAAGGGTGAGTACACCGCTCTTTCTCTGGAAATGAATCAGTTGGAGGATATCAGCTAGGCCAAAGACCTCTAAAGAACCTTTTAAAGCCATCTTTTTGTTAGCCTCATCCTATTTACGATATGAGACACAAAATACACAATGGCCATAAGGAAAAGAGAGCTCCCGTTAAGCCAGACATGAGAGAAAGGAGGCATTCCTATTACGAATATCGAACTTATTACAAAGGTAAACAGAAGGAATAAAAATGGCCAGAGAAATAATAAACCTTTCAATACATCTCCTGCATATATTTGGGCAGAGCCTGGCAGTATGAAAGAAAGGACATTCATAATTCTCCTGCGCCTCATCTGGTATTCATAAACAGCCTGGAGCCTTGCAATCCTCTCTTTTGCGTCAAGCTCATGGAGCTTTATCAAGGATCTGTAGCACCGTAAACACATGTTGCCCCATAATACTCTTCTCTCACATTTTTTGCAGAGGATTGTACCGCACTTTTTACATCTGTATGCCCTTGGCTTAATACGCTTGCTTAATATATAAAAAAGGGTTCCGAAGAAAAAGGCTATAAAAGGCAGGAAGACTGGCGGTACTGTTGATAAGCCGAAAGTGGAGACTTTGGTTGTGCTCTCTCGAGAATATTTCCAGAGGGCAGAGATTGGAAGGACTTCGTCAATAACAAGCCTGTTTGGACTAGTGCTAAAAATTGCCTGGTACCTTGATACAGAATCAGAATCCATCCCTTGGGCAAAGAGAAAATACTCCTCCCCTTTAACCAAATCGAGAGTCCTTCTCAAAACCTGGCTCATATTGTAGCAGGCAGAAACAAGAGGCCTTATTTGTATTGATCTTCCATAGAGTTGTTCTGCCTTTTCCATATCATTTTTTGCAACATAACAATTTGCAAGATTATTGTAAATCACAGGGTCAGGCTTTCTCTCGATAAGTTTGTTGTATATTTGTATTGCCTCATCATAACGACCCTCACGCTTTAGGGCAAGGGCATACGAGTAAAGGGCAACATCATCTTCGGAGTCCTTCAGAATAGAAAGGGCATATCTGTTATCCCTTGACTCATTTACCTCGATAACAGCCTTAAGAACATCCGAAGAAGGGATACTGAAAACCATCGAAGAGGCTTTAAATATCCATGGTGAGATGAGGAGAAACAGAAGATAAAGATAAACAATAGCCCTGTCTATCCTTTTCAGATAAAGTCCGAGCATGATGAGGATACCCCCTATTAAGAGGAGAGGTCCTGTAAGAGCGGAAATAAGCATAAGGAGGAGAAGTATCCTGTTCTTTTGCTCAATCATATCATGGACGAGAAGAGGCAAATCTCCGGTAAGCCTCACCGTAATGATAATTATCATGGAAACGACAAAAGAGATGATGAAACCCATAAACAGGGAACCTACCAACGTAAATGACCACCAGAAGTTCCTTTCATATGCTTCTATCCCTTTTAGCATATAACCATAGGCTTTATACATTTTTCCAGTGGAGAAGGAAAAACTGGCTTTTGATAATGCAAAATACACAGCCGGCAGCTCAGGAGAATATCGTAATGCATCCTCAAGTGTCTTCTCCGCTTCAGCAGGATCCGCTTTTGATTTCTCTATAAGAAAATAGGAGTAAGACTCTGAATTCCTGAGACCTTTATCAAGCTGTTCTTCATAGAAATCCCTTCCTGTAGAGAAAGCAGGAATAAAAAGGAGGGATAAAAAAACCATGAGAGAAAGTTTTTTCACACGCGTTCTCCTATCCTTCTCTCAGTACCTTTTATAAGCCTTTTGATATTATCTGTATGACGTATGATTATAAAGGTTGTTACAAGAAGTGCCACAGGCAGTTTTTCTTTACTGTCAAAGAGTACAATGTTCAATGGTAGAAGTCCAAAGGATACAAGAGCTCCTAAAGAAGAGTACTTTGTAGTCAATACAACCACTATCCATAGTATAAATGTAATGAGGGCTGTTTGTGGAGAATAAAGAATAAATACCCCAAGGCTTGTAGCAACACCTTTGCCTCCCTTAAAACCTAAGAAAAGAGAAAAATTATGCCCGAGGATGGCAGAGAGACCTATAAGTCCTTCATGAAAAGTTCCTGTCCCGAAATACCTTCCCAAAGCAACTGCTATAGTGCCCTTAAGCATATCTCCAAGAAGGGTTAAGGCAGCCGGCCATCTTCCAAGAGACCTCAGGACATTTGTTGCACCAATGTTCCCGCTCCCAACCTTCTTAAGATCAACCCCTTTTGCCTTTGCTATTATCACGCCAATTGGGATTGATCCCAATACAAATGCAAAGATTATAAGTAAAGCTATTTTCAGCATGTGAATTCGAACTACGTTTTATATCTTCTTATTTTCATATCCTTCTCCAGAAAGAGAGGGAATACTGGATTCCTGATATAACAGACAGTGCAAGGGATATCCAGATGAGGATGATACCGATATCATAAAGATCAATATCAAAAATGCTGCCCATGAGAATCAGACAGAGAATGGCAATTATCTGTGTAAATGTCTTTATCTTGCCTCCCATCTCGGCGGGGATTATAATATTTTTCGAAAGGGCTACAGCCCTGAGGCCTGTTACAAGGAACTCTCGTATAATGATGATGATAGCTATCCATGCAGGCAGCCTTTCCATATCAACGAGCACGATAAGGGCAGACACAACGAGGAACTTGTCAGCAAGAGGATCAAGGATAACCCCTAACTTTGTTATCTCTCCCGAATGTCTCGCGAAATATCCGTCTAGGTAATCTGTTATTGAGGCAATTCCGAATATGAAAGCGCCAAAGATCTGGTGTTGATAGACAGAGAATATAAAAACAGGGACAAGGAAAATCCTGCTCAGAGTCAGGACTGTCGGAAGGTTAAGTCTGAGAGTACTCATCTATCATGCCTTCCCACAGTCCCTTAGCCTTCAGAAGAAAATCACATACCTCCCTGACAGCTCCCCTGCCTCCCCCGTTTTTTGTTATCATCATCGCAGCATTCTTTGCCTCTTCAGCAGCATCTGCCACGGCAACTGTAAATCCAGCCCCCTGTAAAAGAGGGAGATCAACAATATCGTCACCAACATATGCAACTTTCCCAGAGTCAACGGAATATTTTTCAACCAGATGACTGAATGCAACTCTTTTGTCGAAACACCTCTGATAAACCTCTGTTATTCCAAGCTCATGAGCCCTCCTCTCAACAACTTTTGAATACCTCCCGGTAATCATAGCTACCGTAAATCCTGCCCTTATAAGCATCTTGATCCCATGTCCATCTCGCACATGGAAGGACTTGAACTCATTACCTTCGTTGTCAAGAATAATGCTGCCATCGGTAAGCACACCGTCAACATCGAGGATAACAAGCTTGATGTTCTTTGCAACTTTTAGAAGCTCTTTTTCAGAAATGTTTTTCATTATGAAAATTTCGAGATTACCATCAATTGCTTTTGTATTTTTTGATCAAGTCCTGAATGAATTTTCTTTAACCTTTTAGATTATTCCCTGCTTCAATATATCGTGCAGGTGTATTATCCCGATTGCTCTTCCATCTCCGTCAGGAACTACCAGGGTTGTTATCGAATAACTTTCCATAATAGATAATGCCTTTGCAGCAAGTTCTTCTTCAGACACTGTTTTTGGATTTCTTGCCATGACCTCTTCTGCCGTCAACTCAAAGAGCTTTCCACCCCACTTTTCTATCCCTCTTCTTAAATCTCCATCCGTTACTATACCTGCAACCTTTCCGTTATTGTCCATGACCAGGGTGTGGCCGAGTCTCTTAGAAGACATTTCGATCACCGTCTTTGACATAGGGGTGCCGAGGAAAACCTGCGGGATCGCATCCCCCCTATGCATAAGATCCTTCACTTTAATAAGGAGCTTTTTACCAATGCTTCCTCCCGGATGGAAAAAGGCAAAGTCCTCCTCTTTCAATCCCCTTTTCATGAGCAGGGCAACAGCAAGGGCATCACCCATTGCCAGGGTTGCAGTAGTCGAGGCAGTAGGCACAATCCCGAGAGGGCATGCCTCTTCTTTTACGGATACATCGAGGGTCACATCTGCTTCCCTTGATAAGGTTGACTCCGGGTTTCCCGTTATCGAGATGAGGAAAAGATTAAACCTTTTCAGAAAGGGCATCAATCCCACAATTTCTTCAGTCTCACCGCTATTTGATATGGCTATTATCACATCATCGGATGTGACCATACCTAAGTCGCCATGACCTGCCTCTGCTGGGTGTAGGAAGAATGCAGGCGTGCCCGTTGATGCCAGTGTGGCTGCTATCTTTTTCCCCACAAGGCCTGATTTGCCCATGCCGGTTACAACCACTCTCCCTTTGCTCTCATAAATAATCGCAACTGCCTTCTCAAAATTACTGCCAAGCTTTTCGATCAGAGCATAGATAGCCTCTGCCTCTGTCTTTAAGACCCTTTTTGCTATATCAAGGATATTGTCCATAGAAAATCAGTTCCTCTATTATTTTTGTTCTTGTCCAATGTATCTAACGAACAACATATGGAATTTAAAGTAAAGCCACGAGGCTATTATATCTTATACTACCCATCTTTTAAAGCTTTTCGACGTTAGCTTTGCATATGAAATATCTTATATCTTTTGAGGAAAATATATGTTTTGCCTTGGATGCCAATCGAGTGATGCTTCTTCAAAACAACTTTTTCGCACTCATTATGAAATAGGCACATACAAGATAAAGGGAAATTCCGATGATGAGCGAGGGAATAAACCCAAACCTCTTTGTCATAACGATAACCGTAAATATATAAGCCAGCCAGGGGAAAAGCATAATAATTAACCCCTCCGCATATGAAATTACTGCCTTCTGGCCCGATTCAAAATAAATAGTCAAAAAGGTGATCATTGTTATAACTGGTAAATTGGCGAAAAAGGCTGCTAGTAAACCTTTCGCCTGGCTTGCGAAATAGGTAACAATACTCACAACAAGTCCACCTATTAAGAAATAAAAAAGATATTTTATTTCCATAGAAATTTGTGTTGGGGGTCTCCTTACCCGTGAGGAAAGACTACATGATGAATATGTTTAATCATCCTCAAAAGGTCAGGTACATTATCTATCGGCAGCATATTTGGTCCATCACACAATGCCTTGTCAGGATCAGGATGAACCTCCATAAATATCCCCTCCGCACCAACTGCCACGGCTGCCCTGGCAAGGGGTTCTGCAAATTCCCTCTGACCTCCCGAGGAGCTTCCCTGTCCACCAGGAAGTTGCAGGCTGTGAGTTACATCAAAAACAACAGGATATCCAAAGGACCGCATTATGGATATTCCCCTGAAGTCAACAACAAGGTTATTGTATCCAAAGGATGTGCCCCTTTCTGTGATAAAAAGGTTATGATTGCCTGTTGATGTAAATTTATCAATGATATTTTTTACATCCCAGGGTGCAAGAAACTGCCCCTTCTTGATATTCACCGGTTTACCTGTACAAGATGCAGAAAGGATCAAATCCGTCTGTCTGCTTAAAAAGGCGGGTATCTGAATGGCATCGAGAACCTGAGAGGCTGACTTGACCTCTTCTACTGAGTGGACGTCAGAGATAACAGGTATTTTGAATCTGCTCCGAACATCAGAGAGGATCCTTAATCCCTTTTCTATTCCTGGGCCTCGGAATGAAGAAAGAGATGTCCGATTTGCCTTATCATAGGAACTTTTAAAGATAAGGGGAAGACCCAACCCACGGCATATCTCCTTCAGTCTTTCCGCAGTATAAAATACAATTTCCTCGTTTTCTATGACACAGGGCCCTGCAATAATGAAGAGAGGATTATTGCCCCCGAGCTTTGTGTTTGCTATATTTATTTCGCGTGTCATTTTCTAAATTTTATAAGTCCAAATAATTATTAATAAGACCATATGTAAAGTCACATCCCTATACCTACATCTGTCATGCTGGCTTGTCCAGCATCCTTCTTTAGATTCCCAACAAGTGGGAAGGATTCCAGACAAGCTGGAATGACAGTAAATGTGGTCTTACTTATGAACTCCTTAGTAAAACCAACACCCATAGGTTAATTTCTGTCATTCTGGCTTGTCCAGAATCATTCTTTAAGAAAGATTCCCGACAAGCGGGAATGACATATAAGCAGTTTGCTTCTGTATTTAATAGTATAGAGACCTCTACTTTTTCTCTTCTGCACTGACTTCCAGGTAAGGGAACAAAGATCTTTTTTCTCTGATAGAAGCCTCTATAAACGCCTTGAATAAAGGATGCGGGTCTGTCGGCCTTGATTTGAATTCAGGATGAAACTGGCACCCGAGAAACCATGGATGGTCTTCAATCTCGATAATCTCTACCAGTTCTCCATCAGGGCTCAGGCCACTAATCTTCATGCCGTGCCTTGTGAGTATCTCTCTATAGGCATTATTGAATTCATACCTATGCCTATGCCTTTCAGATATCTCTTTGATACCATATGCCCTGAAGGCTGCTGTCCCTTCCTCAAGACTGCAGGGATAAGCCCCGAGTCTCATGGTACCACCTTTCTGAGAACTCTCTGAACGCACCTCAATTCTCTTCTTCCTGAAATCATACCACCTTTCCATAAGATAGATGACAGGTTCTTGTGTATTTAAATCAAACTCTGTACTATTTGCAGAGAGACCGCAGACATTTCTTGCAAACTCGATCACAGCACACTGCATCCCGAGGCATAAGCCAAAATAGGGTATCTTTTTCTCTCGCGCATATCGTATAGCCTTTAACTTCCCCTCAATCCCTCTATATCCAAAGCCTCCTGGCACCAAAATTCCATCAACCTCAGAGAGATACCTTTCGGGGCCTTGAACCTCTATTCCTTCTGAATCTATCCACTGGAGATTCACTCTTGCATCGTTGGCAATACCGCCATGGGTAAGGGCCTCTATGAGACTCTTGTAGGAGTCCTTAAGCCCGGTATATTTTCCGACTATTGCAATAGTAACCTCATGCTTAGGTTCCTTTATCTTCCTCACGATATCTTCCCAGAGAGTGAGGTCTGGTTCATGTAAATTCAGGTTAAGCCTCTTCCCTATGAAGTAATCAAGCCCCTCTTGATGCAACACAATGGGAACTTCATAGATTGTCTCAACATCCCTTGCAGCGATGACAGCATCGCCATCAAGGTTGCAGTGAATTGCAATCTTTTTCTTTATATCCAGCGGAAGGGACCTGTCAGTTCTGCATAAGAGGATATCAGGCTGAATACCTATCTCCCTGAACTCCTTGACGCTGTGTTGTGTGGGCTTTGTTTTCAGTTCACCTGCTGACTTAACATAGGGGACAAGTGTAAGATGAATATAGAGTACATTTTCTCTCCCAACGTCGTATCGGAACTGTCTAATCGCTTCGAGGAATGGCAGACTCTCAATATCACCGATGGTTCCGCCGATCTCCACTATCACTACATCATAGTCATTACTTACAGATCTTATAGCCTTTTTAATTTCATCTGTAATATGGGGTACTACCTGGACTGTTTCCCCAAGATAATCTCCCCGCCTCTCTTTGGTGATCACATTGTAATAAATCCTTCCTGTCGTATAGTTATTTGCCTGTGATGTCCTCACGGATGTAAATCTCTCATAATGTCCAAGGTCAAGGTCTGTCTCCGCACCATCATCAGTAACAAAGACCTCACCATGCTGAAACGGGCTCAGGGTACCAGGGTCAACATTGATGTATGGGTCTAATTTCTGAAGGGTAACTTTCAATCCCTTTGCCTCAAGGAGTGCACCTGTAGCAGCGGCTGCAATACCCTTACCGAGGGCTGAAACAACGCCACCCGTTACAAAGATGTATTTAGACATTTTTCCACCCTTTCTATGTCCTCAGGGGTATCTACCCCATATGTTTCAAACAAGGTTTCCTTTATTTTGATTTTCATTCCCTTTTCGAGTGCCCTGAGTTGCTCGAGCTTTTCCATCTTCTCAAGCCCTGTTGGTTTCATCCTGGAAAGCGTAAGAAGCACCTCTCTCCTGTAACTATAAATACCTATATGCTTATAGAATGAGTGATGAGTGATGAGTGATAAGTGACCAGCACCTATAAAGTCTTTTTCTTTCCTGCTAACTTGTAACTCGTTACTCGTTACTAAGTCTTTCAAAGATTTCCACTCATCCCTGCAGTAAGGTATCGGTGACCTCGAAAAATAGAGTGCAAAACCCTCTTCATCAAAGACAACTTTAACGACATTAGGATCAGTAACTTCCTCAGGGTCTGTTATCCTCTTTATAAGAGTGCCAATAGAGCCCTTTCCATCATGAAGGAGCGAAATAACATCATCTATCATCTGAGGCCGAATGAGAGGCTCATCACCCTGGACATTAACGACGATATCATAATCAACTGAGGCAGCAACCTCTGCTATTCTGTCTGTGCCTGAGGGGTGTTTCCTGCTCGTCATAACAGCCTTGCCTCCAAAGGAGAGCACTTTTTCAAATATGGCTTCGCTATCTGTTGCGACGATAACATCATCTATGAGATGAGCGCCCTTTGAATTCTCATACACATGCTGAATTAACGTTTTCCCCCTCAGGAGGGATAAGGGCTTTCCCGGAAAACGGGTTGAATCATAACGGGCAGGAATAACGACTATGGCAGTCATGATTTAATCTTTAATTATATATTGCTACCCTATGCCTTGACAATACCTTTTCATAACCAGTATAGTTTTTATTCAGAAGAAGAAGGAGGAAGAAGAGAAATATGGCTACAAGACACAAGATCCCAGGCTCTTCCTGGAGGGCATACATTGAGAGCGCTTTTTTTGCCAATTCTGTGAGAAAGACAACAATGGCTGAACTCTATAAACTTGCTATAAAACAACCAGAGGTCGTTACAACCTCTGAGCCAATATACAAACCCGAGCAGTTTAAACTTCCTAATGATGCAAAAGTCCTTATCTCCAATGATGGAGGAATTGTAGGGCGCACAGCCAGGGCAAGACGACTGGTCCGGGAAATGGGAAAAGACAGAGACAAATATCTCTCTTTGCTGGGTGAGGCAATCTACAATATAAACCGTCGTGAAGCATTGTGGCTTGAAGGGATAGTCGGGTTACATCCTAACTTTATGGTCAAGGCTCATCTCTTGAGCCCGGTAACGGATGCCAAAAATATGCTCGATTGGGGTTTTAATTTTACCCCATGGATGGAACCATGGAATGACCTGTATGCGAAATCCCGTGTTTTAGATGAGCCAGATATCCTTGTCTTTGCTGACCCTGAATGGTCACATCCTGATTTCCCTAATGGGCTTGTCATCATTGACGAGATGCAGAACTGTATTGCCATTTTGGGATTGCGCTATTTTGGTGAGAGGAAAAAGGGCACCCTGACCCTTGCCTGGACTATTGGGGTGCGCCAGAATATGGTCGCCTGCCATGGCGGTATTAAGAAAATAGGTAATAAGCCGCCTGTCGCCGTATTCGGGCTATCAGGTTCAGGGAAATCCTCAATTACCAACAGCCATGATCATGCAGGGACGTTAAAGAAGGATGAAAAGGTTACCGTTATTCATGATGATGCATTCCTGATAGATCTGGAGAATGATTTTACCGTTGCCCTCGAACCGAGTCTCTTTGATAAGACAGATGCTGTTGTATTTCAAGACCCTATTATCAAGTATTTTTATTCAGCCCAGAATGTAGCTGTAACAGAACTGCCCGATGGGAGCAAAAAGATTGTATGCGAAGATATTAGAAATGACAACGGCCGTTGTTTAAAAACAAGAGACATGTTTAACCATGCAAATTCTTGCGAAAGGCCCGGAATGGTTATTTGGTTGCAGAAGGATACGAGTCTTCCTCCTATCTGCAAGGTTAATTCCGTGGACCTTGCCGTAGCAATGGGAGCATCATTGAGTACCATGCGTGCCAAGGGGGTAGAGAATGTTGACCCGAAAGAACTTGAAAGGTTGGTCATCGAACCTTTCGCAAACCCCTTCAGGGTACATCCCCTCCTTGTAGACTGTATGCAATTCAAAAAATTGTTCAAGCTAGGGACCGATTGCTATATCATGAATACCCATGCCTTCGGACTTCACGGTAATCTCATTGACATTCCAAAAGAACTCTCCCTTTCTATTGTTACAGAACTGGTAAGAGGGAAAATCGAATGGAGAGAATGGAAGGCATTTCAGGGGCTTCTCCTCCCTAAAAATGGGAAAGAACTTTTCGGTGCTGCTTATGACAAAAATTATAAACCAACAAGGGAACCTGCCTATCTGAGCTTCTTGCGGGACAGGATGCAAGATCGCATTACCTATTTGTCTAATAAAAGAGACCTGGAACAAGATATGGACAGCATCTTTATTGACCCTATCGTGGCAGCAAGGATAGTAATTGACCAGACCCTACATCCTATTTAGAAAGGCCATATTGTTTTGGATTTTTCGATTGTTTTTAGGCAGATAATCGTATCTGCATTTCCGATCCTGATAGCTATCACCTTCCATGAACTCTCACACGGTCTTGTTGCAAATAAATTAGGTGATCCCACAGCCAAGATTATGGGCAGGCTTACATTAAATCCGATTGCTCACATCGATTTAATTGGGACAATACTGATGCCTCTTATGCTTATAATACTTACAAATGGTCAGTTCGTTTTTGGATATGCAAAGCCTGTCCCCATAAATCCCATGAACTTCAGGAATCCGAAGAAAGATATGGCAATTTCAGCTGCTGCTGGCCCGATAACCAATATCCTCCTGGCGATTGCAAGTATGATGATCCTCAAGTTTATTATTGCTCCCCTGTCATTGTTATTGCCTGAGTCCCTCAGTATAACTGTGATGAAGCCTTTGATAATGATCTTTACATCGAGTGTAATCATCAATGTCGTTTTAGCTGTATTCAATATGATACCAATCCCGCCCTTTGATGGTGGCAGGGTGTTAATAGGTTTTCTCCCGCACAAGCAGGCTGTCTCATTCAGCAGGATCGAACCCTTTGGCTTTATAATCGTTATCATTCTTATAGTAACTGGAATAGCTAACTATTTTGTCATTCCCTTTGTAAATCTATTTTTAAGGATCCTGCAATCATTTTAGGAAGAAAAGAGCGGACAATATTATTATAATGAAAGATTCACATTATATTAACTGTAGACGGAAGAGATGAATGATGAATAAGGACAGAGTCTTAAGCGGAATGCAGGCAAGCGGTAAGCTCCACCTTGGAAACCTCGTGGGGGCGCTGAGCAACTGGGTAAGACTTCAAGAAGAATATGATTGTTATTACTTCGTTGCAGACTGGCACGCCCTTACGACAATGTATACAGACCCGTCATATATTCGAGAATCCACAAAGGATATCCTTATCAATTTTCTCGCAGCAGGCCTTGATCCCGACAAATGCACGATCTTTCTGCAGTCGAGAATCCTCGAGCATGCAGAACTCCACCTCCTCCTCTCAATGATAACTCCTCTCGGCTGGCTCGAAAGAGTTCCCACCTATAAAGAAAAACAACAGGAACTGAAAGACAGAGATCTGTCCACGTATGGATTTCTTGGATATCCCCTGCTTCAAACAGCAGACATACTGATATACAGAGCGAAATATGTGCCTGTGGGAATTGACCAGGTGCCACACCTTGAGATAAGCCGCGAGATCGCTCGGCGTTTTAATTACCTCTACAGAGACACGTTCCCTGAACCAGAGGCATTGCTTACAGATTTTCCGAAAGTAGTAGGTATCGATGGGAGGAAGATGTCCAAAAGCTATGACAATGCGATATTCTTATCCGATAGCAAGAAAGAAGTCGAACAAAAGATAATGACCATGGTAACTGACCCTGCACGGGTAAAGAGGACAGATCCGGGAAATCCAGAACTATCCCCGGCATATCAGCTCCACAAGGTCTTCTCCTCAAAAGAGGAGCTCGAAGAGGTTGCAGCGGGATGCGTAACCGCAGGCATTGGCTGCATTGACTGCAAAAAGATTCTCCTCAAGAATATTTTCAAGCTCATGGAGCCAATCTGGAAAAGGCGCAATGAGCTTATCAACAACCCTGATATACTCTATGACATCGTAAAGAAAGGTGCGGAGAAGGCAAAAAAGGCCGTAGAAAAGACGATGCAGCATGTGAGAGATGCAATGGGGCTGTATTAATCAAGCGTTTCCATTGACTTCAACGCTTCTCCTCTTTCAGAGTTGCAGTCCAGGTTCCTGGATCTTCTATGCCCTTCAAGCCTAATGCGAGCAGGTTTATATTTGCTTTAGATTGAAATTATATTGTCAAATATGCGTGGCATAGCTTTTTAACTGTTTAAATGTTGCCTCCTCTGTATCATCGTTCTTCGCTAATCACCAAAGCTGAAATGTCCAGGGAATGATGACATTATAGTACTGCATCGAGGATGTTCTCAAGTACTGAATAATCAAAAAAGCACCCACAGGGTATCAAATCACCATACCCCAAACATTCTGACCTGAAGAGGATAAATTTCATTCCTGCCCGTTTGGCACCCACGAGGTCTTTTTGAAGGTTATCACCAATATATATGGACTCCTCAGCCTGTCCTCGCTTGTCGAGGATCGCCAGGATCTTTCTTCAAGAAGGATTCCAGACAAGCTGGAATGACAGTCAGGACACGAGCCGGAATGACGAAGTCGTAACCGAGATAGGACATTAGATTTGCATGAATCATTAATTGGTATTCATCTCAATAAGATACCATAAATGCGTAAAGTCGAGAGTCTTCTGCTATAATGATTTACTTCGTAGCTTTCTATAAACGACTGTTTAGGTTAACGAACACAACAAAAGGAGATTCAGGATAAAATCTCAAGGGAGTTTGTGGCAGAAATGATCTGGCATTTGATGGATCCACCTCAGGTCTTAAAGGAACTGAACACCGATCTTCTGAGTGGTCTGACTTCTGAAGAGGTGAAAAGTCGCCTTGAAAAGTATGGCTATAATGAACTGAAAAAAGAAAAGAAAGTTTCACTCCTCTCCATCTTTATCAAGCAGTTCAAAAACATCATCATCATCATCCTCCTCATTGCCACTGTCCTTTCAGCCTTTGTCGGGGAAATATTTGATGCCGTACTCATACTGGTGATCGTAACCTTTTGTGCGTTTCTGGGATTTATTCAGGAGTATAAGGCAGAGCAGGCCATTGAGTCATTAAGAAAAATGCTTTCTCCGAATATAACAGTCCTGAGAGAGAGCAAAGAAGAAGAAGTCCCCACAAAAGACCTCGTTCCAGGGGATATAGTAATCCTTGAGGCTGGAGACAAGATCCCTGCAGATGCAAGGTTGATTGAAGTCCGATCATTGAAAAATGATGAGGCATCCCTCACAGGAGAATCTATTCCTGTTAAGAAAGATATAAAGCCACTGCAAAAGGATGTGCCGGTAAATGACCGGATAAATATGGTTTTTGCAGGGACAACTGTCGCATACGGCAGGGGTAAGGCCGTTGTCACATCAACAGGAATGAATACTGAGTTTGGTAAGATTGCACAAGAGGTGACTGCAGCAGAACCCAAAAAAACCCCTCTAGAGAAAAGGACAGATGAGATAGGCAAATGGCTCGGAATCATCTCTCTCTTTATCTGCTTCCTCGTTGCAGGAATAAGTATTATAAGGGAAGCTTTAGGCGGCAAGATTGATTTAGGGTTTATCGTTAGTATGGTGATGTTTGCCGTATCCCTCGCAGTAGCAGCAGT
>CAZLFE010000046.1:0-17338 GCA_964558725.1 uncultured Nitrospiraceae bacterium | reverse complement strand
GGTTAATGGATCGGATTTGCACCGACTTGGATAGTCCATAGCTTTCAGGACGCACGCCCACTTTATTCATAAAAAAGAGAAAAACTAACAGATGATAGAGTACTGGAGCGGATTCTTTTGCCGATAGTCAAATACAGTGTGGAAATAGAGAGGCAAAAGCCCTCAGAGGTCCCGACTCCTGTCGGGGCCGAGAATGAGCCACAATGCTCTATCATCTATGCAACCACAAAGATTTATGAGTAATCAGGATTAGATTGCTCGTCTTCGCCTCGCAATGACAGGTGGGGAGTCTCACTCCTTGCAATGATATCTCAGTAATCTTTGCATAATGTATATCAAATTTATTTCAAGGAAGGGTAATAAAAATATTTTGAGTTTGTTTCTAAAACAAAAAGGCCGCCGAAGGCGGCCTTTCGAGGAATACTCCTATACCTTAGAAGGAGAGATTGATCTCAAAGTATGGCCACCAGTCATTCTGAAACTTTGAGCTCCCTAATATTGAAAGATCCGTTCCTGCTAGCTTAGATTTAAACTCCATCATACCCAGACAGAAGTCTCATCATGTATCTTAAACTTTTCCGAAGTAAGAATGTAACACATTTATAAACTATATACTTTAGATCTTAAATCTGGGTATAAACACCTAAATACCAAACTGTGGTAGAACCTCTCCATCCCTTATCGTTAATGTACGATTTAAGAGCATCATCAGAGTTAACAAAATCAACACCTATTCCAATTCTTGTAACGTCACTAAACCAATAGGATAAACAAGCTCCATAACGCTTATAAACAAGGTCTTTTTTGGTTTCTTCTGCGCTATTATATTCTCCGTCAACATTTACATATTCATATCTTACACCTATTCCCGGAAATCCCTTCCATATCTTTTTCCCATAAATAAGATGGGCGTCCGCATAAGTGGTCCAGGCACCTCCTTTTTTATAACCATCGGAGGTCTGGTAAAAATGGGTATCATCGAAATTCATGTATCCAAGCTCTAAGCCAGTGATATATTGCCCAAATTTTTTCTCAAATGAAAAGTCAGCAGCCCAGGCATCTCTGTTGAGGGAAGAAGAATCATATATGGATTCGTCAGCTTCATTTAAATGCTTTTCGTGGTGATATCCGATTCCAAAGGTCATGGTATCCATTTTACCAAGATAGGTCTGTCTTACCCTCAAAGATGGATCAGAAACAGTTCCTTCAGATTTAAAACCAAGCATGGTAGGAGTAAATTCTATTCTTGCGTCATATTCTAATCCCCTCTTGTCTTTAACAGATTCCCCAGATTCTAAAGTTGCACTGCTGAATCCTCCACTTAACTTCCAAACCTTATTAGATGCTGATCTATCTTCGTCAGCTATGGCTACATAATATTTAAGCATGCCGTCATTTATTGATCCTGCAACAACTGTTCCAAAATCAGTTCTTTTAAAAGCTTGTGTATCTCTAAAACCTCCTACATAGGGATCCACAGCTTTTAAAGCATCTTTAAACTGAGCAGGAAGGAAATAATTCCCATCACTTGACATTACAGGACTCTGATGGCGAGCTACAAAATTGTGCCTGCTAAAAGGGATTCTTAATTCTCCTATCTTTACTATAAGTTCAGGAAGAAGAGTAAATTGAACACCCGCTTCCCAAAGTTTAACTGAATAGCCTTCATTCTCATTGGCATCAACATTACCATAAAATTGAATTAATTTGTTAAGTTCTCCTTTGACACCAAGTCTAAATTTATAAATTTCAAAATAGTTGGATCTATAATCATAGTATTTACTGGTGCCTAGATCTGCATAGGTAGAACCCTTTTCTCTGTTCAAATAAAAAGCTCTTGTCTGAGCATATAAATCCACTTTAGGCAACTTTTTTTCTACCTTCTCAGTTATCTTTTCAACCTCTGTAAGCTTTTTTTCCGCCTCTCCCGCCTTTTTCTCAACCTCCATAGCCTTCTTCTCAGCTTCTTTTGCCTTGGTCTCTGTCTCAGCCTGCTTTTTCTCCAGATCCTGTATCCTCTGGAGAAGTTTATTCACCTCTCCTTTAAGCTGGTCTATCTCTGCAGTGGGATCAGCAGCCAAAGCAGGTATAATCCATAACCCAAAAAGGAAAACTGCAGCAAAAAAACAAGTTGCTACCCTTTTCATAACATTACCCTCCTTTCATTGAAATTTAAACTAAACCTTTTAAAAGGTTTCAACAGTCTCAAGTCGATAAAACAAGTCATTTCGTTTCTAAAATCACCCCTTTTTATTCTAAGCTGCCACCTTGGTAACGTAAACATTACAGGGTGCATGAGCAACTACTTTCGAAGCCACACTCCCCATGATAAACCTTGATGCAGCACTTCCAAGCCCGCGGCTCCCTATGATAATAAGGTCTACCTTTTCCTTTTCAGCAAAACTCACAATATCATCAGCTGCGGATATGGATGAAGAGAGGATGGTTTTAGCGGTTACGCCCTCAGCTTTTAAAATATCCACTGCTTTCCCAAGAACCTCTTCGCCGCGGCTCTTCATGCTCTCTTTCAGTTTATCCAGTGCACCGGCAGATATCTCAAGATCCAGTCCGGAAATATAAGGAGTCACGGTCATGAGATATATGTCTGTCTTTGTTGCTTTCGCATATTTTAAAGCTACTTTTACGGCTTCCATAGAATATTTCGAACCATCGACAGGCACTAATATTTTCATCTCCTACACCTCCTTCTTTACTTTGGCCTTCGACATGCTGAGCCCTATCCCCTCAAAAATGTAGAATATTGAGAAGCCCCACCACAATGTGTACGCCACATAGAACACGAGCAAGAAGGTCATAATGCCTAACTTGTCTTTTACTTTTACAGGCTCAACGCCGTAATAGTTATATCCTGCCTCAACTGCCTTCTTCATTACGTCTGAGCAGATCTTGGCCTCAGCAGCCTTTTTCTCTTTAACGAATTGCTTATTCATTCTGTCAAGAACGTTATACCACTGTCTGAACATCTGCTTTATGTCGTCAGTCTTCATGGCTGTTGCATACAAAGCCTTTATCTTTTCCCCTTCATTCCTGTACATTGTTTCTGAATCCCTTAAGGCTGCCGCAAGCATCTTTCCGAGGTCTCCTTCTATCTTTAATTCAGCGCCCTTGACCTCAGCCTTTCCTATACCTTCATTCACAGTAAATAACGCGGCTGACCGGTTTGCCCTCTCTTCACCTTGTGCGGGCTTAGTATCGTCAGCTTTACTCATCTTAAGGGTAACAGAGAACGTCTGACCCATAAACTTTTCGCTGCTTTTCGCAACCTTGGGGATAAAATAAGATGAGCCTTTGGATAACATGTTAAACGTCTCATCAGCCCATACCAGGGCGTTAACTTTCTGTCCACCCACCGTGAAAAGAGGTGAAAAAATCAGAATCAACACCGTTACGAATGAGAGGAACATAACAATTCCAAGACCTAAATGTCCTTTATGTTTTATTGCCATCTCTATTCCTCCCTCAATCTTTTAAGGTTTCCAAAGAACTTGGCAAAGAGCCAGATACCAAAGAACGCAATGATGATCCAGAAAATCCAGAACCCGACCGACTCTATCACCGTTGCCGTACCTGGTGCTACCTTAATGTAACCAAGCTCGGTCAGTTTTTTAGGAAGAACGGTTATCCTGTTTGCAAAACCTGCGATTATCGTGATGGCATAGAATCCCCTGATGTCGATTCCTCTGACAACCTTTGTTGTGAGCGCTCCTACCTGAATACCTATAAGTGAACCAAGGAGCATCCCCATTGCAAGTGTATAGAAGACATAGCCGTAGATTGCATACTGTGATATTGATGCGTATCCTGCAGTAAAGATAATCTGGAGGATATCCGTTCCTACTGTCGTCATGGTAGATATACCGAAGAGGTAGACGAACATCGGGAAGGTAATAAATCCGCCACCAACTCCCATGATCGCTGCAGCAACACCCACAACAAATCCACCAAGGACTACGACGATCCCGGGCAACTTTCTCCCACCGGGGACAATATCATGATCGAAGGCAATAGAAGGCGGTATCTTCATCCCCTGCAATTTCAGTGCTATGCCTGTTGTGGTAACTGGGCCTTTCGCAGGTTCACCGCCATCATGGGCGCTCACAACAGCACCTGATTTTCTCAATTTAAGATAATCATACATGGCGTAACTGCCGAGGAAGGCGAGTAAGACTGCATAGACCGTACTGATAAACGCATCACTCAGCGCGGGATCAATATCATAGACTGCCCTGTTGATATATCCTCCAACCGTTGCACCAATAGATGAACCTATGACGAATACGACGGCCAGGGCTACAGAGACATTTCCGAGTTTCTTATGGACTGTTGTTCCCATTATGGCCTTTGCAAAGATGTGAAACACGTCTGTGCCGACCGCCATGATTCCCTTGACACCTGCAGCCATCAACGCAGGAGTTATGATAAATCCTCCTCCGGCACCGATACATCCTGTAATAAGACCGGCACCAAGTCCAATGGCTATTGAAGCAAAAAATACTGCAGTTGAGTAATGGGATGGGGCATATGCAGTCTTTCCACCAATAAGGTCTGCAGCCTCAGCAATGATTACGTACAATATGGGCAACAACAGAACAAAAAGGACGAGAAGTTTTTTCCGATTCCTGATGATGCTCATCGAGTTTTCGTAATCCCACTTCGCATAAGCTCTGCTGCCTTCTTTCAGAAATTCATAAACCTGTCTTGGCAAACTCATTTTAGAACCTCCTTTCTTTGATAATTAATCCTGTCGAAACCTTAATAGTAAATCCTCTCCACTCTTTTGGATTCAAGGTAGCTTCTTCATTCACTTTTTTGTTTTTGACCTCCCCCCCCTTTTTTTAGTATTGAGTTTTTTTTTAAAAGTACCGGGCCTACTCGCTGTATCGTATTCCCTTGGCTCAGCAAAAGTTATCTCAATCTCAATATCCTTAAGCTTCCTTGTTAACGTTTTGACCATTATATCAGAGAAGGAAAAAAATAATCTTTAAAAAAGTTATTCAACCGAATATGAGTAAGCAATACACATGCCAGTTACCTAACATATTGATATTTATAGGATATTTTATTTTTGATACTTTGGTTGTGCAATAATTTGATGCAATTCAAGGATATAGAATTTAGAAGTTACTCTAAAATCGGACTTTTAATGCAATAAATAGTTGCAGAAGAACTTTATGTTGCTATTTTTAGAGCCTTTATCTTTCTCTGGAGCTGCTGACGATATATGCCGAGGGCCGCTGCTGCCTTTGATATGTTCCCCCGGGATTGCTGTAACGCAGACCATATTAATTCCCTTTCATGGTCAGAGAGTGCCTCCCTCAGACGAGGTGTAGAAACCCTCTTTTTTGAAGGAGATTGCAATAAGAATGATGGTAAATCAGGGGGTAAAATCTTAGGGCTGTTCGTAAATGATATGGCATGCTCAATGATATTTTCGAGCTCCCGCACATTGCCAGGGTATGTATAGTTCATCAAAATATCCAGGGCTTCACCCGTGATTCCTTTAATTAAAATGTCTTTTCTCTTCGAAGCATGCTTTTCTATAAAATGTTCTGCTAATATTGGCACATCTTCCATTCTCTCTTTTAGGAACGGAAGATGGATATTTATCACATTCAGTCTGTAAAAGAGGTCTTCCCTAAATGCACCCTTTTTACAGGCAACCCTGAGATCCTTATTTGTAGCAGCAATGATTCTTGCATCGATTTTTATATTGTGGGAACCTCCAATTCTCATAACCTCTCCTTCCTGCAATACCCTTAAAACTTTTGCCTGGAACAAAGGAGAGGCAGCTCCAATTTCGTCAAGAAAGACAGTGCCGCCATCAGCCAGTTCGAAAATACCCTTCTTTGTATAATTTGCACCTGTAAAGGCACCTTTTTCAAAGCCAAAGAGTTCTGATTCAAGAAGGGTATCAGGAATAGCGCTACAATTGATAGTCACAAAAGGTTTTCCGTTTCTCGGACTTCGTTTATGGATTCCCCTCGCACAAGGTTCTTTGCCTGCTCCACTCTCTCCCGTAATTAAGACATTACTATCACTCACTGCTGCCTTTTTTATCAAACCAAAAACCTCTTGCATTATCTTACTTCTACCAATTATTTCATCAAAGCCACGGGTATGACTGAGAATCTTCTTTCTATGTTTGTTGATTACATCGCTTAGGGCGTCACTGGTAAGCGGCTTCTCCATAAAATCACAGGCTCCGAGTTTCATCGCTTCAACAGCTACTTTGATATCAGCTCTTGAAAAGGCTATTACAGGCATTCGTTGCCTTAGCTCCAGGAGTCTTTGCTGCCAGCCTCTGGTATTGAGGTCGAGGAAAGCTATATCATATTTGCCGAGATTGACAGAAGCAGTCTTTCCTAAACTCCCTTCCTGGCCTGAATCCTGCTTCTTTAGGGTAAACCTGACTGATTTAAATAACGAATATAATTCTTCGGCCTCATTAGAGATGATTAATACATTAAGCATGGCGTATTTTATAACATTGGAGAGCTCAAAGCATAGTCAGAAAGTATTTCTCAATTTACTTATAAATTCTATACATTTTAAGTCGCTGTTACAACCATTAGAAACCCAATAAACATTAACAGGGAACCAGAAAGTCTCTCTCTGATATTTTTTTCCTTGAAAAACAGATATCCATAGAAAACTCCAATAATAAGGCTCATCCTTTTTACGGATATTACATAAGCTACTTTTGCAAGGCTTAATGCTACCATATGGCATACTACCATAAGAGAATAAAAGACACCTGGCAGAAGAACTGATAAAACAGCCCCTCCTTTCATTTTTCCCCCTTTATATATTGCAATTGGGGAAAAAAGGAGGGCAAGTACTGTAAAGTAAGTGGTCCCGAAAAACAGGGGCGAAGAGTGCTCTATAGCCATCTTGCCAAGAGATGAGGTAAGACTGTAAATAAGTGCAACCCCGATCATCAAAACAGAGCCTTTCTCTTTTGTTATTGCCCGAAGGGGCTCGAATATGCCCTCCTTTATTTTGCTAATATGAAGGGTATAGCTTCCTGCTGCAATAAATAGAATGCCCATTGAACCCAAAAAGGAAACCCTTTCCCCGAGTATGACATAAGAAACAAAGATGAGAAATACAGGCGTTAAAGCAAGAAATGGAAGGGTAAGGCTTAATGGTGAAAGCCTTAAGGCCTTTATATATAAAACTATCGATAATAACTCAAGTGGCAGGGAAAGAAAAAAGGCAGTATAAAATTCCTTATCAAGTTTGGGCACAGGTATAAATAAAAAGATAAGGAGCAACAGAGGCAGTGAAAAGATAAGTCTTAACCATGCAACGATATACTCATTAGAGGAGGTAAGAGCTTTCTTAGTGAGGGCATCGCTTGTCGCCAATGTAAAGGCTGCGATCAATGAAAGCACTACCCATGTATAATCCATACTATAGACTGCATGTATAACAAGGGGATGTCAAGAATAGACTCAATGAGTTGGAGTATAGTTGTTAATTTGGTCTGTACCATACAAGTATTCATAAAATCCTTGTAGTCGCAGGCTTTAGCCTGCGTTTATAATTATCCAAGAAATAAATTAATGTAAACGCATTATATAAAGTCATGCTGAACTTGTTTCAGCATCCAAAACCAATTTATATGAGATCCTGAAAAAGTTCAGGATGACAGAATGTAAAAGCAATAAATGCGTTTGTATTAGAAATTCTATTAAAATCACGCAACCTAAAGGTTGCGACTACTATTTTGGATTAGTTTAAAATCATGAACAAAGACCCGAAGATATTCTTTGTGATATTCCTGTGCTCCTTATCGAGTCTTGCCTATGAGATAACCCTTATGAGGATATTCTCTGTCTCTCTCTGGTACCACTTTGCCTTCATGATCATAAGTATTGCCATGCTTGGAATCGGTGCAAGTGGGACAGCCCTGTCTCTATATCCAAAACTCAGAAACCTTTCAAGTATCGGTATCTATAGTCTTCTGCTTGGCATTGGAATATCGATGAGTTATATCCTCTCAAACCTGATTCCCTTCGACCCAATGAGACTCTCATGGGAAAAAATACAGTTGCTTTATATCAGCCTTTATTACGTAACACTCTCGATACCATTTTTCTTTACAGGATTGATCATTGCCACAGCATTCTCCACAATAGGTGATAAATCGGGTATTATTTATGGCGCTGACCTTCTCGGCGCAGGCATTGGGTCAATAGGAATCCTCTCTCTTATGACAATCACAGGGCCTGATAAGGCTGTTTTTATCCTCTCTTCAATCGTACTCATAGCGTCATTCATTATCAGCGGGAGAAGGCTGAAGGTAGTTCCTCTGGTATTGATCTCCCTTATCTTTTCTATCTTGTTGTTTCAACCAGCATTCATTAACCCCAGGATGTCTCCATATAAGGGGCTTCAGGCAGCCCTGAAATATCCTGGCGCAAAACACCTTAAGATGTATTTCAGTCCTTTTTCAAGGATAGATACTTTTAAAAGCCCTGCAGTGCGTTTTGCGCCTGGTCTGAGCCTTAGGTATCTCGATACACTCCCCGAACAGATAGGATTTTCAATAGACGGCAGCGAAATTAATGCTATAACAGCTTTCCATACAGGAAACTCCATTGACCCCTCGGACCCTTTAAGATTTCTCAGGTACCTGCCCGCTGCATTACCCTATGAAATAAGTAATCCCCCCCAGTCCCCCTTTACTAAAGGGGGATTAAGGGGGATTAGTAAAGGGGGGATGGGAGGACTTTCAGGTAAAATGGGCAGGAAGGATGACGTACTGGTCCTTGATCCAAAAGGAGGCCTTCAGGTCCTTGTTGCAACCTTTTATGGCACAAAAAACCTTTATAAGATAGAGTCTAATCCTCTCTTGATAAAGATCATCAGAGATGAATTCAAGGACTTCTCTGGCAACATTTACAGAGACAATACATGGTCAGGGCTTGGAAGGTCATGGCTTAAGTCAGACTACAGGCAATTCGATATTATCGATATTTCATTAATGGGTTCATCACCCTCTGGTTCCTTTGGGATATCAGAAGACTACAGGTTTACTGTTGAGGCATTCAGAGAGTATCTATGTCATCTAAAACCAGAAGGGCTTTTGAGCATAAACCTCTTTATATTACCTCCTCCCAGAATAGAGTTAAGACTCCTCAATACCATTATTTCAGCCATAGAGGAGCTTGGGATAAAAGATGGAGAAAAACATATTGTCGCTATTCGAAGCTGGGGAAGCATATGCATCCTTGTTAAAAGATCGCCTTTCACTTTAAAAGAGATAGAGGCCACCAGGGAGTTTTCAAAAACCAGGCGGTTCGATGTAATACATTACCCAGGTATCAGAGAAGAGGAAGCAAACATTTATATCAAAACAGCCTCAAATGAATATTTCACTGCCTTCAAAAAAATCCTGAATCCTGAAACACGCACACAGTTTATGCATGATTATATCTTTGATATAAGTCCCGTCCGTGATGATAACCCGTTCTTTCATTATTATCTCAAACTCAGAAATACCAGACAGATTTATAAGATCATGGGAGAAAAATGGCAGTATTTTATCGAAGAAGGATATATCCTTCCTGTAGTCTTCATTCAGGTTATTTTATTAAGCCTCGTCCTCATACTTCTTCCGGCTTTTTTCAGTAAGCCTCCTCCCTCCCCCTTTACTAAAGGGGGACTTAATAACAACTATTCTCCAGAAAATCTTAATAAAATCCCCCCTTTACTAAAGGGGGGTAAGGGGGGATTAAGGGAAAAAGGGTTCCTTCCCTACTTTGCCTTTCTCGGCATTGGATTCATGTTTGTGGAAATAACCCTGATCCAGAAAACTATCCTTCCCCTCGAAAATCCATCCTACGCAGCTGCTACCGTCCTCACATCAATCCTCATAAGTTCAGGTATTGGTAGTCTCCTGAGTCATAGGATCTCAGGATTAAGGAGCCCCTCTATAACAACTATCATCTCCCTTCTTATCATTATTTACAGTATCTTTCTGCCGGTCATCTCGGGTGTAATCTCTCCATATTCCATTCCGGTCAAGATTATTTCGGTATTCTTTACTCTCATGCCCCTCGGTCTTCTCATGGGCATTCCTTTCCCTACAGGTCTGAAAATCCTCTCTGAGGAGAATAAGTCATTGATCCCATGGGCATGGGCTATAAATGGTTGCTTTTCAGTCCTCTCCCCAATTCTTACTGTTATGTTAGCAATGGCAATCGGGTTTAAAATGGTCCTTTGGCTGGGGGCATTAGCATATGCGATGGCGTTTGTAACTCTACGGAGTTTTTTAAAGGGATAGACCTTGCTGTCATTCTGAAGGAGTCCGCCCTGTCTCAAGTAGGCGGACGACTGAAGAATCTCGCTCAGAGTAAACCCATCAGTTGCATATTTTTAATGTAGAGCACTTATAAATGACCCTGCTGGCGTGCATTTGAAGGAGAATATCATATTACCGTTAAAGTTCACTTAAAGTTACTAATACTATAAGTAAAGCTACATTGATGTCATTCCCGCTAGTCGGGAATCTTTCTGAAAAAACCAGAAGGATTGCGGACAAGCCGCAATGACAGAAAGTGATAAGAATGTCGCCTTACTAATGACCGCCTCAGTAACTCCTTGCCGTCATTCTCCGGCTTGGAGGCTGTGTCGCAATTACCTTGAAATGTGAATTTGTCATTCTGAACCCTTCGCGATGCGTCACCCTGAGCGAAGCGAAGGGTCTCGGTCTTAGCTCAGGGTAAACTCCGTGAAGAATCTCATGAAATCGATGTATTATAAGACTGAGATTCTTCGGTTCTCGCCTCAGAATGACATGCAATAAAAATAAGCTCACCTTTTCTTTTGTGCCTCTCCAACCATCGGCACAAATGCTACAGGACCCATCTGCACAACATCGAGTTCACCCTTTTTCTTTGTCGCAAGAGTCAGTACCTGATAATAGACTGTGCTTCCAAGAGGGATTATGAGCCTTCCTCCCTCCTTAAGCTGTTTAATCAAGGGCGGGGGAATATGGTTTGCAGCCGCGGTTATGATTATTGCATTGAAGGGAGCATAATCTTCCCATCCAAAATAACCGTCAGCATGTTTCACCTTTACATTCTTGTAACCAAAGTCTTTAAGCCTCTTCGACGCCATGTCTGCGAGGGATTTCCTTATCTCTATTGTATAGACATCTTTTACTATTTCTGCCAGTACTGCTGCCTGATACCCAGAGCCTGTACCTATCTCAAGCACCTTGTCTGTCGGCTTCAACACTAATGACTCTGTCATAAGAGCAACAACATAGGGCTGAGATATTGTCTGTCCCTCTCCTATCGGTAGCGGATAGTCTGCATATGCCCTATCCTTCAGATTTTCATCCACAAAAAGATGCCTTGGAATCTTTCCCATCACCTCAAGAATCTTTTTGTCCTTTATACCCCTTCCCTTAATATCATTCTCCACCATGGCCTGACGTTTTTGAAGGTAAGGATCCGAGGCCACTGAATCTGTGAAAATCAGTAAAAAGAAAATAAATAGAGGAATAAAAAGAAGGATAAATGATACCGTAAGGATGCGATATTTCACTTTGCTGTAATTATGGAGAAGCAGGCAGTGGTGGAAAAGCAGGTTGTGGCTGAGGTTGTGACGGTAAAGCAGGTTGCGATGAAGAAGGTTGTGGTGGTAGAGTCGGCTGTGACTGAGAAGCAGGTTGTGCCTTTATGAGTGCCTTAAGAACAATGGTTATGGCAGGTCTTTTTGGGTCATTGGTAAAAACTTTCACTGTTTTCGTAATGTAACCTATTTTGCCCTTTATATCTATTGTTGCAGCAATCTTTCCTTCTTCTCCCGGCTTCAGGCGGCTTGAACTAGCCACCACAGCAGCACATCCTCATGAGGGAGCCAGTCGTTCTATCACGAGATCTTCATTTCCGTTGTTTTTAAAATCAAAGGCATGTTCGATTTTATCGGCCTGGGTTATTGTCCCAAAATCGTAATTCTCCGCAGTAAACATGATTGAAGGTTGCGCAAAGGAGACTGCAGGGAAGAGGAGTAGAAACACCAACAAAAAAATCTTTTGCATAGAAATATATTACAACATCCCCTCTAAAAAAAGAAGGGTTCTTAGCACCATCATGGTCTATTAACTTAACTCCGCGTTTTAGGTTATATTGAAAGATACCAAAATGCAGAATTTTATAAACATCAAGGGTGCACGAGAGCATAATCTCAAAAATATTGATCTGTCTATTCCGAGAGATACAATAACGGTAATAACAGGCCCATCAGGTTCGGGCAAATCATCTCTTGCTATCGATACGATCTATGCAGAGGGACAGAGGCTCTATGTTGAAAGTCTTTCAGCTTATGCAAGGCAATTCCTCGAACAACTTCGAAAACCTGATGTTGACTACATCGAGGGATTATCTCCATCTATCGCCATCGACCAGAAGACCATAATAAGGAGTCCTCGCTCGACTGTTGGAACCATTACCGAGATATACAACTATATGCGTGTCCTCTACACAAGGATAGGTAAACCATACTGTTATAACTGCGGTTCTCTCATAGCAAAACAGGAATCTAAAGATATTATTAAATCTGTAATGTTTTTACCTCTTGGCAGCCGTCTGCAAATTTTAGCCCCTATGGTCAGGGACAGAAAAGGCGAATACAGAAAAGAGCTTCAGCAGATGAGAAGAGAGGGGTTTATAAGGGCAAGAATAGATGGTAAGATGACGGATTTGACTCAAGATATCGCTCTCAAAAAGCAAAAACGCCATACCATAGAGATTGTCATAGACAGGCTTATTATAAAGCTGGGTATTGAGCGACAGATAAAGGATGCAATCGAGACAGCCCTCAGTTATTCAGATACTGTCGTAATAAATTTGATTGACGAAAACAGGGATATTCTGTTTTCTAAAACCACGGCCTGCCCGAAATGTGGAATCAGTTACCCTGAGATAAACCCCATGTTCTTCTCCTTTAACAGCAAACAGGGAGCCTGCCCGAGATGCAAAGGTCTTGGTCTTGAGGATCTCGAAGTCGGTACGACTCGATTCCGAGAGGACTCAATTGAGCTTGTCGGTACGACTCGATTCCGAGAAAACCAAAATATCTGCAGGCTCTGTAATGGACTGAGATTAAGAAGAGAAGCACTAAACATCAAAATACAGAATATAAACATAGGGGCATTTGCGAGGATGCCTGTAAGGGATGCACTCCTTTTTATCAACAATCTAAAACTCACAGAGAGAGAACAGACAATTGCATCCCGTGTCCTTAAGGAAGTTAGGGACAGGCTTAATTTTCTCAGTAAGGTAGGGCTGGGTTATCTCACCCTTGACAGGTCATCTTTAACGCTTGCGGGTGGAGAGTCACAGAGAATAAGGCTTGCAACACAACTTGGCTCTTCTTTAACAGGTGTTCTCTACGTACTCGATGAACCCACTATCGGCATGCACCCAAGGGATACAAAAAAACTCCTTGAAAACCTCTCATTCATAAGGGATGCTGGCAACACCGTTATCATTGTTGAACATGACGAGGAGACAATACGGTGGGCAGATCATGTAGTGGATATGGGGCCTGGTGCAGGGCTTAATGGAGGCTGGATTATAGCCTCAGGGAAACCTGAAGAGATTGAGAAAAATGAAAAGTCAATAACAGGAAGATACCTCAGCGGGTCGGTATCAATTGATACTCCTCTCACGAGGAGAAAGCCAAAGGACTTTATCAGGATAATAGGCGCTCAGGAATTTAATCTCAAGGAGATTAATGTCAGTATCCCCCTCGGAACCTTTACATGCGTAACAGGGGTTTCGGGTTCAGGCAAAAGCACCCTCGTGCTTGAGATACTCTACAAAGCACTCTTGAAAGAGCTCTATGGGAGTGCATTAAGTCCCGGTCGATATAAAGAAATAATCGGAACGGATAAGATAGATCGCGTGATATGTGTTGACCAATCACCCCTTGGGAAAACCCCAAGGTCTAACCCGGCAACCTATACAGGGGTTTTCTCATTTATCAGAGAGTTATTCGCACAGGTAGCTGATTCAAAGATAAGGGGCTACACCCCTTCAAGATTCAGTTTTAATCTCTCAGGCGGAAAATGCGAATCGTGCCGAGGAGACGGGCTGATCAAAGTAGAAATGCACTTTCTTCCCCCCGTTTACATCCCCTGCGATATCTGCAAAGGGAAAAGATACAATAAGGAGACTCTCGAAATCAGATATAAAGGTAAGGATATTTCTGAGGTGCTTGATATGACTGTATCTGAGGCGCTTCAATTTTTCTCGTCTATCCCTCTCATAAGTCAAAGGCTTGAAGTTCTCGAAGACGTGGGACTTGGATATATACAACTCGGACAGCCCGCATCAACACTTTCAGGGGGGGAGGCACAAAGAGTAAGGCTCTCAAAGGAACTTGGGAAAAAATCAACAAGCAACACTCTCTACATCCTCGATGAACCCACAACAGGGCTCCACTCTGTTGATATCCATAAGCTGCTCACTGTTATAAACAGACTCACAGATTTAGGAAATACGGTTATCATTATAGAACACAACCTTGATGTGATAAAATCAGCCGATTACATTATAGACCTCGGGCCTGAAGGAGGAGAGGAAGGAGGAAGAGTTGTTGCAGAAGGTATTCCAGAGGAAGTCAGCATGAATCCCGACTCCTACACAGGACAGTTCTTGAAGAAAAAGCTATCAAGGTTGACTGATGCACGAGTAGCTTGAAAGAAAAGTTCAAGGTTTAAAGTTAAAACTTAAAAATAATGGTCAGTTTCCAGTAGATTAAGCTAAAATAACCAATAATCAAATTCCAATAACCAAATAATAACCAATGACCAATTTACAATGACCAAACAAATTCAGAATTGATTATTGATTATTGGAACTTATTTGGAGCTTGATTATTGGTGTTTGGTTATTTGTTTATGAAGATTATTTGTCCCATATGTAAGAGAAAAACCACAAGGGAGGAAAATCCCTGGAAGCCTTTCTGTTCCGAAAGGTGCAAACTAATTGATCTTGGAAAGTGGGTGTCAGAGGAATACAGGATTGCAGGGGAAAAAGCTGAAAAAGAGCAGGGAACAGAAAGCAATGAGCAGCTAAAAGCGAAAAGCAATAAGCATAAAATAGAAAGCAAAGAGAAATAATTTTTTATACTCTAAGCTTCTTGCTCTTTGCCATATGCCCTTAGCTCATAAGGAGGTTTTTATGATCAGAATAGCAGTTGCAGGTGCAGCAGGAAGGATGGGAAACAGGATCGTTGTTCTTTCGAGGGAATACCCTGAATTAAAACTCGTAGGAGCTTTCGAAAAAAAGGGACATGATGCGGTCGGAAAGGACATTGGATTGGTGGTTGGAACAGGGGAGATAGGAGTACAACTCTCAGACAGTCTTGAAAATATTATTGACAGCGTGGATGTAATTATTGACTTTACTACTCCGAGTTCGACAAAGGAAAACGCAATACTTTCATCTAAAAAAGGCAAGGCAATGGTGATTGGAACAACAGGATTCTCAAAGGATGATTTGAAGGAGATAGAGTCTTCGATAAAAAGCATGCCCTGCGTTATGGCATCCAATATGAGCACAGGCGTGAATCTCCTTTTAAGGGTATTGCATGATGTAGCAAGGGTATTAGGTGATGAATATGATATAGAGATTGTTGAGGCACACCACAGATTGAAAAAGGATGCACCGAGTGGCACAGCACTGAAGATGGCACAGGTAATTGCTGATTCTACAAAAAGAAGTCTTGATGAGGTTGCCGTATATGCCCGAAAAGGGCTTATTGGCGAGAGAACAAGGAAAGAAATTGGCATACAAACGATACGGGCAGGGGACATTGTAGGAGAGCATACTGTTATATTTGGGGGTCTCGGTGAAAGAATCGAGATTACTCATAAGGCATCAAGCAGGGACACCTTTGCGAGAGGTGCCCTCAGGGCAGCACTCTGGATCTCAGGAAAACCTGCAGGTCTTTATGACATGCAGGATGTGCTGGGGCTAAGGTAATACATATTTCAGAACCGCTTTCGAAAATGCTTCAACTACTTGCAGGTCAAACTGTATTCCACTGCATCTTTTAAGTTCTGATAATGCATCCTCTATGTTTAGTTTTGGTCTATACGGTCGCTCTGATATCATAGAGTCAAAGGAGTCAGCCACAGCGATTATTCTTGCCAGAAGGGGTATCTCATTATCTTTGAGTCCATCAGGATAACCTTCTCCATCTATTCTTTCATGGTGTGACCTGATTATCGGGAGGATATCCTTTAACTGGCTTATTGGACTAAGAATCTCCTCGCCTTTTACAGGGTGCATTTTTACAAGGGCCAATTCTTCAATGCTTAGTCTTTCAGGCTTATCAAGGATTACTTCATAGGTTCCTATCTTTCCTATATCGTGAAGGAGGGCTGCTGTTCTAAGTATTTCCATATCTTTCTCTTTTAAGCCCATCTCTTTGGCTATAGCGATAGCATAATTTGTAACTCGTTCTGAATGACCCTTTGTCCATGGACTCTTTGCATCTAATGCATTAACGAAAGAAAGAATAAGACTCTCGAAAAGCTTTTTAAGCTCTTTATAAGAATAATCAAGGTCTCTCAGCATATTGAAGAATGCACTCCGGCTCTCAATGAGTTTTTTTTCCATATGCTGAATCTCTATAATTTTACTCATAATAGGATTTTTAAACTCTTCCTTCAGCTTCTCTATCTCCTCCTTCAGTTCAACTATCCTTAACTCCCTGTTCACTGCCATGTCATAAAATTCTTCAAGTTCTTTCACCCTTTTCTTCAGTTGTTCTTCTGCCTGTTTGCGTGCAGTCCGCTCCTCGGCTTCACGTAATGCTCTGCTCGTTGCCGGCACAAGACGTGATAGCCTCTCTTTAAGGACATAGTCTGTTGCACCCTCTTTGAGTGTCTCAATTGCCAATTCTTCTCCGATTATGCCGGAAACAAAGATGAACGGTACTTCAGGACACTGTTCTCTTGCGATCGCAAGAGCAGAAGAACCATTGAAGGAAGGCAGTTTATAGTCTGAGAGGATGAGGTCGGGTGCAAAGTCTTTCAGTTCTCTCAGGAAATCTTCTTTTGTCTCTACACGCCTCGAGGAAAATGATATTCCTTCTTTGCGTAGTTCCCTCTCCATCAACTCAGCGTCAGTGTTTTGATCCTCAAGTATCAGTACTTTAAGTTCTTTGTCCATGGCTATTACCTTTTATCAACGATTATCACCGAATCCCTGTATTATGCGGTGGCTTATTCAAGAGCAACCAGTAGAGGCCGACCTCTTTTACCGCATCGATAAACTTATCAAAGTCA
>CAZLFE010000045.1:0-17339 GCA_964558725.1 uncultured Nitrospiraceae bacterium | reverse complement strand
ACCAGACATTTTCATTTTGCCGAAAACCAGACATTTTCATTTTGCCTTGACAATAGAGCAATAAAAGTATTGACATTTATCTTTGATCTCACTATCTTTATTGTGGTACCGTTAGGTCTCTTATGGCAGGTAAGACAGAAGACAGAAAAACTGCTGTAGAAGTCATAAAGAAAAATATCAACATCTTAAACTGGACAATTCTGCTTATCGTCTTTGCCCTCCTGTTTTCTGTCATAAAGTCTCAATATGGAATTCTTGATTATATACCCCCTTACTCTGTACCAATCATTCTATCAATTGTAGCAGTCCTTGCTTTTATTAGTCTCTATCTTGCAAATACTGCTTCAAAAAATGCTATAAAAAAGATAGAGGACTACAGCAATAAATTGAGTGCTCTTTTAACTATCACGAGGGATATTCGTGAAATAGTTTACGGAGATATGCTCCTTGATAAAATTATAGATAGATCATTACAGATTACCGGGTCTGATGCAGGTTTAATTTTGTTTCTCGATGGTGACAAGCTCGTATGCAAGACTGTTAAAGGCATCGAAAGTAGTAAGTTGTTAGGACTTTCGATGCCAAAATCTAATGGTATCGCTGGTTGGGTCGTAGAAAATGGAAGTGCTGTCAGAATTAATGACGTGAAAAATAATAAGAGGTTTGATCCTGAGGTGGATAATATCACAGGCTATAAAACAAATTCTGTCTTATGTGTTCCTTTAAAATTAAATACAGAAACAATAGGGACACTGGAGCTCTTGAATAAAAAGGGTGGTGCTTTCAGTTATGAAGACGAAGAATTAATATCATACTTTGCTGATCAGGCTGCTATATCTATAGCGAGGGCAAAGTTCTATGAGGACCAGAAAAATTATGAGATCCACCTTATTGATATCCTGCTCAATGCTATAGAATCTCATACCCCTGAAAAGCATGGACATTCAATAAGGGTCGCAAAATATAGCCTTTTAATAGCGGGTGCAATAAATATGTCTGAGGATGAGAAGAGAAGATTATACCGTGCTTCTCTACTCCATGACATTGGATTTATAAAAATGAAGCCAACAGATGCCCTATCTAAAGAGGACTTTAAGACACATTCCCAGATTGCGTATGAAATGTTACAGCCGATAAATTTTTATGCTGATATTGCTCTCATTATTTTACACCACCACGAACAATACGACGGCAATGGATACCCATCAGGACTGAAGGGAGAGACTATTCCGCTGGAGTCGAGGATAATTGCTATTGCAGAAACATTTGATGCTATAATGAGCAAAATTTCATATAAATATATCGGAAAGATGTTCAATGAGGATAAAAGGCATTCTCTCTCTGGCTTCAACGATGCAATCCAAGAACTTTACAATAACGCAGGCACTCAGTTTGATCCCAAACTTGTAGAGGCCTTTGTGAGCAATATTGATGAGTCTTATTTAGAAGGCATGTGAAAATTCATCTTTAATATATTCGAAAGCCTTGCGAACTCTTCAATGCTCAAAGTCTCTGGCCTTCTGTTTGAATCGATACCTGCTTCCGCAAGTCTGTCTTTTATATTCTCACTTAAACTTTTAAGAGTGTTGGAAAGCATCTTCCTCCTCTGAGAGAAGGCTGTCTTTACAACCCTGTTGAAAAACTCTTCATCCTTTACAAAGACAGAAGGCCTCTCGAGGATTTTGAAATGCACGACTGCGGAATAAACCTTTGGCACTGGTCTGAATGCACCTTTTGGTATTATGAATTTAAGCCTCGGTTCTGCATGATACTGAACCATTACTGAAAGAATACCGTAATCTTTTCCTCCGGGAACCGCTACTATTCTTTCAGCAACCTCTTTCTGGATAGTCATGGTCATGGACTTGAGATTTTTCTTTGCCTTGAGAAGTCTGAAGATGAGAGGAGTTGTAATGTAGTAAGGTATATTTGCAACAACTTTAAATTCCGGAAGAATCTCATAAGGATATTTGAGGGCATCTTCATTTATCAATTCCAGATTATCATATCCAGCAAGCTCAGTTTTCAATTCTTCGAAAAGCCTTTCATCAAGTTCAATGGCAATAACTCTCTTTACCCTTTCCGCAAGCATTTTCGTCAACCCGCCCCACCCCGGGCCTATCTCAACAACAAGGTCCTCTTTTGAAAGCTGAGCCACCTGGATAATTCTTCTCAGGATTGAGGGATCATAAAGAAAAATCTGCCCTAAATGTCTTTTAGCCATTTGTTTAATGTAGGAAAGGCTGTTGGTTAATCTGTCTATTATAATCCCGATATACATCGGGACTGAGACAGCCTTTCCTGTTTTTATCTATGTTACTAATAAGACCATATGTAAAGTCACATCCCTATAACTATATCTATCATGCTGGCTTGTCCAGCATCCTTTTTTAGATTCCCAACAAGTGGGAAGGATTCCAGACAAGCTGGAATGACAGTAAATGTGGTCTTACTTATGAACTCCTTAGTATATCCTCAACTTCGCTGCCAATTTTATAGCTTCGACCATACTTGATGGATTGGCAATGCCTTTCCATGCAATATCATACGCTGTACCATGGTCGGGGGAAGTGCGGACAATAGGCAGGCCAACAGTCAGATTCACCCCTTCATCAAAGGCGATCATCTTTAAGGGAATCAGGCCCTGGTCATGATACATGCAGATAATGATATCAATTTCACCTCTGTATGCCTTATGAAAAACAGTATCCGGAGGGTATGGACCTGAAACTGGTATTCCCTCTCTTAGCGCCTTTTTAACAGCGGGAACTATCTCTTTAATTTCCTCATCACCGAATAACCCTGCTTCTCCTGCATGTGGATTCAGCCCAGCAACAGCTATTTTGGGCGCCTCAATCCCAAGCATGTTACATGCTTTCTTTGCAAGACGAATGGTCTTTAATATTCTGTCCTTTTTAATTAAAGAGGGGACGCTCTTCAAGGATGTGTGGATCGTAACAAGAATAATCCTCAATGGGCCGCCAACAAGCATCATTGCATAGTCCTTCGTATGAGTTAAATCAGAGAGCATCTCTGTATGGCCGGGCCATCTAAACCCAGCCATACTCAATGCCTGTTTTGAAATTGGTGCTGTAACAATTCCATCGACTTGCTTATTAAACGCAAGTTCAACAGCCCTTTTTATATAGCTAAAAGAAGCCCTGCCGCCTTCTGCAGTTGGTCTGCCTTTTTTTAATCTCTTAATGATTCCCATATCAATAAGCTTGATTGATCTGCCCCGTTGGATTGGCTTAGATTCCTCAGGTGAAGTAATAACTTGTAATTTTGCAGGCATTTTAAGAAGGGTAATTGCCTCTTCTATAGGAATTCTGTCACCGATAACTATCGGTACGCAGTAATCCCTTATGTCAGTACAAAAAAGGGCCTTAACAATTATTTCTGGCCCTACCCCTCCTGGGTCTCCCATGGTGATAGCGAGTTTTTTCATATCAGGCACACTCATTATAATATGGCGAGGAAAGAATTATAAATAACTAAGAGGTACTTAAATTTTATCCTTATCTAAAAATCTTTTTTGACATACAAGGGGAAATAAGCTTGAAGAGAGGAGAGAGAATAGGTAGGCATCTTGCCTCGGATTAGGCACCTGGGAGTTCAAATTAAAAAAAACTCATTGAGTAATATGAGGACAGAGTGAATGAAAGGACATTTAAGGAGTTGAACCGTTAAGATACTCCTCAATGCCTGTTAAGGCTTTAAGTCTCCTGTAGATAGTATCTGCCATGTCGAAGAGATTTACTGTATCCTCTTTATTGTATAGCATGAGCAAATCGAGGGCCCTGCTACAGCCCCTTTCTGCCTCCTGCCACAACAGGACTGCGTCGTAACCGTCCATATCTTTCACCTCATCCTGCCTCTGTATCCCGAAATATGGCTCAAGCCTTTTGAGACCCCCTCGCAAACCTATTCTCCTTGCACCAAAACAGAGGTCAAAGTGGGGGATATCGAATCTGAGAGCGCGAAAGCAAGTTTTGAGAAAGGGTATGTCAAAGACAGACCCAAAGAAGGTTATCAGATACTTATACTTTGAGAGTTCTTCATTCAGGGCATCCGCTGTAAGATTCTCTCCCCTTATAAAACACCTGTAGTCTTTTCCATTGTACATTCCAACAAGAGTCACATATCCACCACTGTTAGGGGACAGACCATTCGTTTCTATATCAAGGCAGACTGCATCACCCTTAAAAACATCAAAGAGTCTCCAGTGCTCATATCTCTTCAGGGTTGCAGCGAAATACTCTGCATTGCCTTCATTCAACTCATTGCATGCAAAAAAGAGTGTTTCATCAAAAAACCTCTTTCGCTGTGGATTTATAAATGAGGTGTCCTTTACATCGAGGAAATGAGTCCATGTGAGAATACCCTCTCTCCAGAGCCTTCGTTCAAGCCTCTGGCCTATTCCGTCAAGGATAGTAAAAGTATTTCTTATCATGGTGGGTATTATACCTTATTTAATATAATTTCCAAACATCAAACACCAGGCTCTAAACAAATTTCAATAACCAATAAACAAGTGGTATAACAAAAAAAGATGATTTATTTGTGATGTCTCAATTTATCAGTGGTGTCCAAAATAAGAGATGCTTCACGGAGTTTACCCTGAGCCAAACGCGAGACCCTTCGTTTCACTCAGGGTGACAAATAGTGAAGGGTTCGGCATAACAGGCTGTGCGTTGTCATTCCGAGTCTGCCTCAGGTGGACAAGGAATCTCCTCCTAAGTGGTTGAGATTGCGGGGCATGTTCTGAGCCTGTTTTGAGATTGCTTCGGCTGACTTCGCCAACCTCGCAATGACGGAGAGCAAACAAGGTTACATTAAGCATCAAAAGTATCATTCCCCGATAATCTTCACAAGAACTCTTTTTTTCCTCCTGCCATCAAACTCTCCATAAAAAATCTGCTCCCATGGGCCAAAATCCAGTTTCCCCCTGGAAACAGCAACCACAACTTCTCTCCCCATAACCTGTCGTTTAAGGTGAGCATCAGCATTATCCTCGCCATTATTGTGACGGTACTGAGAAACTGGTTCATGGGGTGCAAGCTTCTCAAGCCAGACATCAAAGTCGTGGTGAAGTCCGGATTCGTCATCGTTTATAAAAACAGATGCCGTTATATGCATGGCGTTCACAAGCACAAATCCTTCCTTAATGCCACTTTCTCTGAGACAATTTTCGACCTCAGGGGTAATATTTATAAAAGCCCGGCGGGCCGGAACTTCAAACCATAGCTCTTTACGATAGCTTTTCATGGAATATTCAATTTCTGTATCCAATAAGAATAAAATCGTTTCTTTTTTCCTCTTCTATCTTTTTCATAGCCAAGTCCATGAGAATTTCCCTTTCTTCAGCATCTCTCTTGACCTGCTTCCTGAATCTTTTTAATCCTAACTCTTCTCTCAGAAGAAGAAACTCAATGGTGACACATCCTCGTATTTTTTTATTCTTTTCTTCATGAACTAAATAATAACAACTTCTCATCCTTACTACAAGGGAGTTCCATATTTAGAAAGCAGGGAACCTGTATCATTAAAAATTTACAATCTTTGCACCTTTTGAGTTAGAATATATTCTTATGGAACCTCTAATGAATGAGCTTCTTGTTCTTACAAAAGATCCCAAGATTGCTTATTTCTCGATGGAGATAGGAATACAGAACGATATCCCCACATACAGCGGTGGTCTTGGGGTACTCGCAGGGGACACTGTCAGGTCGGGTGCTGACCTTAAACTTCCAATGGTTGCTGTAACCCTTATCAGTAAAAAAGGATATTTCAAACAGGAGCTGGACGAGAAAGGTAGACAAACAGAATTACCAGGCTCCTGGAAACCCTCTCAATATATGACACTCCTTCCCACAAAAATCACAGTGCAGATCGAAGGGAGGGATGTCCTGGTTCAGGCATGGCTATTTAAAGTAAAGAGTTTGACAAGCGGAAGTGTACCAGTTTTCTTCCTTGATACAGATGTAGAGGGGAATATACCGGAGGACAGGGAGATTACCTCTTATCTCTATGGTGGCGATCAGGCATACAGGCTGAAGCAGGAGATAGTCCTGGGAATTGGCGGAGTAAGGGTGCTCCATGAGCTCGGCTTTGAGATAAAGAAATATCACATGAACGAGGGACATTCGAGCCTCCTCACGGTTGAACTTCTTAACATGTATAGACGTCCGATAGAAGATGTCTGGGATGAACGGTTGGTATGGGATATCGAAAGGATAAAAGACCTCTGTGTATTTACAACCCATACACCTGTGGAGGCAGGGCACGATAAATTCCCCTATGAACTCATTAAAAACATTATGGGAGAACTGATCCCCTTTGATGTTTTAAAAAATCTTGGCGGTCGTGATCACCTCAATATGACTCTACTCGGATTGAATCTGAGTGAATACGTCAATGGAGTTGCAAAAAAGCATGGTGAGGTCTCTCGAAATATGTTTCCTGGATATGAGATCGCTTCCATTACAAATGGTGTCCATTCTTTCACATGGACGTTTGATAGTTTTAAGAAACTCTATGATAAGTATCTCCCTGGATGGGCCAATGAACCAGAATTATTTGTGAGAATTGGCCGTATACCTGATGAAGAGATCTGGAAGGCCCATATAGAAGCAAAAAAAAATCTCTTCGATTATATCAGGGCAGAAACAGGGGTAGATCTCAACCTCGATATTCTTACCATAGGATTCGCAAGAAGGGCAACTGCATATAAGAGGCCCGACCTCCTTTTCAGCAATATCGAGCGACTCGAGAGAATGGGTACAGGGAAACTTCAGATTGTCTATGCGGGTAAGGCCCATCCACGAGATGAAACAGGTAAACGTATCATAGAAAAGATATTTTCGTTCAAGGAGCGGCTAAAGGATAAGATTAAAATAGCTTATCTGAAAAATTACGATATGGAAATTGCCCTCAGGCTTGTCTCTGGCGTTGACATCTGGCTCAACACACCTTTGAGGCCATTAGAGGCTTCAGGGACAAGCGGTATGAAAGCAGCCCACAATGGGGTAGTGAATTTCAGTGTCCTCGATGGATGGTGGATAGAGGGCCATATAGAGGGGTTTACTGGTTGGTCTATCGGTCCGAGCCCAACGGAGTTAAAGGAAATTGAAAATATAGATATGAGGGATGCTGACGACCTTTACAATAAACTTGAATATATCATCATCCCTCTCTTTTACAATGACAGATTTACATGGATAAGAATGATGCAGAATGCCATAGGGAAAAACGCCTATTATTTCAATACCCATAGGATGATGAGAAGATATGTGACAGAGGCATATATACGGTAAGCAGATGGATGACATAAGGGAGGTAGAAGTAAATCTCCAGGCAACGGTACATTTTCTATCGGAAGAAATAGGAGCAAGAAGTTACGAGGATTTAGAGGAACTTGAGAGGTCTGCTGTTTTTATAGAAGAGAAAATGATCTCCTGCGGGTGTAATGTGAAAAGACAGTCTTTCACGTATATGGGAAACACCTATCACAATATCATTGGAGAAGCAGGCGGTGACAAAAATTCAGAAATCCTTGTCATAGGCGCTCATTACGACACAGTCCCGGGTACCCCTGGTGCTGATGACAATGCAAGTGGTATCGCAGGTCTTCTTGAACTTGCAAGGCTTACTGCAGCTACCCCTACATCAAGGACGGTCTATTTTGTTGCCTTCACTCTTGAGGAGCCTCCACTTTTCAAAACGAGGCATATGGGGAGCTATATGTATGCGAAAAGCCTTAAGAAAGATAAGGTAAGGGTTGAGGGTATGATTTCCCTTGAGATGATAGGCTATTTCTGCGACAAAAAGGGATGCCAGTACTATCCCTTTACGTTCTTTAAATGGTTTTATCCAGAGAAAGGAGACTTTATAGCCTTTGTGGGAAATATTGCATCGAAGGAATTCACAAAAAAGGTAAAAAATGCCTTTCAGAAAGTATCAACCCTACCCGTTGAATCCCTCAATACCCTATCGCTTGTTCCCGGGGTTGACTTCTCTGATCATTCATCATTCTGGAGTTTTGACTATCCAGCATTCATGATAACAGACACTGCATTCTATAGAAATCCCCATTATCATACTGCAGGAGATAAGGCTCATACACTTGATTATAAAAGAATGGCGCTCCTCGTCTCTGGACTTAAATCCGCTCTTATACTTTAACTCGTCTGATGTCTCCGCCGAGTCTGGGAAGTTTCTCGTCTATCCTTTCATATCCCCTATCGAGATGGTAAATCCTATGGATAGTCGTCTCTCCCTCTCCTGCAAGTGCTGCTATGACAAGAGATGCACTCGCCCTCAAATCCGTTGCCATGAGAGGTGCACCCTTTAGCCTCTTGATTCCCTTTACTGTCGCTGTAGCGCCTTCGACTGTAATATTTGCCCCCATTCTCCTTAACTCTGCAACATGCATAAACCTGTTCTCAAAAATTGTCTCATTGATGATACTTGTACCTTCAGCAATACTCATAAGAGCCATAAACTGTGCTTGCATGTCCGTCGGAAAACCAGGATAGGACATCGTCTTTATATCGGCAGCTTTTGGTCTGGAAGGCCCGATCACCCTGATTCCCTCTGACACGTGCTCAAAAACAAGGCCTACCTCTCTCAGCTTCATCATTGGTGCATCGAGATGTTCCGGCCTGCAGCCTTTTAGAATGATATCACCACCTGTAATACCTGCAATTGTCATGAAGGTTCCAGCCTCGATCCTGTCCGGGATTACAGAGTAGTTAAGTGGTCTCAATTCATCAACTCCCTCTATCTTTATTACGCTTTCTCCTGCACCTTCTATTTTTGCTCCCATCGAAATGAGGGCATTTGCAAGATCTGCTACCTCTGGTTCCCTTGCAGCATTTTCCAGGAGGGTTCTGCCTTTTGCAAGGGTGGCAGCCATCATAAGGTTTTCTGTACCCGTGACAGTAGGGACATCGAGGTAGATAGATGCGCCCTTCAGCCTTTTCGCCTTCGCAACAACATAACCTGATTCAAGTTCTATCTTTGCGCCCATCTTTTCAAGGCCCATCAGGTGAAGATTTATGGGCCTTGCGCCAATAGCGCATCCTCCCGGCAGGGAAACCTTTGCCTTTCCAAATCTCGCAAGTAACGGTCCAAGGACAAGGACAGAAGCACGCATTGTTCTCACAAGTTCATAGGGCGCCTCTAATGTCCTAATCCTTTTGGTATCTATGATGGTCTTTTTATCTTCATAACTGAATTCCGCGCCGAGATGCTTGAAAAGTTTACCGATAGTGAGAACATCTCTCAGATTGGGGACCCTGCTTATAGTGTTAGAGTTAGATGAAAGGAGAGAGGCAGCAATGATGGGAAGGGCTGCATTTTTTGCACCGCTTATCTCGACATTACCCTTGAGTCTTTTACCGCCACGAATAACAAGTTTATCCAAAGATTACCTCTGAGTATTAAAAATTAGTTTGCTCGTTTTTCTTATTCTACAGCGATTCCTTCTAAAAAAAAAGGCGCGCTGTGTAAAACTGCATCTCTTTTTATGTGATAAGGATAAAGCATATCTCAAAACTATTCGGATTATCTCAACTTCACATTCTACACTACCCGCCCTTGATGGTGGAGGGGAAGTATCATGGTGAGTTTTTCTTTTATCTTCTATCACGAAATCGGAGATGCTTTCTGTGTAAAATAAAGAAGAATGAGACGTATCCTACATATTGATATGGATGCCTTTTTTGCAGCTGTTGAGCAGAAGAGGCATCCAGAGTTGGTCGGCAAACCAGTCGTCATTGGAGGTGATGGTGACCCGAAAAAGAGGGGTGTGGTATCAACTGCATCCTATGAGGCAAGAAAATATGGTATTCATTCTGCGATGCCTCTACGACACGCTTACAGGTTATGTCCTGAGGCTGTATTCCTCCCTGTCGATTACGACGAATATCTGAAAGTATCAGAGAAAATAAAAGGCATCCTACGAAACTTTACTCCACTTGCAGAAGATGTAGGGATTGACGAGGCCTTCCTCGATATAACCGATGTTGATATGGAATCAGAAGAAATATCAAAAAGGATTAAAGAGAGGATTAAAAAAGAAACCGGTTTAACGTGCTCCATAGGAATAGGACCAAATAAGTTGCTCGCCAAGATTGCATCAGACATGAAGAAACCCGATGGCCTTACCATAATCTCCACAGCAGATGTCAAAAAATTGATCTGGCCATTGACTGTGAGAAAGCTATGGGGTGTGGGTCCAAAAACAGAGAAGCGATTAAAAGATATAGGGATAAACACGATAGGAGACCTGGCCTCGATTCCCCTTGAAAGGCTCAAGGAGTATTTTGGTCAGTCCTATGGTAGCTATCTCTATGAAGCATCAAGGGGAATAGACGAAAGCCCTGTAATTACCTACTGGGAGCCAAAATCAATGAGTAGGGAGACAACGTTTCAGAAAGATACAGACAACTGGAATGTAATCTCTAAGAACCTTGCAGAACTCTCAAGAGATGTTGTTGACAGCATGAAGGAATCAGGCTATAAAGGAAAAACTGTGACGATAAAAATACGGTTCAGTGATTTTGAGACCCATACGAGAGCAAAAACCCTTGATGATTTTACTGATTCCCTCGAGATTATCAGAAAGGCAGCCTTCGAAGCTCTTGCAAAAATTGAATTGAAAAAGAAGGTGAGACTTATCGGGGTACGGGTCAGCAGCCTTCAAAAGACTTAAATTGATTCAGCGCTATTTAAAAACCGTTTTCCTGGTATTTGAAATCCTCCCGATTGAAGCAATCCTTTAGTGTCAGTGTCAGTGATGAGTGTCAGAAGAAAGAATTTATCAACTGACACCGACACCAAACTCTGACACTATTGAATTGTTTTGCCAGTCGTAATGGCCTTCTTGTAATGTGGTTCCGAGATCCTTAGGATCAGGGGTTAATTTCATGTTGCTGAAATAAAAACCAGTGAGCTATACTTTTTTAACAATAATAATTCTGGTACTTGGAGGAGGAAGATGCCTTTTTTAGGTGAACTCTTTGTGAGTGAAATACTGAAAAAGCCTGTACTCGACCCGAAAGGTAACGAACTCGGCAGGGTAAAAGACCTTGTGGTCGTTAAGGGTAAACCGCTCCCAAAGGTTTCCTCCCTCATCATAGAGAGAAAAAAGGGGGTTTTCAATCTTCCTTGGACAGAACTGAACATATTCAACAAGCGAATTATCTCTGCAAATGTTTACAGTGAAGCGCTGCAGCCTTATGAATTTGTTGAGGAGGACCTCCTTTTAGTCAGGGACATTCTCGATAAACAGATCGTTGATGTAAACGGTGCAAAGGTTGTAAGGGTGAATGATATAAAACTCGAAGGTTATGACACAGATGCTGTCCTTATTGCTGTGGATGTAGGGATGAGAGGGATTTTGCGGAGGCTCGGGGTCGAAAGAGGTGGAGAGGACCTGATGAGGCTCTTTAAAAAACATCTTCCCTACAATCTCATAAGCTGGAACTATATGCAGCCCCTTGAACCAAAGCTGACAACAATATCTCTCACTGTTCCGAGGCAGATGTTATCAGAATTACACCCTGCCGATATTGCAGACATCATCAGCCAGGTCTCTCATAAAGAGGGTGCATCTTTCTTTAAGGACCTTGATGTTGATGTAGCAGCTGAGGCACTATCAGAGCTAAAACCAGAGACCCAGGTAGATATTATCAGCGGGATGGACACGGATAAAGCAGCAGACATCATCGAAGAGATGCCACCTGATGAGGCTGCTGATATCCTGAGCGACCTGCCTGTGGATAAGGCAAAAGAGATACTCGAGAGCATTGAAAAAGAAGAAGCCGAAGACATTCAGGAACTACTCAGTCACGAAGAAGATACAGCCGGTGGTCTAATGACAAATGTATTTATCGCATATCCTCCAGAGACTACTATCAGGAAGGCAATAGAGAACTTCAAAAGAGATGCAGAGGTAATAGAGACGGTCTATTATATCTATGTCATGGATGCCAATGAAAAACTCATTGGTGTTGTTTCCTTACGAGATATGCTCCTCGCTGACCTTGATGCAAAACTCTCGGATATCATGGCAACGAAACTCAAAACGGTTAGTCCGGAGACTGATGAAAAGGAGGTTGCTGAGATTATATCAAAGTACAACCTCGTTGCCATTCCAGTCGTTGACACTGAAGGGTTTATGCTCGGTATTGTCACTGTTGATGATGTCATAGACAGAATCCTGCCGCCAGCGGCAAAGCGTAAGAGGAAGAAGGTATGAAGCTCTGGAAAAAAATTGCTCTATTTTTATCGGTAATGGGGCCAGGGATAATAACCGCAAATGTTGACAACGATGCGAGCGGCATCACCACCTATTCCGTAGCAGGTGCCCGTTTCGGATATGCCCTCTTGTGGATACTCATCCCGACTACCATCGCCCTTGTAGTAATACAGGAAATGGTTGCGAGGATGGGTGCAATAACTGAAAAGGGACTCTCGGACCTCATAAGGGAGAACTATGGCGTCAGGTCAACGTTTTTTATGATGACCGTTCTTTTCATCGCAAACTTCGGGAACACAGTCGCTAATTTTGCAGGATGGGCTGCGAGCATGGAGATTCTAGGCTTCAGTAAATATCTGATGGTTCCTCTGGGTGCACTAATCATCTGGGTTTTAGTCATAAAGGGTAATTATAACTTTGTTGAGCGGATACTCCTTTTTGCTTGCCTCCTGTATTTTGGATATGTACTTTCAGGTTTTATGTCAAAGCCAAGCTGGTCTGATGTCTTTAAGAGCGCCTTTATTCCTCAGATGCAATGGAACCCTGAATTTATCATATTGAGTATAGGCATCATCGGAACAACCATTACCCCATGGATGCAGTTTTATCTGCAATCATCTATTGCTGAAAAAGGAATACGGAAAGAAGAATATAAGGCCTCCAGACTTGATGTGCTTATTGGTTGTAGTATCACAGACATCATATCATTTTTTATTATTGTTACCTGTGCAACAACCCTCTTCCCGTACGGAATAAGGATACATGAGGCATCAGAGGCAGCGCTGGCACTTAAACCTCTTGCGGGAAACTATGCCTTCTTAATATTTGCTATCAGCCTTGCTAATGCAGCCCTTTTGGGTGCAATTATTGTCCCTCTTGCAACATCTTACTATATCTGTGAGGCAATGGGATGGGAAAGAGGCGTGAACAAAACCTTCAAAGAGGCACCGCAGTTTATGTGGATTTATACCTTCATGATAGTCATTGCTGTACTTTTAGTGCTCATCCCGGGTGCTCCGCTTGTATTCCTCATGGTGCTGTCTGCTGTGCTCAACGGACTGCTCCTCCCATTTGTCCTGATATACGCCCTCTCTCTTGTTAATAATAAAAAGATTATGGGGAAGTATGTAAATCCAAAAAGCTACAATGTCATATCATGGGGGACAGTAACAGTGATCGCGGTTCTTGCGATATTCTTTGTAATAACTACATTAGTTACTCTGAGAGCCTGATATGGTCAAGCCTATAGAATGGGTTGGTGGAAAGGTAATCATGCTTGACCAGTCAAAGCTCCCTCTGGAGGTCACCTTTATTGAGTGCACTGATTATCAGATGGTCGCAGAATGCATCAGGACCATGAAGATAAGGGGGGCCCCCGCTATAGGCATTGCAGCAGCTATGGGTATATCACTTGGGGCACAGGATATAAGGGCAGGAAATTTTCATGGATTTGTAAAGGCTCTTGATCCCATTTTGAATGAAATGCTTTCTACAAGACCCACAGGAGTGAATATAAGATGGGCCGTAGAAAGAATAAAAAATCTCTTGAAGAAAAGAAGAGATGAATCAGTGGATAGACTGAAAGAACTCCTCATAGAGGAAGCAAAGAGGATACTCGAGGAGGACATAGAAGTAAATAAGGCAATCGGCGGATGGGGTGCCGAGTTTATAAAGGATGGTAACACAATTCTCACCCACTGCAATGCAGGGGCACTCGCAACAGGCGGTTATGGCACAGCAACGGCACCTATGTTTGTCGCGCGAGAGCAGGGTAAACGCTTTGAGGTTTTTGTTGATGAGACAAGACCCGTGCTTCAGGGCGCAAGGCTTACATCATGGGAACTTATGCAGGAAGGAATACCCGTTACCCTTATTCCTGATAGCGCAGCAGGCGCCTTCATGAAGATGGGGAAGATAGACCTTGTGATCGTTGGCACTGATAGGACAGTGCGAAATGGTGATGTAGCAAATAAGATAGGGACGTATACACTGGCTGTTCTCTGTAAGGAGCACAAGATTCCTTTCTATGTAGCTGCACCTATGAGCAGTATCGATTTTACTACCCCAACAGGGAAAAAGATTCCCATAGAAGAGAGAGATTCTGAGGAGGTCACCCATGTATTCGGCAAATGCCAGATTGCACCAGATGGTGTAAGGGTAAGAAACCTTGCATTTGATGTTACTCCTCACAAATATATCACAGCGATCATTACAGAAAAGGGTGCCTTTAGGCCAAGAGATTTAAAGAAGCTGATGAAGGATGATGTAAACCTGGAGGAATTGAGGCTTAAGTCTTTCTTATGATCTTTTCAGAGAGCAGGATCACATATCTTGAAGTTTTAGTCCGTTAAAATAGATAAAGCTACCAAATAGTATAACATTAGGTACAGAGTATTAGCCTACTCATTAATGTAATGGAAAAAGAAGATCCCAGAAAAATCACACCAGGCCCACAAAAAGAACTGAGCACTAATGTTGTTATTGGCGGAAAGAAGTATCTCGTGCTGACGGAAGACTTTGGAGTCGAAAAGCACCTCATAATCACAAGGGCTTACCTTGGAGGGGAGATTATCTCAACAAAGAAGACGGACTATAAAAATATTCTGAACACGCCTTACCAGGAGAACCTACTCAAAGCACTTATGCAAGACCAGCATGAGAAGGCTGTTACCATGCTCAGGACGACGGGAAAAAAGAGCCTTCCGGATTACCTCGATGAAATAAAAACTTTGCTTCAGAGGAAAAACCATGTGAGCGCCCTTAAACTGCTTTCAACTGCCCTTGATGATTACCCCAATGATCCCTTTCTCCTTTCCTATTACGGTTGCCTGGAAGCCATCCTCAACAAAAACTACAAACTAGGGATAGAAACCTGTTCAAAGGCAATAAAGATGTTTAAAGGGAAAACACCTTTCGGGCAGGAGTTTTTCTTCCCTGTCTTCTATCTTAACCTTGGGAGGGCTTATCTCGCAGCAGGAAATAAAAAAGAGGCATTTGACGCATTCCACAAAGGGCTCACCTATGACCACGAAAACAAAGATCTCCTCCGGGAGATTAAAAAACTCGGTATGAGAAGAAAGCCTGTTGTGCGTTTTCTTTCGCGGTCACATCCTATAAACAAATACATCGGCATGATGCTCAATAAATTAAAAAGCACATAAGGCCTGCCTTAGCAGACAAAGGATTCTTGATTTAAGGCTCTGATATCAATCTGAGTTTTATCACGGAAAAGGAGATGCTAAACGAAAATAAGGATGATTGACGGTAATCGCCTTTACGTTTTATCATTACAGTCACCATGCTAAAACTCGGAGAGTCGAGTCTACGACCTGAAAAACAATTTGAGACTATAAAGAGGGGCGCTGTTGAGATAATCGTCGAGGATGAGCTCATGAGGAAGCTCAGGAAATCCTACGAAGTAAAAAGGCCTCTCAGGATCAAGGCAGGTTTTGATCCCACCGCACCTGACATCCATCTGGGTCATACAGTTTTGCTCGAAAAGATGAGGCAGTTTCAGGAACTTGGACATGAGGTGATATTTCTCATCGGTGATTTCACAGGCATGATAGGTGACCCGAGTGGAAAGAGTGAGATGAGAAAACCCCTCACAAGAGAAGAAGTTCTCGAAAATGCAAAGACCTATAAAGAACAGATATTTAAAATCCTCGACCCAGATATAACCACGATTGCCTTCAATTCAGAGTGGATGTCTGCTTTGACTGCTGAGGACATGATGCGCCTTGCAGGAAGATATACTGTCGCGAGGATGCTTGAAAGGGATGACTTTAGAGAGAGATTTGTCAGCCAGAATCCCATAAGCATCCATGAGTTCCTTTATCCCTTAATACAGGGTTACGATTCCGTTGTACTTAAGGCAGATGTGGAACTCGGGGGAACAGACCAGAAGTTCAATCTTATTGTCGGGAGAGAACTCCAGAGGGAATACGGCCAGGAACCGCAATCACTCATCCTCATGCCCCTGCTCGAAGGTCTTGATGGAATTAAGAAGATGAGCAAGAGCCTCGGGAATTATATTGGCATAGCAGAACCACCAAAGGAAATTTTTGGAAAGATTATGTCCATAAGTGATGAACTGATGTTCAGATACTATGAACTCCTTAGTCGCATATCCATAGAGGAGCTCAATGTGCTGAAAGAAGGAATACAAACGGGAAAAATTCATCCAAAGAAAGCTAAAGAAAATCTTGCCCTGGAGATCGTTGAGCGATACTGGAGTAAAGATGAAGCCCTTAGGGCAAAAGAGGAGTTTGAACGGGTATTCAAAGAAAAGGGTCTGCCTGATAAAATCCCCGTGGTAGAATTAGAATGGGAAGAAGATGAGATGTGGGTTCCTAAGATGATGAAACTCTCTGGTCTAACATCAAGCACTGGCGAATCAATAAGGCTTATCAAACAGGGAGGAGTTGCAATCGATGATAAGCGGTATAGCGATCCAGATGGAAAACTGGCGAAAGGAAATTATTTATTCAAAGTCGGAAAGAGAAAATTCCTCAAGATAAAATCAAAGAGTTAGATGTTTCTTTGCAAGTTCTAAAAGGCCAAAGATTTTCAGATCAATAAGGTTGCCTTCTGATTTTAAAACAGCCAATGTATTATGCAGCTCGTTTATCGGTATCCTCAGAACCTCTATATCTTCTGTCTCATCCCGTTTTCCTAAACCTTTAAACTCAAGCCCCTTTGCAAGAAAGGCAGTAAGTATCTCTCCCGAAGCACCTGATGATAGAGGCCCTTCTGTAAGGTAGATCATATCTTTGGCATAATAGCCTGTCTCTTCAAGGAGCTCCCTCCTTGCTGCTTCCTCAAGCGTTCCCTCTTTTTCGTTAAGACCTGCTGGAAATTCGATGACATACCCATTCACAGGAGGCCTGAACTGTCTTATCAGTAGGACTTCTTTATCATCTGTCAGGGGCACAATAGCAACTATTCCTTTGCAGTTCACCCTTTCAAAAGATTCCCATTCTCTTACTACACCTGATGAATCGACATATGTGGTAAGGATGCACCTGAGAAACTTCCCTTCCCATACAATCCTTTTTCCTATGATTCTGACTAT
>CAZLFE010000044.1:6578-17967 GCA_964558725.1 uncultured Nitrospiraceae bacterium | reverse complement strand
AAAATATAGGGATATGCAAATGGATTTTGCTGTTGCAACACTTGTTTCCCTTGCAGAGGAGACAGGAATAGATGAGGTTTTTACACTGGACATAAGAGGCTTCAGTACATATCGTATCCATGGGAAAAAGGTATTTAAGCTGTGGCCGGAATGATTTGTAAAATCTCCCCTAACCCCTCTTTGCTAAAGAGGGGAATAAGAAGGGGTACAACATAGTAACATAGGAAACAAAATAACCTACGGACATGGGTAGCAGATTAATATTCAGGGCAAGGAGGAAAAGACATGCCCAGACGAGCAGGCCGGATGTCCAATGGCCTTCGGTATGCACGGTGGAGAAGTGGCTCAGGAGGCACGGTTTGGTAAAGGAGCGGAAACGTCGCAAAAGGGTGCCGCTATACAGCGAGCCGTTTTTGGAATGTGATGCACCCAACAAGGTATGGAGCGCGGACTTCAAGGGGCAGTTTAGAATGGGTGACGGCAAGTGGTGTTATCCGCTGACCCTAAGTGATAACATGAGCCGGTATCTTCTGGTGTGCCGGGTGTTGGATCGCCCTCTCATGAAGATACGCAGAAATGGTTTGAGTGGGCGTTTCGCAAGTATGGTCACCCGCATCAATACGCACGGATAACGGCACGCCGTTTCCGGACGCGGTATAACAGGTCTGAGCCGGTTGTCAGTTTGGTGGATAAGGCTTGGGATCAGACCTGAGAGGATCGAATGCGGCAAGCCTCAGCAAAATGGGCGGCATGAGCGGATGCACAGAACGCTGAAGGAGGAGACGGCCACTCCGTCCATGGCCGACATGAATCGGCAGCAGATGAGGTTCGAGGAGTTCAGGCGGGAATATAATAACGAGCGGCCGCATGAAGCGCTTGGGATGAAGACACCATCGAGTGTGTATAAGGCATCAAGCCTGAGTTACCCCGAGAAGGTTCTTGAACCTCAGTACGATGAAGGAGTGGATGTGCGGAGGGTAAGGGACGGCGGGGAGATAAGGTTCCAGAGCAACTATTATTTTCTGTCAGAACTTCTGGCTGGAAAACAAGTTGGACTGACGGAACTGCATGACGGGTGGTACGAGGTCAGATTCAGCTTTCATCCGATTTGTATAATCGATCTGAAAGAGATGAAAGTCCGCCCCGCACAGAAAAAAGTGTTACCTATGTCCGTAGGTTAAAATGTTACCCATGTGCATGTTGCACACATCTACAGGAAGCTTTGAAGAACCTAAACTATAGAGTATAACCTTGTAAAGGTCTCTTCTCTATGGTATTCTTAGCCATTATGGAACAAAGGTTTGAATTAACTAATAAAGAAATACAAGAGATCAAGCAGAAACTTATATCAGCGCTCAAGAGGCACGATGAAATATCATTTGCTTATCTCCATGGCTCCTTTGGGACTCTTCCATTCAGGGACATAGATATCGGGGCATACTGCTTTATACCTGAAGACGCAGTATTCGATTTTGAGCTTGAGATATCTTCTGAACTTGAGATAGTTTCTGGATATCCCGTGGACTTCAAAGTATTAAATTATGCACCAATCGGGTTTCAATTCTCGGTCATAAATGAAGGGACTTTACTTTTCGAAAGAGACAGGGCTGTCAGACTCAGTTTCTTAGAGGATGTTGGGTTAAAGTATATGGATTATTCTGAATTCTCAAAATTGTATTTCAGAGAACTTATGGAATGCGTAGAGAAATAAACACAGAAAAGATTAAGACCCTTCAAAAAGATCTTCTCGATACCGTTTCAGAGCTGAAGTCGTTTATAACTCCAGAAGAGAAAGTCTTTTTAAGAGAGCGGAAGAATATATATTCTCTGCGTTATCTTTTAATCGAGGCTGTTGAAGCTATGGCAAGTATATGTAACCACATACTAACTCGTGTGACAGGTCAAGTGCCTAGAGGTTATCCCGACTGTTTTGAAAAATTATCTGGGGCCAAGATTATCACAAAAAAGCTTGCTGAAAGCCTAAAGAAACTTGCCAGTCTACGAAATATTCTCATTCATAAATACTGGGAGATAGATGACCGTAAGGTCTTTAAATCTGCAAAAGATAATTTAGGAGACTTTGAGGAATACCTGAAGCAGATCAACAAGTTTATAAAAAAAGGCCTTAGTTAAGCAGAAGAAATCTCAAAGTTTTATACCGGCATTGCTCTCTCAGTTTCTTTGAGCCACAGGAGCCTCGAGCCATTGATGATAGAGAAATTGAGAGATTCAATCATCTCTACAGGGTCAACGTCATATCCTTCTTGCTTTTTAAATGGAGCTAATGAAGTCTCCACCTTTTTTACCTTTGCAGCCTTTTTGATTTCCATCTCTGTCGGCGCTTTCATTTTGCTCCCTAAGGCTTTTGCAAGCTTGATAAATATCTCTCTATGGGTTTTTGCCTCTCCCGGTGGTTCGACAGCCTTCTGTACCTTTTTTAATCTGCCGAGATAGTCTACTATTGTGCCATCTGATTCGAGAATAGCTGCAGAGGGAAGCACAACATCTGCCTGCCTTGCGAGGGGCGTAAGGTGCGAGTTTTGAACAATAAGAAATTCTACATTTGGTCTTGTTCCTGACTTTGGCAGCGGTATCTCTCCGACAGCATAAAGAACCTTTACAGCACTCCCGGTATTCTGCTCGCCTATCATTTCCTTATACGAACTACCCTCTGGTACAAGACCCATGAGGGTAACTCCCTTTGCGTTTGCCTCCAGAGGAACTGCAACAATCTGTGGAGTTGGAAGCGATAATTTATGAGCAATGAGGGAAATATTTGAAGAAGCACCGTAGAAGGGAGGCGCTGTGAGGATAATGATGTTTGTGGCCTTTGCAAAAAGTTCTGCGGCTTTACTGACGTCAGAGGTTTCTTCTGGACTTCCTGCTTTTTGTTCTTTACTCTTCGCCGTTTGTTCCTCTAATGACTTAGCCAGGGCAGAAAGAGTTAATGCCTCATTACCCGCGAGGTTTACTGTTGCAACGGATGCAATCCTGGGTTCGCCTGAGTTTATGACAATGAGTTTCGCACCTCTTTCGACCTTCTTTCGTATAATTGCATCAAGGGCAGGAAGAACCCTTATCCACTGGTCTGGGTTAAGTCCGACGATAACCATGAGGTCAGCTCCCTCAAGGTCTGCACTGTTACCTCTCATCGTTCCAGCATCTGCATAAAGGCTCACTGTTGTATCAATGTTTTTTGTCTTCACAACATCAGAGGCAAGTTTCTTCAATGAGAGGACATCTTCATTCAGAATACCTGCTGTACTGATAAATCCTGCAGATTTCCCTGCCTTTTTCAGTTTTTCCGAAACGAGAGCAAGAGCCTCATTCCATGGTATCTCTTTCAGTTCATTGCCTACTTTCTTCATTGGAGAGGTAATGCGCGTTTCGCTTTTCAGGGAATCAAATCCAAATCTACCAGTGGCACAGATATAACGTTCGGCTGACCCTTCCTGAGCACCTGCATTTATCTTTACTACCTCGCCATCTTTTGTGCTGACAATAATGTCACATCCGTCTCCGCAAGAAAGACATTGAGAATTGACTTTTTCATAGTCCCACTCCCTTCCTTTCCTCCACCTCTCAGCCTCAAGAAGGGCATTCACAGGGCATACATCAACGCAGCTTCCACAGAATGTGCATTCCGATTCCTGCAGAGGTTTATCGTTGGCGGTGATTACCTTCGAGCCGACTCCTCTTCCCATAAAATCCAGCACATTTGTTCCCTGCTCTTTGCATATTCTCACACACCTGCCACAGAAGATGCAGTATTCGGGATCTCTCTTTATAAAGGGATTTGCCTCATCTGTTGGATAACCGAATTTCTTTCTCGTGAAACTTGATTCTTTTATCCCAAAGTCATAGGCATAACTCTGAAGCCTGCAAACACCTGCCTTCGTACATGTCATACAATCCAAGGGATGCATTGAAAGGATAAGGTCTATGACAAACTTTCTCACCCCTTCTACTTTTTCAGTCTTTGTATTAACTGCCATCCCTTCCTTTACCCTCGTGTTGCATGCTATGATAGGTGCCTTCATTCCTTCTATCTCGACGAGACAGAGCCTGCATGCACCAGCACCCTTCATTCCTTTGAGGTAACAGAGATTCGGTATATGAATACCAGCTAACTCTGCTGCATCAATGAGGTTCGTTCCTTCGGTTGCCTCGACCTCTTTTCCATCTATTTTCAGTGTCACCATTTTTTTCATTTAGGTCTCCTCCATTCCGACTTATTGACTACTGACTGTTTCTTCCTCTACTTCTCTCGTTAAAACCTCAATAGCCCCTGTTGGGCATACCTTGACACATTCTCCACACCTCGTACACCTTTTTTGCCGTATCTCAAAAGGACGGTATCCAGAAAGGTAGGTCTTTTTGACTTCTCCAATTATCGCTTCATATTTACATGCCTCCAAACATTTTCCACACATGATGCAGAGATCTGGATTTATCACATATTCGATAAGTTTGATACATTCCTTTTTTGGACAGGCGCCAGTAAGATGGAGACTAAACTCCTCCAATGAGCTGGCCAGTGTTTCAGTGATAAACATACCCGTATCTTTTCCCTTTTTACAGAATGAACCTTCCCTCATCTGTAAACCGATCCTTTTGAGCGCCTCAATATCTAAAGCACCGGCACCTTCCAGATGCTGACTGATCTTTATTAACCTGATCTTGGCTTCTTGTGTTCCGAGGGCACAGGGATAACATTTGCCACACATGGGGCCGGCAATGAACTCCTCAATGTAGTAGAGGGTCTTCTGAACAGGACAGGCCTTCTCCTCGGCCTCTTTTCTAATCTCCTTGAGCGTTTTCCCCTTTTCCTCGGCTACAGTTTCTTCACTCATCATGCCTCCATTAGCCTCAATACACCTCTTTTGCCATATAGCATATTTCTGGAAGTAGATACGAAACTAAATCCCTGAAAGTAATCATTCCCACAATTTTATCGCCTTCAACAACTGGTAAGTGTCTAATCTTCTTTCTGCTCGCAACCGTTATCGCGGAACTTATTTCTACCGAAGGATCAAAAGTTGTAATATCATGTCTCATGATATTTTCGATAGTCTCGTCAAGAGATATGTTATTAAAAGCGCATCGCACAATATCTCTCTCAGTAAATATGCTTGCCAGTTTGTCATTCTCATCGACCACAAAGATACCGCTGATGTTCTTTTCGCTCATTTTTTTTACGGCATCTCTGACCGAACGATTTTTATGAATGGTTACTACCATAGGAGGTTTTAAGTGTAAAATATCTCTCACTGTCATTTTACTTCTCCTTTCAATGATTTCTATGTTTTCAGAAGGTATCTTAAGGATCTCTTCAAGCCTTAAATGTCTTTCCTTCACTATCTTCACTGCATTGACAGGACACACAGAGTAGCAGGACTTGCACTTTGTGCAGTAATCTTTATCAATAAGGAAACCCCTTCTTGTTTCCTTTACCGCATCAAATGCACATGCCTGTTTACACAGGCCACAAAGGATACACTCCCCTTGTTCTATCTTAAAGATGCCAAGCCTACAGACTTTTGCCCTACAATATTTATCACGTATATGCTCTTCATATTCATCGCGGAAATATCTTATGGTCGTGAGAACGGGATTGGGGGCACTCTGACCGAGGCCGCAGAGAGAACCTCTCATGACAAGCCTTCCAAGCCTTTCAAGCTTCTCTATGTCTCCTTCCTGACCTTTACCTGAGGTTATGTTTTCAAGTATCTGGAGCATCTGGTAGGTGCCAATACGGCAGGGAGGACATTTGCCACAAGATTCAGACTGGCAGAAGAAGAGAAAATATTTAGCGACATCCACCATGCAGTTATCCTCATCCATTACCACCATTCCCCCTGAGCCCATGATAGAACCAACTTTTGAGAGGGAATCAAAATCAACAGGCAGATCAAGATATTGTTCAGGGATACAGCCTCCCGACGGCCCTCCTGTCTGTACTGCCTTGAACTTTTTGTTGTGTATGATTCCCCCACCGATATCAAAAACAATCTCTCGTAAGGTCATTCCCATGGGAACCTCAACAAGACCGGTATTTTTGACCTTGCCTGCAAGGGAGAAGACTTTTGTGCCGGGTGAACCTTGAGTGCCAATGCTGAGGAACCAGTCTGCTCCCTTCTCTATTATCGGGGGGACACATGCATACGTTTCTACATTATTAAGATTGGAAGGGTATCCCCAAACCCCTCCTCCTGGTTCAGAAAGCCTCGGGGGTCTTGGTCTCGGGGACCCTCTTTTACCTTCTATCGATGTAACTAAAGCAGTAGATTCACCGCATACAAAGGCACCAGCACCTTCCCTGATATCGACAGTAAAGTCAAAACCTGTCCCAAGAATGTTTTTGCCCAAGAGTCCCAATGTTTCTGCCTGCTTAATGGCTTGCTTTAAGGTCTTTATCGCAAGGGGATATTCATGACGAACATAGATAAATCCATAGCGGGCATCTATTGCATAAGCGCAAATGAGCATGCCCTCGAGGAGGCTGTGCGGATCGCCCTCCATGATTGACCTGTCCATAAATGCACCAGGATCACCTTCATCTCCATTGGCTACAACGATCTTAACCATCCCGGAACCAGAACGTTTCGTATGACCCCATTTTATGCCGGCTGGAAATCCTGCCCCTCCACGACCCCTGAGATTAGCCTTTTTAACTTCCTCGAGCACATCGTCAGAGCTCATTGAAGAAAATATCTTCTCAGTAGCCTTATACCCGCCAACTGCGATATAATGATGAATATTAAAAGGGTCGATATTGCCGGTATTCCTGAGTGCAATCCTGACTTGTTTCTTATAAAAAGGCACTTCTTCCATCACTTCATGCGGTGGTTTGTTAAAAGCATCTCTAAAAAGAAGCTCCCTTACAGGGCGTCCTGATGAGTAAGTAGTAGATATAATCTCTCCAGTTTTCTCAGGAGTAACCCTCTGATAGAAGTAACCATGAGGCTCAACTTTTATGAGAGGTCCCCTCTGGCAAAGGCCCTGGCATCCTGTCTTCACTACCTCGATCTGAATCCCACTCCTTGAGGCCTCACCCTCCAGTGTCTTAGCAACATCATGAGCGCCCAAGGCGCTGCAGGGAAGGCCACAACAGACCTTCACCCTCTTTTTATCAGGATCTAAGACTCCTTCTTCGGAGAGAAACTCTCGTAGGGTAACAAGATCATTAATACTATTAAGCCTTTTCATAATTTTACCCAATCCAATCTTCTCCCCTACTGATTAAGCACCAACGGAATAAAAGTTAATCTCATTTCAGTAAGTACTTTCTGTAATGTAGCAAATTTCGGGAAGCAAATATGAAACCAGGTCTCTAAAAGTAATCATTCCATCTATTTTATCGTCTTCAACAACAGGTAAATGTCTAATCTTTTTCCTTGAAGCAGTTGCTATTGCTGAACTTATTTTTGTCGACGCATCAAATGTGATGATGTCATGTCTCATGATATTTTCAATAACCTCATCGAAATCGATATTATTAAACATACATCGTACAATATCCCGCTCAGTAAATATGCTTGCCAGCTTATTATTCTCATCTACAACAAATATCCCGCTGACATGCTGTTCACTCATGATATTTATCGCATCCCTGACAGTACGACCCTTGCCAATGGTCACGATCAAATGAGGTTTTGATTGTAAAATATCTCTTAATGTCATCAGGGTTCTTTTTTCTACAATTTCTACCTTTTCAAAAGGTATTTTTAATTCCTCTTCAAGTCTTATCTGCCTTTTCTTCATTATCTTTACCGCATTCACAGGACATGCGTGGTAGCAGGCCTTACATTTCGTACAGTAATCCCGGTCAATAAAAAAACTCTTCCTTGTTTCGATTACCGCATCAAATGCGCATGCCTGCTTGCACAGGCCACAGAGGATACACTCTTCTTGTTCTATCCAGAAGAAACCAATGTTGCAGACATTTGCCCTGCAGAATTTATCACGAACATGCTCTTCGTATTCATCGCGGAAATATCTTATGGTAGTGAGTACCGGATTTGGCGCAGTTTTTCCCAGTCCGCAGAGAGAATTTTCTATTACGAGCTTCCCAAGCCTTTCGAGCCTCTCTATATCCCCTTCCTCACCATGGCCAGAGGTTATTTTTCCGAGTATCTGAAGCATCTGGTAGGTGCCAATACGGCAGGGAGGACATTTGCCACAGGACTCTGATTGGGTAAAGGAAAGGAAAAACTTGGCGACATCCACCATACAGTTATCCTCATCCATTACCACCATTCCCCCTGAGCCCATGATAGAACCAACTTTTGAGAGGGAATCAAAATCAACAGGCAGATCAAGATATTGTTCAGGGATACAGCCTCCCGACGGCCCTCCTGTCTGTACTGCCTTGAACTTTTTATTATCTATGATTCCTCCACCGATATCAAAGACAATCTCCCGTAAAGTTATTCCCATGGGAACCTCAACAAGACCAGTATTTTTGACCTTGCCTGTAAGGGCAAATACCTTTGTGCCCGGTGAATTCTGTGTCCCTATATTGAGGAACCAGTCAGCACCCTTTCCTATGATATATGGGATGTTTGCAAGGGTTTCGACATTGTTGATGACCGTGGATTTACCCCACAGGCCCCTCTCAACAGGGAAGGGTGGTCTCGGTCTCGGCATACCACGTCTGCCTTCAATGGATGTCATAAGCGCTGTCTCCTCACCACAGACAAAGGCGCCAGCACCTTCCCTTATTTGAACGGTAAAATTAAATCCTGTGCCGAGGATATTTCTTCCCAAGAGTCCGAGTTCCTCTGCCTGGTTTATGGCTATTCGTAAATTCTTGACAGCGAGGGGGTATTCATGACGGACATAGATGAATCCATATTTTGCACCGATTGTATAGGCACATATGAGCATTCCCTCAAGAAGACTGTGAGGGTCACCTTCCATGATTGACCTGTCCATAAATGCCCCTGGGTCACCTTCATCACCGTTGGCTATAACTATCTTGTTTACCCCAAGAGATCTTTTAGCATATCCCCATTTGATGCCGGCAGGAAATCCTGCGCCACCACGGCCTCTGAGATTAGCCTTTTTTACCTCCTCAAGCACAGCTTCAGGGCTCATGGAATAAAATATCTTTTCAATAGCTCCATACCCACCAACAGCAATGTAATGATAAATATTACAGGGGTCTATCTTGCCATTGTTCCTGAGGGCAACTCTTAACTGTTTTCTATAAAATGGCACTTCCTCCATTATCTCTATAGGTTCCTCAAGAAACGATTCTTTGTAAAGGAGACCTCTCACGGGAAGTCCTGCAGAATACGTTGTTGAAATGATCTCTTCCATATTCTCGGGTCCTACTTTCTGATAGAAATACCCATAAGGCTCTGCCTTCATGACAGGCCCTTTCTGACAGAGACCCTGACATCCTGTCTTAACGATCTCGAAATCCAAACCCTTTTTTACAATCTGTTCCTCAAGTACCTTCACAACGTTACCAGAACCTGTTGCTGTGCATGCAGTACCACAGCAAATCCTTATCCTGTCCTTATCGGGTCTGAAGACCTCCTCAATAAGAAGGGCTCTGAGATTTTTCAGTTCCTCTATGCTCTTTAGCCTTTCCATACTATTGTTAGATTACTCCTTTTTGGTAGACTCCTCTTCGATGGAGTTGATTAATGCCTCTAATTTTTTTGTTCCTACTTCACCAGTAATTTCTTCATTCACTGTCGTTACCGGTGCAAGGCCACAGCAGCCTAAACATCCTACTGTTTCGAGAGTCAGAGAAAGGTCTTTTGTTGTTTCTCCATCCTTAATACCGAATTTTTCCTCGAATGCAGTTAAGACCTTTTTTGAACCTCTTACGTAACAAGCTGTACCAAGACAAACCTTAACTATTTTCTTTCCTCTTGGCGTGAAGTAAAACATTTTGTAAAAACTTGCTACACTGTAAATCTCAGCAAGCGAGAGGCCGAGTTTTTGAGAAAGCTTCCTCAGTGCATCTTCAGGCAAGTAGCGATGCTCCTCCTGAATCTTCTGGAGGGCATGTATCAGAATTCCCCTTCTCTTATCATACTCATGAAGAATTTTTCCCACCTCGCCTATGTTATCATCAACATCGATCGCTTCTGTTTCCATATATTCCTCCCAAAACCGTTATACGTGACCGTTGCCCGAGACCGTATTGAACTAAAATGGGCACGTAACACGGACACGACTCACGTCTTTACTATATTCCTAAATGAGGTTTTGCTACCTTTTCCAGTTCCCGCCTTGCAGCCATATCTAAGAGAACCCTCTCCGTACCAAATCTTCCGGGTTCATATTTCCTGAGCTTTAGTGCTTCTCTAGCCTCGTCTATATAACGAAGGGCAAGGCTAAGTATCTTCTCAGGTTCAGGTTCGAAGTGAAGAGCTCCTTTGAAGCGATCAGGCCATACCTCTGTCATTATCCTTGTTACTTCTGCACTCGCTCCAACAGGAGATTCACCTCCGAATATAACGGGAACGCCGGATGCAGCAAAGTAACACCCTATCGCTATTGCCTTCTCTGACATCCACTCCGGTGCTATCCCAACAGCAGGCATGCCGCCAATTTCATCAGAAAGGCCACCTTCTTCTGCCATAGCAGCTGCTATTGTCAGAATCCTTGAATTATCCACACATGCACCAAGATGAAGGATGGGAGGAATCCCTATGGCCTCGCATACCTCTCTTAAACCCGGCCCAGCATTTTCCAATGCCATCTCTGGGGTAAGATAACCTGCAGTTCCACACGCAGCAGATCCACAGCCGGTTGATACAATCAAGACATCATTTTTGATTAATTCTATTGCAAGGTATCTATGAATGCCTGTTGCAGGAACTCTCGGATTATCGCACCCTGCAAGGCCGACTACTCCCCGAATTCTTCCTGACATAATCGCATCATTCAGTGGTCTAAATGATGCCCTCCATCTACCACCCTGCATGTATTCAATATATTCATGTGAAAAACCAGCTATGACGGGGAACTTCTGGGTGACATGGCTGCCTTCTGCTTTTCTATTCGGATAATTATCAATGGCGAGCTTAACTATCTCTCTTGCTATTTCCTTTGCCCTGTGCTCGTCATACTGCATATGAATGGCACCGGGCATCTTTGCCTTATAAGACGTAGTGATCACCTTTGTATGGAACTTCTTTGAAAGCTCTGCTAATGCTGGCATGATGCACTGCACATCCACTGTTAGTGCATCGACAAGTCCTGTCATGATCGCAAGCTCCTGATTCGTAAACCCACCTGCTGTTGGAATCCCATGCCTCATCAGTATCTCGTTTGCTGTACAGCACATGCCTCCGAGATTGATTCCTTTAGCTCCCTTTGATTTTGCATAGGCTATCATCTCGGGTTCACTCACAACATCTACGAT
>CAZLFE010000044.1:0-6568 GCA_964558725.1 uncultured Nitrospiraceae bacterium | reverse complement strand
AGCTTGCCTCTGCTTTCACCGGTCTGGGGGTACCGAAAAGGATATCTGTAATATCTGTCGAGATCATGGAGCCGCCCCAGCCATCAGCGAGAGAAACCTTTAAAGCACTCAGAAGGAGGTTGTCAGGGTCATGGTCAACTCCCATATGGGTGCGGTGCATCGCTTCTGTTATCTCCCTGTCGATGCCTCTCGGTACGATACCCAACTTTTTCCATCTCTCCCGGGTCTTTTTAGGAGCCCTTTTTATATAATTAATCTCGCCCTTTTGCTTTCCAAAGTCCTCAATGAGTTTCAGGGCCACATCTCGTGCAACATCCTTTGTCGACTTTCCGTTTCCGAAATCAATACCGAGTATTTCTGCAACCCTGTTGAGTTTTCTTGCATCCGTTATCTGAAAATCCTTTGTTTCTCCATTGGCAACGGCAAGCAATAAAAAGGCCATATCCCTTGCATGGTCTGAATGGGCTGCTGTCCCTGCTGCAGCCATTCTCAAAAGATTCCTCGCTGCAATAGTAGGGAGCGTTGCTCCGCAGACTCCCCTTGCCTTCTCCTCAGCATTGGAACCAACAAGCCTGCAAGGGCCTACGTGACATATCTTGCAACAGGCACCAGTAGCGCCTATCGGACAGGGCTTGAGTCTTTCGGCTCTCTCGAAACACGTTTCCAGTCCATGGGACTCACCCCATTCTATAATCTGCTCTGCTGCCTCATTTGCACTCTTTATTACCTTATCCATAATTCCTCCATCTTTATCATGAATCGTAAGGGGTTAGACGCAAGGTGATTAATAAAATAAGTTTTCGGCTCACGCCTAACGCTTCACGTCTCACGGTTTATAACATAGGCTCCATCTCAAGTGCTGGATGCCCAACACTCGTGAGGAACTCTAAGAGCTTCTCTGAATCTTCACATATGGTCTCATCGGCTATTTTATCCAGAAGGTCTGGTACTCCTTCTTCAGCAGCTCTTTTGTCGAATGCCTCTTTCAGGCTTTCTTTCAAATTTTTTGTCATCCAGACAATTCTTTTGATCCCGCCATCGCCGTAAAGGAACTTCTTGCTTACAATAAAGTTCCTTCCTACGCCCATGAATCCCGGATTCTGTGTGCCTCCACCAACGCTCCCTGCTAATGTAGAAAATTTCATCCCGACAGGGGTCATGCCGGTATGTCCCCTCTGAACAATCATTATGCCGTTTGCTTCTGGGATGATAGCCACGATGCACTCAAAGCAACCACAAGAAGTCATCGGATTCTGCATGATGGTATAAAGGTTCAGGGTCTCCACTGCACCCCCTGATGCCTTCTTCAGATATTCATCAATGCCTGAATATCTCCCATAATGTGCATCTAAGACTTCACCCTTTGTTATGGGCTGGTTTCCTCCTGTTGGGTCTATCTCGAATGCAGCCTTGCAGTCAAGCCAGTTGAATGCGCCGCACAAACCAAGCCTCTCGGGACTGACGACACATACATGGGTTGGTGCAAAGGACTGACAGAGGAGGCATGAATAAAATGTATCAACTGCTTCGTCTGTGAGCCCGGCAATCCTCTGGTCACGCTCCCTGTAAACACTTCTTGCTTCCTCCTGAAGTCTTAATACATCTGCTTCATCTGTATAAATAGTCACCTGAACCTTATCCACAATCGCCTTGAATCTGTTATGAGTCATCGTAATATTGATTATTCCGAGATGTTCGAGGGTAAATCCCTCCTTTTTTGCATTGTGGTTTATCCTTAACCAGTTCATATCCCTCTGGCCCATGTGCCATACACCCTGTGCCTCATTGATATTTGAATGGATCTTTCTTTCTAGAACTGATTCGAAGTCCTTCTGCATCTTTCTCCCGGCAACATCAACAATGATTCCGAGAGGCATCTTTCCCCCCTGCTCGTACTTTTCCTTCCAGTTGTTGCCAACAATGAGAACCTTACCATCTTCTATCTCATCCATTTCTCTCATCCGTACCCATTCGAAGGAAGGTGTTCGCGCCCCTCCAAACTCTATGAACATATCTTCCTTCCTTATTCTCTCACCTTCAAAGGCTGGGCCATATGCAACAGGAATCGGTGGCTTTTCAACGATGATTTTCAGGCCTCTCACCTCAATACCCTTCTGGACGATCTTGTTATAGTCGGATTCTTTATCAACCTCTTCATATATACATACTCCAGTGGGATGGATGACTGGCACTTCAGTATCGCATACTGCTGGATATCCCATATTGATTGCACCTGCACCCGTTGACCACTTGATCATATCGAGTTCGCCCAGGACCAATGCAAAGGCAAAAACTCTGTCTTTTGTATATTTCAGATGGCCTTTGAAATCACCTGGCTTCTTCCCTCCAAAGATGAGGGATGCCCTTACAGACCAGTTGAGGGGATATATTGTATGTTCTGTATCAGGGCCTACAGGAACTATCCTTGTGTCCCATCCGAGTTCAACACCTTTTCGTAATAGTTGTTTTGTAACACTATTGCCATTCACATGGCCTGAAAGGAAGGTGAGGATATTCTTTTCCTGAAGTTCTCTGATTATCTTGACAGCAGTATCATCATCAGGGGCAGCTCCGATAACTGCAGCAAAACCAGGCATTGTTCCGTCCACGAGCTGGATCCCTAAATTCCTCTGAATAGTATCGGTTATAAATCCGTTATAGACATAACCTGTCTCCGGGTCAGCAACTGGCTCTAAGCCATAGATATAACGTAATGCCATGATGATCTCTTCTGCAAAGAGCGTTGCCATGCCCGAATCGAGGGCTTCTCCTAAATAGGGTTTCCATAAATGTTCTTCAGGTTCTGGATGAAGTAGTTCCTTAGCCATCCCAAGGGCGACCCTCATGTCACCCAAGGTTTTTACTGCATATCCCGTCATTGCATATATCATGGGAAGATAGAAAGCAGTATCAGGAAATTCAAAAATGAAACCGTCACCTTTTTCGGCAATTGCCTTATTGAGTATATTTTCTGCCTGTTGGACAAGAGTATGTGCACCTCTAATGGATGCTGAGGCTATAAATTTGGACATCTCAACCTCCTTGGCTGGGGAACTGAAAGATTGGGCATAATAATAATTATTATACTATTTAGTTTATAAATTTAGATAGAGACAAGTCAATAATAAAATTAGCCTGTCAGGGACCTCAAAAATGCAGGTATCCCGTTTGCTTCTCTCGGGCCGACGGTTATTTTCCAGCCTTCGAGTTTGTCCTCTATGGCCCCGCTCAGGATTGCCACATAGCCCGGGATAACAAGCTCTCTATGACTTATCGTATTCTCTATTTCGCTCTCTTTTATAAACTGTGCAATTTTTGATGCTGTGAATTTTCCTGCTGCCCATGCTGTGAGCACTGAAAGACCCTCGCAATCCATGACGGCGAGATAACTCGGAACTTTGCTGTTTTCTACCTCTCCCGATACGATAAAGTAGGTAAGGGAGAAGTTTGTTGTTATAAGCAATGGTGAAGCAGGCGAGGGTTCTCCGATTTTATAAATCTTTTGTTCCACCTGCATTGGAACTTGAGGGTCTGTATAGAGATTTTGTCTCAAAGTAAAAAGGGCAAGGTTTTTCCACTTCTCAATACTGCTGAAGACAATTATGGAAGAATATTTTGCAACACCTATTGTTCCGATGAGTGCATCCACGAGACTATCTTCACGCAATGCGAAGGTAATGATTGGATATCCGAGAGGCTTAAAGTTCTTTTTAATAGCAGCTCTCCTGATGAGAGTATTGTCTTTCAGAATGTCTTTTGCCTTCCTTGCACCTGAGTCGATTACCATATCCTGGACTCCGAAGGATTTGATCTTCTCTGTAAGGGAGGATAATTCATCAAGTCCTCCGCCTGAGGCTGATGCTGTAACTCCAAGAGTCGCCTTATGATTTTTTGCAATGTTTGCCATGGCCTCAGCATTTTCTGCATTTGCACCGTGTACAATTGGTTTCTTATCTGCAAAGAGTTTCACGGCTGCCTCAGCTGCCCCGGGATTCTCAGAGCAGATGATGACCGGAACATCAGGGGCTTTTTTTGCAACGATTTTAGCAGCAGTTTCAAACCTTCCCATATCGTTGGAATCATTTCTGAGAGCAATTGCATCAATCCTGAGTTTCTGTCCAACCCTCTCTATCTCTGAATTAAGAACTTCATCAATTCTCCTAGTCATGTCATCCTCTGCAAGAGTGTCTCTTATATCCAGTGCAAAGGCACAGGGGTTAACAAACCGTTTGTCATGCCTAAAAAGCACTGTCTCCTCTCCCATCTTAATTGCCTTTTCACCTATACCAAGGGTGATTGGCCTGACCGGAGGAGCAGATGCCTCACCGAGTTTCTGCTTAGCCTCTTCGGAGACATCCGGACATGATTCTAGAGAGGCCTGTCTCTGAGCAAGTTTCATTGCAAAAGCAAGACATGTGGGATAACCGCATTTCTTACAGTTTGTTTTTGGGAGAAGTTTAAATATTTCGACTCCAGTTAACGCCATTTCTTTTCTCCAAATCTCTGTTTCATATCAGTTCATCAATTATTTTGTCCACTGCCTCAATGGCTTTAGGATGCCGCATGATAAAGATTTCAGTACCAGCCAAGAGAAGGGCTGTTGCGGTAACAGCCTCCCAGGCTATCCCCCTCTCTTGTAAAGACCCCCACTGAGGCAAATCTGTTTCAGAGGCTACCGTCTCTTTTACCTTCCAGACATACATTCCTATATCTCCTAACAGGGGTGGCTGCATTGTGGAATCGTTCTGTGTAAGAGCAGCAAGCCTTATCCTCTCCATAACAGAATACGTGTATTCAAGACCATATCCGAGGGCAGCACACATGGGGTCTGTGATTAACCTTTCTCTTTCAAACCCCATCTGTATGATTAAAATATTGAGCTGTTTGGATAGATTGATATCAAGCTCTGACATCGCAATCAATTTGTGATTATTCGCCATTGCAGCTGCAACGATAGTCTTATAATTAGACTCCTGTGCCTTACCGATGATGCAGTTTTTATCCTTTGCAGCCTCTGCTGCAGCAACAAGAACTGATGCATCTTTTTCAGCATGGTTACTACCGAGAATAATAAGGGGGATGTTTATTGCAGAAAGGACATCCCTGACAGTCTTTGCTGCGTTCTCGGGAGAGCGGTTCTCCCTGTCAGGGTGTGTGCCTATTAGCCTGAGAGCTATTGCTTTCGCCTTAAGGACATTCTGGCAATATCCTGCCCAGGTAACCGGGTCATGAGAAACATTTTCATATGGCTTCAGAACAGTTTCTGGCCATTCTGTTGGGGGCACATCCTGAATCTCATAAGCGATAACAGGCCTGTTCGGCACCAAACCTTCAAAGGCATGAAAAGGAAGAACATTCTCTCCCCCAAAGGTAAGGGTTGTACCACCTACGCCAATTGTTGGCGAACAGACCTTCCCTGCATACGTCTCTACTGGTGGTGTAAAAGCCATGTCTCCTCCTCAAATCTATAGGATTCAAGGAGTCAAGGAAACGAGGATTCGAGTGATTGAATTTTTATTTAACTTGAACCCCTGATCCGCCTCAGGCGGACCTGAATCCTTGAACCCTGAAAATTACATTTCCAGATACGAATGTGCATAAAGCGTCTTACCCAGTATCACATTTATGGTCTTTACTGTCGGCGTTATCTCATGTGGGTCTGCTATGGCTGCAGTAAGTCCTTCGTACAGTAAGAGTGCGAGAAAATAGCTATTCAGTATTGGTCTCAATTGCTTTGGACACCCATTTGACACATTACTAAGACCGACAACCGTTTTCATTGGAGGATCATTTAATTCCTGAAACATCTTTATTGCCTTAATGACCTTTACTGCATGGTCCTGGGAGGTTGCTATCTGTAACACGAGGGGATCCAGGTATAAATCTTCAAGGGGGAGACCATATTCCATGGCCCTTGCCATAATCTCTGCAGCAATTGCAGCCCGTTCCTCTGCGTCTGCAGGCAGTCCGCCTTTGCCTACAGTGAGCCCGATTATCTGAGAGTTGTATTTAGCTGCGAGTTCGAGCATTGGAAACCTCTCAGGGTCATTTGAAGTGGAGTTTATGAGGGGCTTTCCCCACTTGTTATTATGGACCTTAAGCCCAGCCTCGATTGCTTTATAATTTGTTGTGTCGAGACAAAGTGGAAGGGGAACAACTTCTTGTATGGTGGTTACCACCCACTCCATCAATGACTCCCCTCCATCTTCTGCTGGACCTATGTTCGCATCTATCATGCCTGCACCAGCTTTCCATTGAGACGTGGCAATGTCCTGTATAGGCCCCTTATCTCTGTTCATCATAGCTTCCCGAACCCTCTTTGCTATTATGCTCAGCTTCTCTCCGATAATTAACATACCTAAAGACTCCTTTTATCCCCTCCGAGCTATCGAGGAAAGATTACCGTTCTTAATATAAGATTTAAAAAATACCATAACTCCCTATGTGAGGTAAAGGATTTTTTTTAACTCCATGCCCAAAAGAAATTTTTGGTAAGCTGACATCATTGGTAACAAAAATAAATACTCTTCAAGGGAGACTTGCAATTGCAAGAAGTTTCAAAATTGTC
>CAZLFE010000043.1:0-18071 GCA_964558725.1 uncultured Nitrospiraceae bacterium | reverse complement strand
AAATATTGATTCTTACCTTGACATAAAATCATATATAAACTAAATTATCGATATGCGAAGGCCCTTTATAGCAGCAAACTGGAAAATGAACAAGACCTCATCTGAGACGCGGGAGTTTATAGCTGGTTTTTTCTCCGAAGTAAAAGAAGTAACAGATGTTGATATTGTTATCGCACCTCCTTTTACTTCTCTGTCTATAGCAGCAGAGATACTTAAATTACTTATGAATACTCATATCGTACTTGCTGCACAGGATGTATTCTATGAAGAAAAGGGTGCATATACAGGAGAGGTCTCTCCTCTCATGCTTGCAGATATTGGTTGCAGGCATGTGATTATCGGCCATTCTGAGAGGAGGCAGTATTTCAAAGAAACAGATGAAATCGTGAACAGGAAAATAAAGGCTGCACAAAAAAGGGGACTTGGAGTAATCTTCTGTATTGGTGAGTCCCTTAAAGAGAGGGAGGCAGGGAGGACATTTGATGTTCTTGAAAGAGAGATTAGTCAGGGGTTAGACGAGACGGATATCGACAACATAGTCATAGCATATGAGCCTATCTGGGCAATAGGCACAGGGAGGACGGCAACCCCTGAGCAGGCGCAGGAAGTCCATGCCTATATACGGGAAAGGCTCAGGGTCAAATATGGCAATAAAGCCGATGAAGTCCGTATAATATACGGAGGTAGCGTAACTCCTGAGAATATAGACTCCCTGATGGCTTGTGAGGATGTAGAAGGTGCGCTTGTCGGTGGTGCGAGCCTGAAGGTCGAAAGTTTTGTCAGGATAGTTAATTTTAAAAGGCTATAAATTTGGAGGAACAATGTTAATACTGATACTTATAATTCACATTATCGTCTGCTTTTTTCTTATAGGTATAGTCCTTCTTCAAAGTGGTAAAGGCGCAGAGCTCGGTGCAGCCTTTGGAGGTTCAAGCCAGACACTTTTTGGAAGTCGGGGTGCCGCAACATTTTTAAACAAGATGACTACTGTTGCTGCGATTGTTTTCATGATTTCATCTCTCACATTAGCTGTTATTACTGCTAAAGGTGGCTCGGTCGTTAAAAAATCTCCTGTGACAGAGGAGAAGAGGTCAATACCAGCAGCACCCGGGCCGCTACAGGGTGGGGGGGTGCAGCCAAGTCAAGCACCTGCACAGCAGCAAGGACCACAACCACCCGCACCAGCAAAATAAAAATAATACGTGAAACTGAAAATATTTCTCCTCTTTATCACTTCTTCCTTTCTGTTCCTTACTCCTGGATGTACCCGTGAACCTGATATTAAAAAGCCGAATACCATTACCATAGGATTTCTTGCCGATGCAAAGAGACTCCTTCCTCTCCTTGCATCGGATAGTGCATCCGGTGAAATAAGCGGTCTTATATATAATGGACTGACTAAATATGATAAGAATATAAAGGTAGCCAGTGATTTGGCTGAGTCATGGGATGTGTCTCCTGATGGTCTTCAGCTAACATTCCATCTCAGAAAGGGTGTTAAATGGCATGATGGCGTAGAATTTACTGCGGACGATGTCTTGTTTACCTATAAGACTGTAATAGACCCGAAGGTCCCCACTCCGTACAGCAGTAATTATGGCCCTGTAGAAAAGGTCGAGGTATTAGACAAGTATACTGTAAGGGTCTTTTATAAAGAGCCTTATGCACCAGCACTTGAATCATGGGGCATGGGAATAATACCTAAACATATACTTGATGGAAAAGATATAAGTTCAGAAATATACAGTAGAAATCCTGTGGGAACAGGTCCTTATACATTAAAAGAGTGGGTGACTGGTCAGAAGATGGTCATTGAGGCATTCGATGGGTACTTTGAGGGAAGGCCAGGGATTGATAAGTATGTTGCGAGGATCATACCTGACCCTGCGACTATGTTTCTTGAACTGAAATTTGGGGGCATAGACTTTATGGGTCTTACACCCCAACAGTTTAAGCTCCAGGCAAATTCAGAACTCTTTAAAAAATACTTTCAGAAATTCAGATATCCTGCTTTCGGTTATACCTATTTAGGCTATAATCACCGTGACCCGAGGTTTTCGGATAAAAGAGTGAGGCAGGCATTTACCTATTCTATCAACAAGGAGGATATTATTGCTGGTGTCCTCCTTGGATATGGAACACCCTGTACCGGTCCTTTTCCACCGGAATCATGGGCATATAATCCTGATATTAAAGACCTCGAATATAATCCTGAGAAGGCATTGGTACTCTTTGCCCAGGCAGGATGGAAGAAAGGCAAGAATGGTCTCCTTGAAAAGAATGGTGAACCCTTCAGTTTCACTGTCCTTATCAATCAGGGTAATGATGCAAGGCTCAGGACAGCCCAGATAATAAAGGAGAACCTTAAAAAGGTGGGGATTGAAATGAAGATAAGGGTACTTGAATGGCAGACAATGCTTCACGAATTTATCGACAAGAAACGTTTTGAGGCTGTCATCTTGGGATGGGCTTTATCGAGAGACCCTGATGCCTATGACATCTGGCATTCTTCAAAGACCAGAGAAGGGGAGTTTAATTTTATTTCATACAAGAATGAAGAGGTAGATAGGCTTTTGCTCGAAGGAAGACGCACATTTGATATAGAGAAAAGGAAAAAGATTTATCACAGGATTCATGAAATCTTAGCTGATGATCAGCCCTATACCTTTCTTTATGTTCCTGATGCCCTTCCCGTACTTCATAAAAGGTTCAAAGGCGTAGAAAAAGCACCACTTGGCATATGGTATGACTTTATACACTGGTATGTGCCTAAAGAAAAAAATGAGTGGTATAGATAGCGTGATAGTTTTTTAAATACGCACCTGAAGGTTGCGGCTACACTTTGCTGTCTTTTACCTTAATTCTGTCACTCCCGCTGTCATTCCCGCGGAGGGGGGAATCCAGTGTTTTTTTAAGGAGTTGTCAGATAGTGTCCTGTCTGTAACACTTCTTTACTGTTATTGCGAGGGACAACGTCCCAAAGCAATCTCACTACGAGATTCCTCGCTTCGCTCGGAATGACAGAGCAGTAAAGTTATTTAGCTGACACTATCTGGATTCCTGCATTCGCAGGAATGACCCGAAAACTACCTTATTTATTGAACGGTCTCATAAAGATATCTGAGAATATGGTTGAGCCCTACGTGTCCATTTGCTCTGTGGATATTTTGATGTTAATGTGTCGTATGCTCTTCGCAACGCTTTAGGATCATGGGTTTTCAGGTACTCTGCTACCCCAAGGTAAAATATTGCCTCTGGGGTTACGCCTGCATTTGGATGCTGTTCAATGACAGCCTTGAACTGAGCAATCGTCTGGTCATAGCGATAATGGTTAAAAAAGACCTTTCCTTTGCCAAATTTCAGGTGTGCTAAAAAGTCATCGATGGGAATGTACCCCACAAACCTGTAATGTTCCTTTCCTGCAGAGTCATGAATCAGAAGAGTGGGAGTCCACTTGATATCAAACTTCTTCATGAGCTCAGTCCGCTTGTCCCGGAAACACTGGCTCTTTAGCGGGATAAACTCTTCTTCTATGAACTTCTTAACCTTCTCGTCTGAATACGGATCCGCATTCATTGCTGCACAGCCAGCTCAGCCGTCAAACCAGAAATCATGGTAGATTGGTTTCACGGTTTCTTTGGCTTTCTCTACGGCAATATTGAAATCCCTTTCCCATTTAATCTCAGCCATGAGGATTACCTCCTTAGAAGCATGACAACCCAGAATTAAAATTCTAAGTCGTTGTGCTTTATACTTGTTTAACCATTATTCAATCACAAGTTTTTTCTCTTTCTTCTTGGCCTCCTCAGTCTTTGGGATTCGTATCTCCAGAATCCCTTCTTTGAAGTTTGCCTTTGCCTTATCTGTTTGTACCTCTACGGGAAATCGAAAGCTGCGTATAAAGGAACCGTATGAACGTTCTTCCCTGTAATAATTTTTTCTTTCGACCTTCTCTTCTTTTTTCTTTTCTCCAGAGATACTGATGGCATTATCAGTCATGCTCACATCGATGTCCTCTTTCTTCATTCCTGGCAATTCTGCCTTTACTACTACCTCATCGCCTTCCTCGAAGACATCAACAGAAGGCATTAATTCTTCCATTTCAGCTACTCTCAACTTTGGCAACCATGAGGGACTCAATAAAGGAAAGGGCCTTCTGAAAGCATCCTCAAACCACCTCTCCATCGCCTCAAAGGTAGAAAGAGGTCTTGATGGTTCACCCTTTACTAATTCCTTTGTCTCTTGCTTCGTCTCTTGTTTTGCCATAGCACACCTCCTGAACATTTATTTTTAAAATATTTCAATAGTTAACTATATACCCAAAACATGCATTAGGGTATCAGCATTCGTCTGATATTTTTGTAGGTGTTTTTCACTTCTCCTTGTCAGTGTTTGTCTTACGAAACGAAAGAAGAGGTTTTCAGTATATACAAACCATTTTTAAGGAAAAAATATTGAAAGGTAATACAATAGATTTGTGAAATTAAAAACTGTTCTTAAGAAAGCAATTACCCAATACAACAAATACAGATCTCCTGAGGTGACAGCAACACTGCTTTCAATAAATGAAAAATTCTTTGAAGTTCAGTTTATAGGACCTTTCTGCTGGACCTGTGGCTTCTATGATTATTTTGATGACCTGAGAGTTTTATTAGAAGATTTTGGGACTAGAGTAAAAGTTGCAGAGATAAAGGAAATCCCTGAGGGCGCAGTTGTCAAGTTTGAGGTCATTGAATAAGGTGTAAGAATTAGAACTTGCTCTGACAGATGCACTTCTGCAGAGGACATACTATGAAAATCATAAGTAACACCACATCGTTGGCTTCATTTTTGTCATTGCGGCTTGTCCGCAATCCTTCTAAAAAGAAAGATTCCCAGGGAATGACACGCAAGGTGCTTCTTCTATGGACTTATTTCTGATAAGTGGCATTAATTATGACCGCCTTAGTAATTAGTTTTTATCCTCAGAAAAGTCTGATGAATGATAATTATTTTTCTTGTTCATATTCCGCTAAAACTTAATTGTGAAGTTGCTGTCAAGATGATTTTATATCCTCATCTTCTGGTTCATCTCTATATTCTTTTTTCTTTTTCAACATTCTCATGAAGCCGTATACTGTAGCCAAAGCAGCAAAGAAAAATAGTATTCCATACAGGTTGCGGCTGAGATATGAAAGCCATGCATGCTTTTTCTTAAGATAAGCCTTCCATTTCTCATCAAGTTCTGAGGTTGTAACTGAAAGCCCCTTTTGGAGGGAGTCATCAAGGGGATACCCTTCCTTCAGATAGTTAAGAATCTGCAGGATCTCCTGTTTACCAAACTCACTTTCGATATACTCAACGATGCTTTTGCTTTCTTCGTAGGCAAGGATAATGTCCTCTGGAGGAAATCTATCGAGTTCTCTTATGCCTATCAGCCTGCCAGAGACGGTGGCGTTCTGGAGTACTCTCTTGCCATCTTCTGTCATGAACTCTGCGATGCCCCCACTTGCCCACTGGCAGACCCCCTCATCAAGCCAACTTGGCAGTCTTTCAATATTGCGGTGAATAAGGAGGTGACACAATTCGTGTTTTAACGTTGACTCAAGCGAAAAGGGTTTAGCATAAACCCTTGAGGTATCAAGCACAATGAGGTTCCTTTGGGGGACGGCATATGCAACAAATATATCACTTCCGGTATTCCTCCTGATGGTCTCTCCTCCTCTGTCCAGAAGCACAGTGGGCCTGAAGTCCACTTCCCACCCCAAGTTTTCAGCGAGTTCCGACTTAACAGTTGGATATACCTTCGCGACCTCTTCTGCAGCACCTACCTGGTGATCTTCAAAAATTACTATAACCTCCTCGGTCTGAAGAACTTTATTTTCCGCAGGAAGGGGGTTCAATGAAATAAGGAAGAGAAATATAAACAACAAAAAGGACCGGCTTAAAATTTTCATTACCAAAAGGCAATACTATTGTTGCTTTTTTGGATTAGCAAAGCACGGTTGAGGAGAAGATAAATGCTTAATAAATTAAGAGACCGGATCGCAGGAGTAACAATCATAAATAATTATACACTGCATTTGGGAAATTATCGTTGAGGATTACGGTTAAGCTTCAATCTGAAGTTGCAGAAAAGCAAAAATGAACGAAGTCTTCGGTATTGGAGACTTCAGATTGAAGCTTAACCGAAAGAAACATAAATATCTCTGGCATAATTTGTGTAGTTTTTCCCGTAATCTGCACTTTTAACAGTTTGTGATAATAATGCAAATGGAGAAGCATTCAGCCCCCTTTTTGTTGCCAATGATTTTGTAATCGTGGATATTTTGTCATTGCTATTATTTCTTAACTATTGCATAATTGTTTCCCATATAGGGAGATAGTATTTTAATATTTTGCAAACCTAATATTGCAATGCCGATAGCCTCTTTAGGCTCTAAGTATGCACTATGAACGCTAGATGATTTTCTTTAACGAGGGGGACAGAGCATGGAAACGAAAAAGCCCCTGAACCAGAGAAAATACGATAGGTATTTTATCGATGAGATTCCCATTGAAGACATTGGAAGCATTGTTGAGGTCAGTAGAAAAGGCCTGAAGATAAGGAAAGTACCCGGATTCACCGCTAAAGACCCGACGTTAAACTTCAATATTTCCACTTTAGAAATAAAGACGGATGTTCGATGGGAGGACAAGAACTTTATCGGCTTGCAATTTTCAGGAGCTTTTGACGACCCCACATTTATTATCAAAAGGATAAAAAGGCCAAAAGAAGCAGTTGTCCGACCCCAGATGAGTGTCCCGGATAAAGCCATCCAGCAATATAGAAAAGACGAGATCTTGATCAAAATGATAAATCTTCTCATGGAAGTAGACAGCTCTGAGCCAAATTTCGTGAAGATAGGGATATATATAGATGAGATCTCCAATCTGGAGGAAAAAAAGAAAAAGGCTGAAAAAAATGATAAGGAGGACGAGGAAACTATTCAAGAGATCAAGGAGAATGAACAATCACTGAGGGATGACTTGATTGCAAAAGCGATCAGTTCAGATTCTATCAGCGAGACCTACGGTGTGGATATTAACTTTGCCATCAACAGGCTTGGGCTTGACAGTGTTCGTAAGATCATACGGGACAATGTTCATAAAAGGATGTTTCAGTCCGAGACGTCCTTGTCCGTGTTTAAAGATTATGAGATGTACAATATCCTGAAGTCTGCAGTGTTCAAAAACTTATGTCGTTTTTTCGGATTGTTGGACATTCAACCGGAAGGCAATGCTCTTCTTTCCTTTGAGACAGCCGGGATCGAGATATTGATCAGAGAAAGCAGCGGCATCCTGGACAATTATTATAAATCCTCGTCCAGGCTGTATTCAGAGGTATCACGGATGTACGAGAAAGTGTTCTTCGGGATAGATCCGCTTCAGATAAACAGGTACTACTTCGAAAAGAGCATAGGGGCTTTTGGGGAGTTCTATAATGGTTATGTCCTGGCACATAGTACCCTCAACCCGCACTATTCGCCTTCGGAAAATATGAAAATATCATTAACTAAGAACGGGCTTATCTTTTCCTATATAGCATATCTAACCTTCCTTGCTGTGGAATTCCTTATAGACAAAGATAGAGAAAGCGGTTTTATTCTCACGAAGAGACTGAGGGGCAAGGGCATGGATGAGAAAAAGATCCATAATTTCATAGATAAATCAGTGAGTGATGCAAAGACCATCTTGGAGGATTTTGCTGTGAAGGGGAGTATCTTACAGCCATCGTTACCGGTTGGTTCGTTCAATATTGAAAGCTACCTTGGAAAAGATATCAGGTTCGAATATCTCGTCCAGTCTTTCGCGTATTTTGACCGCATGAAGGTAAAAAGGATGGCACTACGATATGAGGACGCTTCTTATGCTCATTTTGTCCTCGGCAAGCTCATAAACTCAGACAGCCTTGATCTGAATTCGAGGACATTGTGTGTGGTGCCGTGCAAGAACATCTCGAACGATGATTGGTATGTCAAGGACTTTACCTATTTCGATCTCCTCGTTTTTAAAGACATCAATAAACTCCCTGCTTTTCATATGAATACCTTTATTAAGTTATGGAGCAGTTTTGAGGGACAGATAATTGTAACCTTCAGTAATCTTGATTTTCTGGATTTTACTAACCCACAGTTATATTCAGTTCTTAATAGCTACATAGTCGATTTCCCCTCATATTTCCTCAATGATGTTGTATATAGAAAGATGATTGGGCATTCCGTGAATTACCTGAAGCCATACATTGGTGAGCAGCAGGTCGATATTAACAGGTATTTAAATGAAGTTTATACGATGAATCATGTCAAAACAGATATACTGCTTAATAAAGAGATCGTCTGACATCTATTTTTTCTACGAGCAAGAAGATTTTCATACCGAAACTGACCTACCCAATGATTGTTCCGCACTCAAGGTTTTACTTTGTGCATTACAAAGAAAGTGTCGGGTTTTCAGGCACTGTCTGATGGTAAGTTATAACTTTTCAAATTAAAGAATCTTATGCACTCTCGATAAAGAGGAGACCGGGGTCTTCGAGGTAACGAATAACCTTCGATAGAAAGGTTGCTGCATCAGCACCATCTGTTACCCTGTGGTCAAAGGTCAATGAAATGGGAAGGATTTTTCTAATTAAAATCTGCCCGTCCTTTACCCACGGTTTATCAGAAATCCTTCCTGTTCCCAGGATTGCAGCATCAGGGTAGTTTATTATGGGAGTTGCAAAGGTCCCACCAAAGTGTCCCCAGTTAGAGATGGTAAAAGAGCTACCCTTCATCTCCTCTAACTTTATTTTTCTTTCCTTCGCCTTCTGGCTCAAGTCCTGCATCTCTGAGGCGAGCTCACGGACGGTTTTTTTGTCCACATCCCTTATCACAGGTACCATGAGGCCATCGGGGGTGTCAACAGCAATACCCATGTTGTAATATTTCTTAACAATAATCTCCTCTTTTTCCCCGTCAATCGAGGCATTAAGGTATGGATGCTCTGCAAGGGAGTGCTGTACAGCCTTTATAAAAAAGGGAAGAAAGGTTAAATGGATACCCTTTTCTTGCAATACATTCTTTTCCCGCTCCCTGATGTTCCATAGGTCGGTAATATCTGCTTCATCCATAACGGTAACAAAGGCCATTGTTTGGTGTGCTGTTACGAGGTTCTTTGCTATTGTCCTTCTTAGCCCCTTTAAAGGGACTCGCTCGGTAATCCCGTATTGATCTTCTGCCTTCTTGACCTTTTCGGATGCCTTTATAACATCCTCTTTTGCAATGCTCCCTCCGGGACCGGAGCCCTTTATCATCTCAAGTTTAACTCCAAGCTCTTTTGCCAGTGTCCTTACCGAAGGGGTTGCAAGTATCTCCTCTTCTTCCTCAGGGAGGACTCCGACTACAGAAACGGATTTCGGCCTTTCTTCAACTGCTTCTCCTTCTTCTGCAATTGACATCAAGACCTCTCCAACTTTTACTATCTCTCCTGCCTCCTTGTTGATTTTTACTACCTTTCCTTTTCTGGGAGATGGCACTTCCACAATTGCCTTGTCGGTCTCTATCTCAAGAACTGTCTGATGCTCTTCGATGGTGTCCCCTTCCTTAACGAGCCATTTCCTTAACTCACCTTCTGTTATTCCTTCACCTAAATCAGGTAGTGTAAAATCAAAAGGCATGATAATACTCCTTTATTCTCTCTTCCCCCTTTGGCAAAGGGGGATTGAGGGGGATTTTAAGAACAAATGTTTGCAGTTATAATTCATAAAATCTCCCCTCGCCCCTCTTTTCCAAAGAGGGGTATTGTTTGTCGATAAGTGTGTATGTAAAGTTATTTATATGACGGCACATTAGTCTAATATTTCGTTACCTCCTCGATGGCCCTTCTTATCCTCTCTACAGAAGGCAAATAATGATCTTCGAGCTTGGGGAGGGGGATTATAACATCGTATCCTGTGACTCTCAGTATAGGAGCCTTTAAATAAAGTATGGCGTCCTCTGCAATGGTTGCAGAAATCTCCGCACCAAATCCGCACGTCTTAGGCGCTTCGTGTACTATCAAAACCCTCCCGGTTTTTTTCACTGAATTCAGTATGGTTTCCTCATCAAAGGGACTAAGAGTCATTAAATCTATCACTTCGGCATCATAGCCTTCCACTGCCTGTAAAGATCTGTGAAGCATACTGCCCCAGGAGATTATGGTTACATCATTACCTTCCTGAACAACCCTTGCTTTTCCGAGAGGGATGGTGTATTCCCCTTCATGGACGTCCTCTTTAATAAGACGGTATAATCTCATTGCCTCGAGAAAAATTACGGGATCTGGATCTCTGATCGAGGAAATTAACAGGCCTTTTGCATGATAGGGTGTTGATGGTACAACTACCTTAATACCGGGCATATGACAGAAGAATGCTTCAGTGCTTTCAGAATGAAGTTCAAGCGCCTTTACACCTGCTCCATAGGGAGTTCTTATAACCATAGGGCATGTATACCTTCCCCTCGAGCGGTAGCGAATTCTTGCAGCATGGGAAAATATCTGATCAAAGGCAGCATAAATAAATCCCATAAACTGTATCTCTGCAACAGGCCTCAGTCCATATGCAGCCATTCCAATAGCAGTCCCAATGATGCCTGATTCAGAAAGCGGAGTGTCTATGACCCTTTCAGGTCCAAACTCATTGTACAGACCCTCTGTGGTGCGGAATACCCCTCCGTCTCTTCCTACATCCTCACCGAGGATTACGATACTATCATCCCGTTGCATTTCTTCTTTCAGAGCAAAGTTTATTGCCTGCACCATATTTAACTTCGGCATATCAGAAATCCTTCAACTGCTTTATCTGTCTCGGTGTTAGTTTTTCATATATATAAGTGAACATCTCTCTGGGTTGCGGTGGCTCTAAAGATTCCGAGGTTTTTACAGCCTCATCTATCATTGACGTTGCTTTATCTTCAGCCTCTTTTTGATATTGAACTGTCCATAGACCCTTTTTCTCCATGAACAGTTTCAACCTCTGAATCGGGTCTTTTGCTTTCCACATCTCGACTTCTTCTTTTGAACGATATCTGGTCGCATCGTCAGCAGTTGTGTGGTCAGCAATTCTATATGTGACACATTCAATAAATGTTGGCCCCTCACCCTGTCTCGCCTTCTGAAGGGCATATGCTGTTGCCTTATAAACAGCAAATACATCATTGCCATCCACCTGAATTCCCTCGATTCCGTAACTGTATGCCTTTTGAGCAAGGGTCTTTGATGTGGATTGTTTTGATCTCGGCATCGATATTGCCCATTGGTTATTCTGGCAGATAAAGATAACGGGTAATTTAAATACACCTGCCATGTTGAGGCCCTCATGGAAATCGCCCTTTGATGTACCTCCGTCCCCGAAATACGTAACGGTTGCAGTTTTGTCTTTTCTGTATTTTGATGCCATTGCAGCACCTACGGCATGAAGTACCTGAGTTCCTACAGGAATACTGATAGGAAAGATATTAAAATCGGCTGGAGTTTTAAGACCCCTTTCATCCAAGGCCCAGTACTGAAACAGCATATGGAGAGGATAGCCTATAGTTATATAAACTCCCGATTCTCTATAAGATGGAAAAATCCAATCAGACTTTTCGAGGGCAAAAGCACTTCCAACTTGAGATGCCTCCTGACCCAGGATAGGGGCATATGTGCCAAGCCTGCCTTCCCTCTGGAGTGATAGGGCGCGCTGGTCAAAAGTTCTTAAAAGAATAAGTAATTCAAATATCCTGCGTATATCTGAATCGGATAGAGCAGGCATGAGGGATTCATCAGCATCTCCTTTCTCGTCAAGGATTTCAATGCGTCTTACCTGAAATGATTCTATTATTTTTTCAGCCATTATTAAGAAAATAGCATCCGATTTGTTTACAGTCAAGTTTTTTTCTTATAAGTAATATTTTAAAAAATATTTCTATACAAAAATGCAGTTACAAAAAATATAAAATTTGTCATCACTATTGTTGCACCTGTCGGCAGATTTATCATGAAGGAGATATAGATACCTATGATTACTGACGATATTGCGATGATTGATGAGATAGCCATGGTATTCTTAAAACTCCTTGCAATCTGAAGTGCTGTAACAGCAGGTAATATCAGAAGGGCGGATGTGAGCATTATCCCGACTACCCTCATGGCAAGAACAACTGTTATCCCTGTCAGGAGAACGAGTATGGAATTTATCTTTTTCGTGTTTATTCCTGATATCTTTGCGAATTCTTCGTCAAAGGTTGTGGAAAAGTGCTCATTATAAAAAAGGAAAATGCTTAAAAGTACCATGATAGAGAGGGCCATCGAGGTGAAAACCTCTGCCTTGCTGATTGCCAGGATATTGCCAAAGAGATAGCTGAAGAGGTCAACATTAAAACCTCCTGCGATACTTGCTATGAGTATGCCACCTGCAATACCAAGGGAAGATACAATACCGATGGCTGCATCTCCATAGAGCCTGGCCTTTTCTGTTAATTTCAGAATTCCTAAAGAGCTTAACATGACAATAGGGATTGAAACATAGAGAGGATGCTGCTTTAAAAGCAGTCCTATGGCAACACTTCCAAAGGTAACGTGGGCAAGTCCATCCCCGATTAAAGAGAAACGCCTCAATACAAGCAATACGCCTAATATCGAGCAAGCTAAGGCAATAAATGAGCCCGTTATCAAAGCCCTCCGGATGAACTCATACTGTAAAAAATCAAGGATTTCCATTTTCAATCATGTCTGTGGCATATCAAATGTTGTGCAAATTCACCAAAATAGCTCCTCATGTCCTCAGAAGAACAGAAATCCTCAAAACTTCCATAGAAGATAACCCTCTTATCGAGATACAAAAGTTTTGATGCATATTTGCCGATACTTCCGATGTCATGGGTGACAAGAATAATGGTTACTTTTTTATTTTGATTCAGTTCCTGAAGGGTATAGAAAAACTTTTCCCTTGTTTCCGGATCGAGAGCTGTCGTTGGCTCATCGAGGATTAAAAGATCCGGCTCATTTACGATTGCCCTCGCAACGAGAACCCTCTGTTGTTGACCTCCTGAAAGATCACCAATTAAATTATTTTTGATGTCCAGTACATCCATCAATCTCATAGCTTCGTCTATCATTGTTTCCTCAGGTTTATCGAGTCCTCTGCGTGATCTCTTCCTTGAAAAAAGCCCTGAGGAAACAATCTCTTTTACCATGGCCGGGAAATAAGGATTGAATAGGGTTCTTTGTGGAAGATAACCGACCCTATACCATTCTTTGAACTTCCAGGACTCTACTCCAAAGAGGGAGATGCTTCCCTTTTTTGGCTTCATAAGTCCAAGGATGATCCTGATGAGTGTGGTTTTCCCAGAACCATTAGGGCCTACGAGTCCGATATAATCTCCAACATTTATACCGAAAGAGATGTCACTCAAAACCTCTAAAGAGTTATAACGAAAGCTAAGCCCTTCAGTGGAGAGGATGTTTACTGACATTCAAGTCCTACCTTAAGGTTATTGAGATTCTGTTCCATAAGAGATATGAAGGTTACACCCCGATCCATCTCATCTTTGGTAACATTATGAGCACCATGAAGCATCAGGAGTTTTGCCCCTGTCTCTCTCGCAATCGCTTCTGAGACTTTTGGGCTGATCAATTCCTCATAAAATATATACTTTATATCATGCTCTTTCAGCTTTTTAGTGAGTTCAATCAAGTTCCTCGGAGTGGGCTCTGCATCAGGTGAGAATCCTTTGTAAGCAGAAAGATATTTCAAATTATATCTCTTCGCTAAATAGCCAAAGGCAAAATGCCCACCATGGATGATGATATCTTTCTGACAGGATGTAAGAGAATCTCTGAATTTTTTATCAAGCTCATCAAGCTTTTTTTTGTATTCTTCAGCATTTTTGAGATAATAATCTTTATTTGCAAGATCCTTCTTGAGAAAACCGTCAAGGATGTTGACGACCATTTTCTTTGCATTTGAAAAGTCAAGCCAGATATGGGGGTCCATTTTACCTGCTTCCTCTGTGAGCCTGATAACCTTACTCGAATCTATTATCAGTGGTCCCTGGCTGCCAATGCCCTTTAAGATGTCCTCAACCCATGGTTCCATGAACCTTCCGGTATAGATAAAAATGTCTGCTTCATTTATTTTTAATATGTCTCCTGGTCTCGGTTCAAAACTGTGGGGTTCAACACCCGGGGGAAGCAGAAAGGTGACATCTGCTCTTTGCTTTCCGATATTCTTGGCAAAATCATAGAGGGGAAACAGGCTCGTGACAACCTTGAGCTTTTTCTCTCCTGCAACTTTATTATCTTTTTTCTCACAGGAGAGCGTAAAAAAGGCTATGACTAAAATTAAAATGAACATGCTGTAGCAAGATAAAAGGGACAAGAAAGATAATCCCCCTTTACCCCCCTTTAATTCCCCCCTTACTAAGGGGGGACACAGAGGGGTCAAAGGGGGGGAGTGGGGATTTGTAAGCGAAATAAATATTGTTAAATGTTTAGATTTCATGTGTTTTTCTTCTTCAAACAATTCTTACAAAGTCCATTAACCTGCAGGATGTGCGAAAGCACTTTTCCCTTTATTTTCTTTTTTACTTCTTCTTCGACCTCTTTTGCTCCGCACAAATTTATGTCTTCTACTTTATGGCATGAAAGGCAGATGAAATGGTGATGATGAGATTGGTTCTGACAAAGGTAATAGTAAAGCTGGCGGATTGGATGGTTGACCTTTGATATGATGTTTCCTTCGGAAAGTTCTTCTAAGTTCCGATAGACAGTGGGAAGACCTATTTTTACAAATCGCATTTTCATTTTCTTCCATATTTCCTCAGGACTTAAATAGACTGCTTCTTTCATGAGAATCTCAAGAATGGCTACCCTTTTTGGTGTGATCCTTAGATTTAATTTTTTTAAAGTCAGAGGGAAATCATTGGGCATGTGAGACCTTTCTTTTTTAAATAGAAATCGTTTCTATTAAGGCATACCCTTTTACAAATGTCAAGCCAAAAAAATGTAGTTGTCAAGGCAAAAAAAGTAGTGCAAGTAGCAAAACATTAGGGATGCAATGATATGTCCTTTTTCAAATCCCCCTTTTTTAAGGGGGAGCAGGGGGGATTACTAAAGATAAGTACTTAATATTCCCTTTTTATTAAGGCAAAAGCCTGTAGTTGCCTATCGAAAAGACAATCGAAATTTATAATCTTCCCTCACCCCTTTTTACAAAAGAGGGGAGTTTTCAATAGTTGAATCCACCTAAAGATTTGCTGCTTCAGAATGTATGGGAATCAGGTGCGCTTACTTACAGGAGCATTATATGTATTAAGGTAGAGATTGATAGGTGTCAACGAATTATTACACCGGCGAATAAATACTATAAGCTGTCATTCCCGCTTGTCGGGAATCCTTCTTTGGATACAGAGTTACAGAAAGATTCCGGACGAGCCGGAATGACAGATTCGATACCTCGCAGCTCGCTGCAGGGTAGTTCATTTGCCGGAGTAATAAAATGGAAAATTATGAAGGGTTATTTAAGGAGGGAGAACATCATTCAAGAATTGCATAGCTCTTTATCTTTTCGAGTCTTTTTCCCTTTATACCCAAATCCTCGAGACGGGTGATCCTTCTATCCCGCCGCATCTTCAGTATCCTGCTGACAGTGTTCGGTCCCAGACCAGGTACCCTCAATAACGCCTCTTTGCCCGATGTGTTGATCCTGGCAGGATAATATTCGGGATGGTTGTCTGCCCAAACTTCTTTGGGGTCCTTATCCAATCTCAGATTGCCGCGTTCGTCAGGGATGATGTCCTTTTCCGTGAAACCATATCTGCGGATAAGAAAATCTACCTGGTATAAACGGTGCTCCCGCATAAAGGGTGTTTCCGGATTAGACAGTAATTGCCTTTCACCGGGAATATCTAAATCCCCCAGACCTTTCTGGTAAGCTGAAAAATATATCCGCTTAAAATTCAAACGATTATACAAACCGAACATGTATTCTATGATTTCCGAATCCGTCTCATCAGAGGCCCCGACAATGAACTGGGTGGTGCATTTGACCCTCGAAAACCTGTTGCCCCGGGCTGTGAGCTTGCCCAAAAGCTTTATGGGACGAATAATATCTTTCACATAATCTTTCTTGTTCGAAAGCAGAACAAACCGTTTTTTGCCGGGAGTCTCGATATTGAGGGATACTGCACTCGCCAGTGACAGGGTATCCTCGATCGCTGCATCTGATGCGCCAGGGATGATTTTCAGATGTATATAGCCCTTGAAATTATGTCTGTATCTGAGGAGACGGGCTACTGCATTGATCTTCTCCATAGTGTAGTCCGGATTATTGATGACAGCAGAACTCAGGAACAGACCAAATGCCATTTTCTTTTTCAGATATTCCATAAATATGTTAGCAACTTCTTCGGGTCTGAGTGAACAGCGCCGTATGTTTGTTTCGGATCGCAGCGGGCAATACTTGCAGTCATTCGCACAGGCATTGGAGAGCAGGGTTTTCAAAAGGACTGAATATCCTCCCTGCGGAAGTGTCACCGGATAGAGCCATTTGTTGTCCTGTCCTCTCTTGCGGCGGTCATCTTTATTGGTGCCACATGCACAGGCCAGATCGTACTGCGAATCTTCCGACAGAACTTTCAGCTTTTCAATGGTGTCCATGGGAATTACCCTCAGGAATTATATCACAGAGATTCTACCCCCCGATCCCTGAGAATTCGGAGCTTGGTGAAATAAGCTCTTCTCTTATTCCCCTCTTTAGCAAAGAGGGGTGAGGGGAGATTTTATCATCATAAATATTTCCATATCTTTTCGAATACTGCTCCGATTATTCTCAAAGACTTCTCCATCATAAAATCCACCTTCATCCCCTCGGTTGCAAGTCGTACCGACCTTTGCCAAAGGGGGATTCTCCACACATTTCCCTGAAGAATCATAAAATAAAGTGTCGATAAGGAGCAGTAATAATGGTATATTTTAAAAGAGGTAAACTAAAATGAATCTGCTTATCCGTTGGGTCATAGCCAGTCTCTCGCTTTTCGTAGCTGCATGGCTGGTACCAGGCATACACGTTGAGGGGAATGCCTGGACGGTATATGCTGTGATGGCGGTCATCCTGGGACTCATCAACGCAGTTATTCGTCCAATACTTAAGCTGCTGTCCATACCGCTTATTATCCTAACATTGGGCCTGTTTCTCCTGGTCATCAACGGAATCACCTTATGGCTGGCCTCAAAAATTGCAGTTAACTGGTTCCATGTAGGCTTTTATGTGGACGGCTTCTGGTCAGCCTTTCTGGGAGCTCTCATTGTCAGCATAGTATCTATAATCCTATCTGCGTTGTTTAAGAGAGAGGGGGAGGGAGAAGTTCTCGCTAGTAGAAAACTTTGAATAATAAAAAAGTAATCCCTGCTCCCAGGATTGCGCCAACAACCACTTCTAAAGGACTATGCGCCTTGACTGCTACTCTGCTCTGTGCAATGAGAACAGCGAGGGTAAAACAAAATAATGATGCGTTGAAATTTTCTGTGATATAGGTAACAGCTACCCAGAAGGAGAACGCTATTGCAGCATGACCACTGGGCATACCTCCGCGCAAAGGGTGACCTTTCCCAAGATATGCCTTGATTACCACGATAGAAATTAAAACGAGAATAGTCGAAATTAATGCAACTTCTTCCTTTGAATGTTTTGAAATATGGATGCCTGTCCTAAATATTATTTCGAAGTACGGAAAGAGTATGATATATCCTACGACTACTGCTCCAAAGGCAGTGATGAAGACAGCACCTGCTGCTATATCCTTTGCGATTCTTGCTTTTTCGCTGTATTCTGGTGAGAGCATGTCTACCACATATTCGAAAGCGGTGTTAAACATCTCTGAAAGCAAGACAAGGATAACAGCGATAGAGATAATCAGGAAATCTGTCCTGTCAATACCGAGAATATAGGTGATTATTAAAACAGCTGCAGCAGCATAGAGATGATACCTCAAATGACGTTGAGTCCTTGCGGTATGGAGGATCCCTTCTATAGCATTATTTGTACTTTCTAT